>NZ_CP119566.1:3405235-3724441 GCF_029277445.1 Pararhizobium qamdonense | reverse complement strand
ATCCTTGCCGCCCTGGAGGGACTGATAAAGAATGCGCGTCGCACCGGTGCCAGGCGGCAATGCGTAACCCGTGACGCTTTCCGTGGCGAGAAGTGCACCCGCCCGTCCGGCTTCAAGCGCAACGGGCTGGTCGTAAAAACCGGTCGGCGGCATCTCGTTGCGCTTCTCGGCTTCGATCGCCTGCGCAATCGTCTGCGGAAATTTCGGCGGGTCTGCCGCTCGCACGGTCAATGGACAGGCCAGAGCAGCGGCCAAGGCCATTTTCGAAATTGCGCCGGTTTTTGAATGTTTTCCCATCTCCATATGCACCGAATCTCCTCCCATGGTTGCAATTTGGGAAAAGAAATACGGGTTGGAATGAGTTTGTCAATTGCGGTATCAGCCGCTTTTGCAACGCTTTCAGTGCCGCAAGGTGCATACTGCGAATACCATTTTAAAGTTGTATATAATATGAGGCGGCGGCGATCATTCTGCCAAGGCTGCCTGTCGCGTGCTCCTGTTTTATCAATCCGCCTTGGCAAGAACCTCGGCTGCCGGTTTCGGCTTTACCGGCGGGGCTGACGGCAGGATATCGTCGTCGGCGGCAAGCGAGGGTGCCGTCTCGCGCCGGGGCTTGATCAGCGGCTCCGGCTTTACCGGTTCGAAATGCAGCATGTCGCGTCCGGCACTGATGCCTTCGGCTTCCTGCACCACCAGGCGGGCCTCGTCGCGGCGGCGGATATCGTTCATGATGGCCTCAGCCTCGTTATCGGCAATCCCCAATCCTTCCAGCGTCTTGCGTCCGAAGACGAGGCCGGACTCGAAGGTCTCGCGCAGCTCGTAATCGACGCCGCGGGCGCGCAGCGACAGCGTGTGCAGCCGGTCATAGGCGCGCGCGAAAATCCGGGCATTGGGATATTCCGCCTGCACCATATCGACGATCCGGTCGGTGATCTCCTGCTTCTGCGTGCAGATGGCAACGATCTTGGCGCGCTCGATGCCGGCGGCGCGCAGCACGTCCAGCCGCGTTCCATCGCCGAAATAGATGCGGAACCCGAAGGTCGCGGCCTGGCGCACACGGGCGGCGGAATGATCGATGATCGTCACCTCGCGGCCACCGGCAAGCAGGATTTGCGAGGCGATCTGGCCGAAGCGGGAAAACCCGATCATCAGCACGTCGGCGCCAGCCCCCTCAAAATCCTCTTCCATCTCTTCGGTTGCCTCGTCCTGCTCCTGCATGAGAAGCCCTGAAAGCGCGGAGGCTGCCGGCGTCAGTGCCATGGACAGGGTGACGATGACGATGAGAAGCGATGCCCAGCTGTCGGGAAACACGCCGGCGCTGGCGGCTGCCGTAAACAGCACGAAACCGAATTCGCCACCCTGCGGCAGAAGCAGGCCGATGCGCACGGCATCATTGTGCGGCGAGCCGGTCAGCCGGCAGATCGTGTAGATCACCAGAGCCTTGAGCAGCATCAGAGAGGGGACCGCGATCAGGATCAGCACATAGTTGTCGACGATGACCTTGAGATCGAGCGACAGTCCGACCGCCATGAAGAACAGGGCAAGCAGAAGCCCGCGAAACGGCTCGATATCCGCCTCCAGTTCGTGCCGGTAGGACGATTCCGCCAGAAGCACGCCGGCCAGAAACGCCCCCATCGCCATGGAAAGTCCGGCCAGCTGCATCAGCGTGGCGGCGCCCAGAACGATGAACAGGGCTGCGGCGATCATCACCTCGCGCGCGCCCGTGCGGGAGATCACCTGGAACAGCGGATTGAGCAGATAGCGCCCGGCGACCACCATGATCAGGATGGCGCCGACGGCCACGGAAAAATCCTGCAGCGGCGGCGTCGTATCTTCCGGTGCCTGCAGGGCAACCAGCGGGATCAGCGCCAGAAGCGGCACGATCGCCAGATCCTGCAACAGCAGCACCGAGAAGGCGCGCTGGCCATGGCGCGTATTGGTGTCGCCATTCTCATCGAGGATCTGCAGCGCAAAGGCGGTGGAGGACAGCGCCAGGCCGAACCCGGTGATGACGCTGCCGCTCCAGTCGAGCAGCCCGGCGAAGAAAACGATGGCGGAGATCAAAGCGCCTGTTACCAGCACCTGCGCGCTGCCAAGTCCGAAAATGTCGCGCCGCATCTGCCACAGGCGCGAGGGCTTCAGCTCCAGGCCAATGACGAACAGCAGGAATACGACGCCCAGTTCCGCAAAACCGAGGATCTGTTCGCCGTCGCTGATCTGGTGCAGCAGCGGGCCAATGATGACGCCGGCCGCCAGATAGCCAAGGACGGTGCCGAGCCCGAGCTTCTTGAAGATCGGCGCTGCGACGACAGCGCCACCGAGCAGAAGCAGAGCCTGTGATGTAAGAGCGGGTGACGTCGACATAACAGTTCTTTCCTGGCGCGCAGCCGCAGGGGGCGGCTCTGGCGTGTCTGGCTGGGCAGGAGTTTGCCCTAAATTCGGCATTTGGTCGGGGGCGGCGGTCAAGAATCAGGATATGCCCTTGATGCCGGTCCTACTGCACAATAAATGGAGCGGGAATGAAAGGCTAAATCATGTCCGATATTATCGATTCCGGTGTTCTGCAGACAAGGGCGGCCGCGCTCATCGATTTGGCGCTGAAGGCGGGTGCCGATCAGGCCGATGCCGTGGTCGTGCGGGGCCGCTCCCGCTCCGTTTCGGTGCGGCTTGGCAAGGTCGAGGGCACCGACGCCTCGGAAAGCGATGATTTTTCGCTTAGGGTTTTCGTCGGCCGCCGTGTCGCCAGCGTTTCGGCCAATCCGGGCTTTGACCTGAAGGTCCTGGCCGAGCGTGCCGTGGCGATGGCCAAGGCCTCTCCCGAGGACCCCTATGCCAGCCTCGCCGACAGCGAGCGCCTGGCACGCTCCTATCCCGATCTTGAACTCTACGATCCGGCAGAGGTCTCCACGGAAACCCTGACTGCCGCAGCGCTGGAAGCCGAAGAAGCGGCACTTGCCGTCAACGGCGTCACCAATTCGAGCGGCGCCGGCGCATCCGCCGGCACGGGCGGTCTGGTTCTGGTCACGTCGCACGGCTTTTCCGGCGCCTATATGGGCACCCGGTTCGGACGCTCCGTCAGCGCCATTGCCGGCGACGGCACCAAGATGGAACGCGATTACGATTTCGACAGCCGCCTCTATTTCGCCGACCTGAAATCCGCAGCCGAGATCGGCCGTACCGCCGGCGAAAAGGCGGTTGCCCGCATCGGTCCACGCCAGGTTCCGACCCAGAAGAATGTCACGGTTATTTTCGATCCGCGCATGTCGCGGGGTTTCGCCGGGCATATTGCCGGTGCGATCAACGGTGCCTCGGTTGCCCGCAAGACCTCGTTCCTGCGCGACATGATGGGAAAGCCGGTGATGAAGGCCGGCATCACCGTGACGGATGATCCGCTGGTGGTGCGGGGGTCCGCCTCGCGTCCGTTCGACGGCGAAGGGGTCACCGGGCAGAAATTGTCGATGATCGAGGATGGCGTGCTGCAGCAGTGGTTCCTTGCCACCTCGACCGGACGCGAACTAGGTCTGGAAACCAACGGGCGTGGCGCGCGTGGCGGCACGGCCGTTTCGCCGTCCTCAACGAATTTTGCGCTGGAACCCGGCGATATCGCGCGCGAAGAGCTGATCCGCAGCGTCGGAACCGGTTTCTACGTCACCGAACTGATCGGCCAGGGCGTCAATATGCTCACCGGCGAATATAGCCGTGGCGCCTCCGGTTTCTGGATCGAGAATGGCGAATTGACCTTCCCGGTATCCGAAGTCACGATCGCCTCCAATCTGAAGCAGATGTTCTTCGCCATCACGCTTGCCGACGATATCGACCGCAAGTTCGGCGTCGCTGCCCCGACCCTTGCCATCGAGGGCATGACGCTTGCGGGCAAATAAGGCCCGTCCGGATAGCTTTAACGCGGCCGATGCTGCGGGAATGGAAGACCAAGATGAACGCCCGCCTTTCGCCGGATGACTGGAGCAGCGATCTCAGCCTGATCACGATGGCGGCGAACGCTGCGGGTGAAAAGGCGCTGTCCTATTTCCGCAAGGATCCGGACGTCCAGTGGAAGAATGGCGGCCGTTCGCCGGTCAGCGAGGCGGATTTCGCCGCCAACGATATCCTCAAGGAAAAACTCCTGGCCGCCCGGCCGAATTACGGTTGGCTGTCGGAAGAAACCGATGACGATGCGGCAAGGCTCGGCTGCGATACCGTGTTCGTGGTCGATCCCATCGACGGCACGAGAGCCTTCATTGCCGGCAAGGATGTCTGGTGCGTCAGCGTTGCCGTCGTGCATCTTGGCCGTCCGGTGGCGGGCGTCCTCTTTGCGCCGGCGCTTGGCGAGTTGTTTCAGGCGGTCTTGACCGGTGACGCGCTGAAGAACGGCGAGCCGATCAGCGTCAGGCCAACCGGTGCGGACGTCCTACGGATCGCGCTTGCCGAGGAGACGGTCGGCTTGCTGGAACAGGGATATCGCGCCAGCGTGTCGCGCATTCCGCATGTGCCGTCGCTCGCCTATCGGATTGCGATGATCGCCGATGGCCGGATCGATGGCACGATCGTCAAGAAAAACTCCCATGATTGGGATTTGGCAGCCGCCGACCTCATCCTGGAGCGGGCAGGCGGGGCGCTTTTCGGGCTTGATGGACAGCCGCTTTCCTACAATCGCCCCAATGTTCGTCATACCGTGCTCTGCGCGGCGGCAAGGCCCGCTTTACCGGCATTGATTGCGGCGTCTCAGGGGCTGGAGGGCCATTGACCTTTCCGGCTGAATGCCGCAAACCACAAGCAAAATACGGCAAGAAAATTGGATGGTCTGATGGCTCAGAATTCGGAAGTAAAACAGCGGCTGCACCTCGTGTTCGGCGGTGAATTGACGACACTCACCGGCGTCCAGTTCCGCGATCTCGAAAAGCTCGATGTCGTCGGCATCTTCCCTGATTACGACACGGCCCTGACGGCATGGAAATCCAAGGCCCAGCTGACCGTCGATAACGCGCATATGCGCTATTTCATCGTCCACATGCACCGGCTTCTGGATCCGGAACAGGCTTGATGCCAGGGCGTTTCGGACAGGCAGGCCGCGCGGCTGAGAAGGCTGCCTTCGCCTTTACAGACGGCTTTTGCGCTGGCTGCTGTGCGCAGGACCTGACCCCATGAGCCGCATGCTCGCCCGGCTGGCTCTGTCAAGCTATCGCTGGATCGGCACGGCGGTCTACCCGTTGGTCTGGGGCTATCTGGCCGCCCGCGCCGCCAAGGGCAAGGAAGACAGCGCCCGCCGCCAGGAGCGCTATGGCCATGCCAGCGCGCCGCGTCCGCATGGGCCGCTGGTGTGGTTCCATGCCGCCAGCGTCGGCGAGACGACGGCCATCATTCCGCTGATCCATGAAGTTTCGCGCCGGGGCATCTCGGTGGTGCTGACCACCGGCACGAAGACATCGGCCCGCATCGTTGCCGACCGGCTGGGCGCGCGTGTCACCCATCAATACGTGCCGCTCGATTTCAAGCCGGCCGTCAGCCGCTTTCTCGATTATTGGGAGCCGGATCTGGCGATCATCGCGGAATCGGAGATCTGGCCGATGACGATGATGGAGCTCGGGAACCGTCATATTCCGCAGGTTCTGGTCAATGGCCGCCTGTCGGACCGCACCTTCGGCCGCTGGAAAAAGCGCCTGTGGCTTGCCGACGCGCTGTTTGAAAACCTGGCGCTGGTCATTGCGCAGTCCGAGGCCGATGCCGACCGTTTCCGCACGCTGGGCGCCCTGCCGGTGATGGTCTCCGGCAATCTGAAGGTCGATACCGATGCGCCGCCGTATGACAATCACGCGCTGAAGCATTACCGCCAGCAGATCCGCGACCGCAAGACCTGGGCTGCCATCTCCACCTTCGAGGGCGAGGAAAATGCCGCAGGCATCGTCCACCGTGCGCTCAAGGAGCGCACCGGCCTCCTGACCGTGATCGTGCCCCGCCATCCCGAGCGCTGCGACGCGATCGAGACGATGCTGACCTCCAAGGGGCTGACGGTCGCCAGGCGCACCCGCAACGATCCGATCACCCCGGAAACCGATATTTTCCTGGGCGATACCATTGGCGAGATGGGGCTCTACCTGCGTTTGACCGAGGTGGCCTTCGTCGGCCGCTCGCTGTTTGCCGAAGGCGGGCAGAACCCGCTGGAGCCGGCCATGCTCGGCTGCGCCATCCTGTCGGGCGGCAATGTCCAGAATTTCCGCGACACCTACCAGATGCTCGCCAAGAACGGCAGCGCCAAGATCATCCGTGATGTCGAGATGCTGGCCAAGGGGGTCAATTATCTTCTCGTCAACGACGAAGTGCGTCGCAAGATGATCGATGCCGGGCTCGAAACCGTGCATGAAATGCGCGGAGCATTGTCGGCGACGATCCGGGGGCTTGAACCCTATATCAACCCGCTGACAGTGAAGGCACGGCTGCAGCCACGCGGCGATAACTGACACTTTTTCCGGTGAGATATTCATGACGGCCGACAGAACCATTTCCGGTATCCTCTTCGACAAGGACGGAACGCTGCTCGATTACGTAAAAAGCTGGGTTCCGGTCAATTACGAGGTCGCCAGCATCGCGGCCAATGGCGATGCGGCTCTGGCAAGACGCCTGCTGGTGGCCGGCGGCATGGATCCCGATACCGGCCATGTCACGCCCGACAGCCTGCTGGCCGCAGGCAATACGATCGAGATCGCCACCGGCATGGTCGCGGCCGGCGCCCCCTATACGGTCGAGGCGCTGACGGTGAAGCTCGATGGATTGTTTTCCAATTCGGCCGCCTATGCGGTGCCGGTGACCGACCTTGCAACCTTCTTTGCCGGCCTTCATGCCAAGGGCTACCGCCTCGGCGTTGCCTCCAGCGACAACGAACGCTCGATCCGGGAAACCGCAAAACGCTTTGGTTTCGACGGTTATCTTCATTATGTCGCAGGCTATGACAGCGGCTTCGGCACCAAGCCGCAGCCCGGCATGGTGCACGGTTTCTGCGCGGCGACCGGGCTTGAGCCCCACCAGATCGCGGTCGTCGGCGACAACAATCACGACCTGCACATGGGCCGCAACGCCGGCGCCGGCTTGACGGTTGCGGTCCTCACCGGCACCGGCTCGCCGCAATCTCTGGCTGCCGCATCCGATCATTGCCTCAACGACATCACCGAGCTTGAAACGGTTTTGGTGTAACGCGCGCTCTGTTCCTTAGCGGAACAACTGCATCAGCAGTGACGGCGCGTTGTTGGCAATGTTCAGCGCCTGGACGGCCAGCTGCACCTGTGCCTGCACCGCTTTCAGCTTGGTCGAGGCATCGTTCATATCGGCATCCACCAGCCGGCCGATGCCCTTCTGGATCGTCGATGTCAGCGTCCTGTTGAAATCCGTCTGCATGTCGATGCGCATGCTGAGCGATCCGAGCGTCGCTGCCCGGTCCGTCAGGGTCGAATGGATGTCGTCATAGCGCTTCAGCAGCAGATCGGTGGCGGTTTCGACGAGATCGTCGGGCACTTCCCCCATATGCGAGGCGCTGAACATATCGTCGGTGCCCATGCCGATCTGGGTGCGGCCGTTGAAGGCCGGTAGCCAGGCGGTGGTCTTGGCCGGATCCGGATGCGGCACGCCGCCGGTCATGCCGTCCGCCTGTGGCGTGTCGGCCAGGCCGTTCTGCGCCGAGGTGCTGCCATCGGCATTCTTGTAGGTGGCCGGGCCGAAGACGTTGAGGTTGCTGTCGCCATAGATGTTGATGATGCCGACTTTGCCCTTGGTATAGCTCGCAACGATGCCGCCAAAGGCGACATTGGTGTCGGGAGGGCTCATCTCGATATAGTTCAGCGTCTTGCCGTTGCCATCGACATAGCTTTTCTCGGTATAATGCAGATCGCCCGGCGCCAGCAGGTTGCGGCCGTTGAACGACGAAGACTGCGTGGTGGACAGAAACTGTTTTTCCAGCTCGTAGATTTCCGAGCTGACCTTGTAGCGGTCCACCCCCGGTTCTTTCATCGCCATGATCTTGGTCTTGATCTCCGACGTAATGGAAATGAGGTCCTCCATCCCCTGATAGGACACATCGACAAGGGCAGCCCCCAGTTCCAGCGCGTCGATGACGGTGCTCGTGGCCTTGGTGGTGTTGCGCATGTCGGTGGCGATCGACCAGTAGGCCGCATTGTCGGCTGCTTCCGATATGCGCATGCCGGTGGTAATGACATCCTGCATCTTGGCATGGGTGCTGTCATTATGGCGCAGAACCGCCAAAGCGGCGGTGGCCGCCGAGTTGAAACTTATGTTCATTTTCAGGTCCGCTACGAAAAACAAAAAAACGGAAAGACACCAGATCTGGTTAACCGAGAGTGCCGCAGTCTGGTTAATACTCGGTATAGCGCGGAGGGTGCAACGGCTCTTCCGGTAACGTCTGGCGGTGGCGCATCGGTAGCAGAAGACGCCTGCAGACGCGCTCGCGGCTTGCAATTGCCGGCAATCTGACGTTTTGTGTCGCCGGCTGCGACGGTTTTTTCTGCGGAAAAATTGTTTTCGGCAGGACGAAAAATGTGCCGCGCGCAACGTTGCGAAAACCGGGAGACACCGGCCGGCGCGGGGAGGCCTGGAAGGACTGATGGTTTCTGATGCACCGCCATTCTGGTGGACCAAGGCGGATTGGCGCGCCTATGGCCTCTGGCCTTTTTCTTGGATTTATGGACGTATTTCCGGCTCGCGCATGGATCATGCGCGCCGCGCTTCCGTGCCGGTTCCGGTCATCTGCGTCGGCAATTTCACCGTCGGTGGCGCCGGCAAGACCCCGACCGCGATCGCCTTGGCACGGGCTGCGCGCCGGCGCGGCTTGAAGCCCGGCTTTCTGAGCCGCGGCTATGGCGGCTCGCTCGATGTCACCACCGTGGTCGATCCCACCCATCACCGCGCCCGCGACGTCGGCGACGAGCCGCTGCTGCTTGCCCGCGAAGGCCTGGCCGTCATCTGCCGCAAGCGCGTCGAGGGCGCACGCCGCCTGGTGGCCGAAGGCGCCGATATCATCATCATGGATGATGGGTTTCAGAGCGCCCGGCTGACATTCGATTTTTCCCTTCTGGTGATCGACAGCCGCCGCGGTATCGGCAACGGCTTCCTCATCCCATCCGGTCCGGTCAGGGCGCCGATCCCCCAGCAGATCCGCTATGCCTCCGCAATCTTGAAGATCGGCAACGGTGATCGGGCCGACGCTCTCATCCGCCGCTGCGCCCGCGCCGGCAAGCAGATCTATGCCGCCAATGTCGAGCATCTGGATGATGGCGGTCTGAAGAATGTAGAGGTTCTGGGCTGGGCGGGGATTGCCGATCCGGAGAAATTCTTCCGCACGATCCGCGAGACCGGCGCCGTGATCGCCGAGACCCGCAGCTTCCCCGATCACCACCATTTTTCCAGCGACGAAATCGCCGACCTGCTCGATCATGCCTCTGCCAAGGGCTACCAGCTGGTAACCACCGCCAAGGACATGGTGCGGCTGGAACCCGAGCATGGCCGCGCCGGCGAGCTGATGGAAAAAAGCAGGGTGATAGAGGTGGAGGTCCGTTTCGACGACCCCGGCTCACCCGGCAAGATCATCGATGCGGCGGTGAAAGCCGCGCGCACCCGCAAACTGCGCAAGTCGCCCGCATAGATGTGGCGCCTCGTACGAGGCTTTAGACTGCTGACAAGGTATTATCTGATAACTCTGCAGGTCACTTGGGAAATTGTGCCTATCGCCAAATTCCCCTCATCCCCGCCCTTGTGGTGGGGATCCAGCCAGCTCAAGTCCTTGAGCTGAAAGGGTCTTTTGACCCGACAGACGTCGGGTCACTGGATCCCCGCCACAAGGGCGGGGATGAGGGAGAGTGGGGTGTCGACGCTTAGTTCACGCTTTAACTAAACCCTATTGGTTCGGCAGGATGCCCGCGCGCTTGTCGGCGTCGTAGGACGCCTGCGCATCCGCATAGGGTTCCTGGCGCGCGACGCTCCAGTAGCGCAGTTCATCGACCGGGATGATGGCGCCGGTCATGGCGCAGATGACATGCGATCCGGGCAGCACGATCTGGAAGTCGCCGTCGAGATAGCGGATCTTGGCTTCCCGGTTGCCATTGCCCTCAAATCTGTTCATCGTCCTGCGACCCCGCATGATTTTTCGCCCGCCGTTCAGAAACGCTATCGAGGCATCCACGATGGACACGATCGGGAAGAAGCGCTCCAGCGTCATCTATTTTGAACATGCTCTCTAGCGCGGCAAGCGACGGATTTCCAGCGCAATTGACGGCCCGTTTGCTCAACTGCGCCCAAACAGCCGTTCGATATCGGAAAGCTTGATCTCGATATAGGTCGGCCGGCCGTGGTTGCACTGGCCGGAACCGGGCGTTGCCTCCATCTGCCGCAACAGCGCATTCATCTCTTCCGGCCGCAGCCGCCGCCCGGAGCGCACGGAGCCGTGGCAGGCCATGGTGGCGGCGAGATAATCGAGCCGGCTGGCAAGACCGTTGGCCGTGTCCCATTCGGCCAGCTCGTCGGCCAGCTGCCGCACCAATCCGGCGGCATCCATCTCGCCGAGCATGGAGGGCGTCTCGCGAATGGCGATGGCGCCGGGACCAAAACGCTCGATGCCGAGCCCAAGCCGTGAAAATTCGGCGGAATGACCGATCAACCGGTCGCAATCGTCTTCCGGCAGATCGACGATCTCGGGAATGAGCAGGGCCTGTGCCGGGATCGGCCGCGAATTCAGCCCTTTGCGCAGTTCCTCAAAGACCAGCCGTTCATGGGCTGCGTGCTGATCGACGATGACGAGGCCGTCTTCCGTCTGGGCGACGATATAGTTTTCGTGCAGCTGCGCACGCGCCGCGCCAAGCGGATGCGCCTTGTCGGGCTGCCGGGCTGCAGCCGGGTCCATCTCGGCCATCGGCGCGCGGGCGGATGGCGTCGTTATCCCGTCAAAGGCCGCTTGCGGACGTTCTGCAAAGCCGTTTGACCCGGAACCGGTTGACCCCGAACCATTTGACGTAAAACCATTTGACGTTGAGCCGAAATCCATCGGCCGGTAGGGGGAGGCGGCGGCCGTCCAGTTTGCGTTCGGCCGGTGCTGTCCAGACCGGTGCTGTTCAGGCCGGTGCTGCCAGGCTTGCTCATTTTGCGGCTGCCCGGTCCGGAACGCCCGCATCAGGCCGCTGGCGCCGGTTGTCGAGGCCCTATCGCCATCCTGCGCCAGGGCCTGGCGGATCGCGCCGATGATCAGCCCGCGCACCAGGCCCGGATCGCGGAAGCGCACGTCGGATTTTGCCGGATGCACGTTGACATCGACCACGTCCGGATCGACCGTCAGCGACAGCACCGCCACCGGATAGCGCCCTTGCGGGATCGTTTCGGCATAGGCGGCGCGCAGGGCAGACCAGATCAGCTTGTCCTGGACGGGGCGGCCATTGACGAAGGCATATTGCTGCAGCGAATTGCCGCGGTTGAAGGTCGGTACGCCGGCAAAGCCGCTCAGCCGCGCGCCCTCGCGCTCCGCATCGATCTCGATTGCGTTGTCGCGGAAATCGCGCCCCAGCACCTGGGCGATGCGGGCCAGCCGGTCGTCGCCGGTGGAGGCAAATTCCAGCGTCGTGCGGTCAGAGCCCGACAGCACGAAACGCACGCCCGGAAAGGCGATCGCCATGCGCCGCACCACGTCCGAGATCGCCGACGCCTCGGCCCGTTCGGTCTTCATGAAGTTGAGCCGGGCGGGTGTCGCAAAGAACAGGTCGCGCACCTCGACCACGGTGCCCTGGTTGACGGCGGCGGGTCTGACCGGCTGCAGCTTGCCGCCGAAAACGCCGATCTCGGCGCCGTGGCTCGCGCCGCCCGGCCGGCTGGTGATCGTCAGCCGCGCGACAGAGCCGATGGAGGGCAGGGCCTCGCCGCGAAATCCGAGCGTGCGGATATCAAGAAGATTGTCGGAGAGCTTGGAGGTGCAATGACGCCGCACGGCAAGCTCCAGATCATCAGGCCCCATGCCGCAGCCATTGTCGGTCACCCGCAACAGCGTCTTGCCGCCGCCGGCGGTGGCAATCTCGATGCGGGTTGCGCCGGCATCGAGCGCGTTTTCGATCAGTTCCTTGGCGGCGCTCGCGGGTCTTTCGATGACCTCGCCGGCGGCGATCTGGTTGATGAGGGTTTCGGAGAGCTGCTTGATGGCCATGATCTATTGTCCGGGATTCGGCGGCACATGAAAAGTGTTCCAAGGGGTCTATCCCCGGCTGTGTCGCGATGTGGGGACCAGACAAATTCGGCCGGGTTTAATCTGGCCTTAATACAAAGCTGCGACGTTCGGCGACGACCTGAATGAGCACAGGTTTTGTCATTTGGAGCCTGTGGCGCAGCTGTCCGCCCGGGAACGGCCCCCCAGATACGGCCTGACCGGCGCGTTGTCAGCATGTCCCGCAAAAAGAAGCCGCCAAGGTTATTAAGAGGGCTGTGCAATGAATGATGTAGCGTCTTTCGGCGCGAACATCCAGAAAACCGTGCTTGAGGCGACGTCTGACGCGCTCGGCTTGGCGATTCTTGTCTGCGACAAGAATGATGAGATTGTGTTTGCGAGCCGCCCCATTCTGCAATTCTATCCGATTCCAGTGCATTTTCTGGAGGCCGGCACCCGGCTGAAGGATTTTCTCGGCGCCATCTTCGATTCCGGTGTGCGCAGCGGCACGGCGCCCGAGACCAGCCGCCGCCATTCCAATCGCGACGAGTGGATTTCCGAGCATCTGTCCCATCACTGGCGCGAGCGCTTCGACGTTGTCGAGCGTATCGGCCGCCATCGCTGGATCAATGTGCGCAAGCGCCGCCTGTCGAGCGGTCTCGGCATTGTCGCGATCAACGATGTCTCCGAGCAGAAAAAACGCGAAGAGCAGATGCAGCTCGATATGGAGCGCGTCGAGCTGACCGAGGGCATCCTCGACTGCCTGCCCAATCCGATCTGCGTCAAGGATCGCAATCTGAGCTACATCGCCGTCAACAAGGCATTCTGCACCATTCATGGCATGACACCCGATGCCATCCTCGGGCGTTCCGTCTGGGATCTGCTCGAGCCGGATCTCGCCGAAAAATTCGAACGCTCCGACCGCAAGACGCTGGACAGCGGCGATGTCCATTGCCAGCCGGAGCAGATCGTTCAGGCCGATGGAGAGGATCTGTGGGTCGTCACCCGCAAGTTCCGCGTCGGCGATCCCGGCAAACATCTCCTGGTCACCTGCATGAACGACGTGACCGATCTGGTCGTCGGCTATAACGGCCTGGATGACGCCGCCTCCGGCCGCTCGCCGCTGGAGGTGCGAGACTACAGCGCGTTCGTGCCGGCGCAGAACTGCTACGACCCGTTCCGGTCGATCGACATGCAGCATCTGGTCGAAGCTGGCGCGATCATTGATCCCGACATGAAGGGCAAGCAGAAAATCCTTTTGATGACGGCAGCGGCAGCGCTTGAAATCAACCTGGTGCCACAGTTGCGCCGCTGGGGTTTTGATGCCTGCGCGGTCAGAAACGCCATCGAGCTTGCAGCCTTCAAGGATGCGTGCACGGCGCGTGGCGTCACCCTTGATGCCCTCCTGATCGACGGCATGATGACGGATGCGCTGGCAACGGTCGCAGGCTGGACGATCTCTCCGTCCCTGGTGATCGCCAGGGATTGGAAAGCGGTCGAACTGCGCACTGAAATTCTCACGCTCTGCGAAAACGGCGTCGGCGCCCTGCCTTCGGTGGAGGAAGATGGCCCCGCAGATTGGGAGATCATCGTGCCGGACGCAACCCTCACCGGCCGTCCGATGCCGGAGGTCGAAGTGGTGGTCGCCGAAGACAACGAAATCAACCAGTTCGTCTTTGCCCAGATCCTCGAAGGCATCGGCATATCCTACCGCATCGCCGCCAATGGCGAGGAAGCCGTCAAGCTCTGGCAGCAATACCGGCCGAACCTGGTGCTGATGGATGTCTCGATGCCGGTGATGAATGGTTTTGACGCCACGCGTGCCATCCGGGCGCTCGAAAAGAACGCGTCTTTCCAGACCCCGATCATCGCCGTGACGGCCCAGGCGCTCGATATCGATATCGAACACAGCAAGCAGGCCGGCATGGACGATTACATCACCAAGCCGATCAGCCCGGACATGATCGAAGCCGTCTACCGCAAGTTCGTCAACATCAAAGCCGAACGCATGGTTGGCTGACCGTTTGATCAAAACAAGCAATTAACGGAGAAAAACGCGAATAAAAGCACAGGCTTGAACCATATGGATGTCAACTCCCTAGAATTAGGGTGAGAGAGGGAGACAGAGCAGAAGGCACGCTTTCGAAATCTTAACCCTCCATGCCCATCGTCTGTTCCTGACACTGCTTGAATCCAATCCTGGGAATGCGTTTATGAAGTCTGCTGAAACACCGTCTCAGCACATCAGCCGGAATGACCTGCATGCAATGGCCTACACCGATCCGCTGACCGGGCTGGGCAATTCCTACAAGCTGCGTGACAAGGTGCGCGAAATCGCCGCCGAGCGCGCCAGCGATCCTGCGCCATTCACCATCGGCCTTGCCAATCTCGACGGGTTCAAGCCGATCAACGATCTCTTCGGCCCCAGTGCCGGCGATGAAATCCTGTGCCAGGTGGCAAGCCGGCTGCTGGCCTGCGTGCCGGACGGCGCAACCGTCATTCGCGCCGGTGGCGACGAGTTCGGCTTCGTTCTGCCGCTGGTCTTTGAGCGCAAGGCGGCCGAAAAGATCGGCCACATGCTGAAAGAGGTGCTGTCGGCGCCTTTCGATCTCGGCGAGCGCAATGTCCGCCTCTCGGCCTCCTTCGGCTTTGCCGTCTATCCCTTCGCCGGCGAGGACTTCGAGGATCTGTTGAAAAGCGCCGATACGGCGCTCTACCGTTCCAAACGCCGCGGCCGTGGCCAGATCACCGTCTATTCCCAGGAAATCGCCCAGGAGATGAAGCGGGCGACGCAGCTGGAACAGGCGCTGCGCAACGCCATCATCGCCGATGAGGTCGATGTCCATTTCCAGCCGATCGTCAATTTAAAGACGGAAATGGTCGTGGGCTTTGAAGCGCTGGCCCGCTGGTGCGATCCGGACCTCGGCTATGTCTCTCCCGCCGTCTTCGTGCCGCTTGCTGAAGAACGCGGCTTTATCGATTCTCTGTCCGAGACGCTTTTGCGCAAGGCGGCGGAAACGGCGCTGCTCTGGCCGAAGGAATTGTTCCTGTCGTTCAACCTGTCGTCGGCCCAGCTGATGGACCCGATGACGGCCACCAACGTCCTATCGATCATCCAGCGTGCCGGGCTTGATCCGCGCCGGCTGGAGCTCGAAATTACAGAAACCGCCGTGATGACCGATGCGGATGTGGCCCAGCGGATCGTCACCGAACTGCGCGCCGCCGGCGTGCGCATTTCGCTCGATGATTTCGGCACCGGGCAATCCAGCCTTGGCCGCCTGCGCGATTTCTCCTTCGACAAGGTCAAGGTCGATCGCGCCTTCGTGTCGCGCATCTCCGCCGACCGTGCATCCGAGCATATCGTCAAGGCGATCATCGCCATGTGCGACGGCCTCAATCTCGAAGTCGTTGCCGAAGGCATCGAGGATTTCTCCGAGGCGCTGAAGCTGAAAGGTCTCGGCTGCGGCATGGGGCAGGGCTATTTCTACGGCAAGCCCGCCGATTCCGTCACGACGCTGCGCTATCTTGCCGAAAAATATCATGACAACGGACCGGCCCTGTCCGTCGCTGTCTGATCCGACCGTTTAGAGCCTCATGGATCGTACGAGGCACTAGCTCTCCCGTTCCCGGCGGCCTTCTTCCAGAAGCCAGTCGCGCACCCGGCCTGCCTGCTGGTTGAGCTCGCGCGAGCGCGGCCAGACGACGTAGAAGGCGAGATCGGTCTTCAGCACATGATTGCCGACGGGAACGAGCGCGCCCGAGCGGACCTGCCGTTCGATGAGGTGGTTCCAGCCGAGTGCGATGCCTTCGCCGGCCAGCACGGCCTGGATGACCAGGACATAATCGTTCAATGTCAGCCGCCGCGCCTTGGCGGGATAGGGCACACCGGCGCTCGAAAACCACTCCTGCCAGCTATAGGCCTGCCTGACCGGTTCCTCCAGATGGATCAGCGGATGTTTCAGCAGGTCCGCCGGCCGCTGCGGCATGCCGTTTGCCTCGACGAAGGCGGGCGACGCCACCGCGCAGATCACTTCCGGCGCCAGAAGCGCGGTATGGTAACGCGGCCAGTTGACCGGATCGCCGCCGCCGCGAATGGCAAGCGGGATCGGCTCTTCCTCCAGATCCAGATCGCGCACGCTGGTCTGGATGCGCAGGTCGATCTCCGGCAGGTCCTCGCGCAGTTTGGTCAGCCGCGGCAGCATCCACATGGAGGCAAAGGCGGTCGAGGCGGCGAGCGTCACATTGGTCTCGCGGCGCTTGGCGCGAATGTCCTCGGCCGATTTCTGGATGCGCGACAGGCCAAGCGACACGTCCGCATGGAATTTTTCGCCCGCTTCGGTCAATTGCACAGCGCGGTGGACCCGGTGAAACAAGGGCACGCCAAGCTGCTCTTCCAGCCCGCGAATGGCATAGGAGACGGCGGCCTGCGTCATCGCCAGCTCATTGGCAGCACGGGTGAAATTCTGATGCCGCCCGGCTGCCTCAAAGACGATCAGGCTGGAGGCGGAGGGAAGCAGGCGGCGCAGGGTTTCCATAAGGTGAGCTTATATCATGTCTCCAATTTTTCCAGCGTTACATTGGCCTTTTTCACGATTAGCCTCGGAATGACAAAAGGGAGGCCTATCATGGAAACGCTTGTGGATACCGACGTCGAACCGGCAAGACGCGCACGCCCGGCCCGCTCAGCGCGGCGCGACAATTCCGCCAGGATCGTGGGCATTCCCTACATCGCCCGCAACATCCCGACCTATGACATTCTCAGCGAAGAAAACCTTCAAAAGATCGAGCGCGTTGCCGACCGCATCCTGTCCGAAGTCGGTATCGAGTTTCGCGACGACCCGGTCTCGCTGGAGCATTGGAAGCGGGCAGGGGCAAAGGTGGACGGTGTGCTCGTCCGCTTCGAGCCGGGCATGCTGAACGAGATCGTCTCGAGCGCGCCCGCCCAGTTTACCCAGCATGCCCGCAATCCCGCCCATAATGTCGAGATCGGCGGCAAGAACGTCGTCTTTGCCCCGGCCTATGGTTCGCCCTTCGTCATGGACCTCGACAAGGGCCGCCGCTATGGCACGCTGGAGGATTTCCGCAACTTCATCAAGCTGGCCCAGTCGAGCCCGTGGCTGCATCATTCCGGCGGTACGATCTGCGAGCCGGTCGATATTCCCGTCAACAAGCGCCATCTCGACATGGTCTACAGCCACATCAAATATTCCGACCGCGCCTTCATGGGCTCGATCACGCAGGAGGACCGCGCGGAAGATTCCATCGATATGGCGCGGATCGTCTTCGGGCGCGATTTCGTCGATCGCAACTGTGTCATCCTTGGCAATGTCAACGTCAACTCGCCGCTCGTCTGGGACGGCACGATGACGAAATCGCTGCGCGCCTATGCCCGCGCCAACCAGGCGGCGGTGATCGTGCCCTTCATTCTGGGCGGCGCCATGGGTCCCGTTACCAATGCCGGGGCCATCGCCCAGTCCTATGCCGAGACGCTGGCGGGCTGTGCGCTGACGCAGCTGGAACGCAAGGGCGCGCCGGTGATTTTCGGCAATTTCCTCTCCTCGATGTCGCTGCGCTCGGGCTCGCCGACCTTCGGCACGCCGGAACCGGCCATCGGCTCCATGGTCATCGGCCAACTCGCCCGGCGGCTGAAACTGCCCTTGCGCTGCGCCGGCAATTTCTCCAATTCAAAACTGCCGGATGGGCAGGCCATGCAGGAAGGCGTCATGTCGATGTTGTCGGCCGTGCATTGCGGCGCCAATTTCATCCTGCATTCGGCAGGTTTCCTCGATGGGCTGCTTGCCATGTCCTATGAGAAGTTCGTGATGGACACCGATTTCTGCGGCGCGCTGCATTCCTATCTTGCCGGTGTCGTGGTGGATGACAATACGCTCGCCATGGACGCCTTCCTGCAGGTCGGGCCCGGCAGCCATTTTCTCGGCTGCGACCACACGATGCGCAACTACCAGACGGCCTTCTGGGATTCCGCCCTGTCGGACAACGAGCCCTTTGAGAAGTGGAGCGAGGAGGGCGGCTCGACCGACATGGCCACGCGCGCCAACCGGCGCTGGAAAAAGACGCTGGCCGAATACGAAGCGCCGCCCCTGGACGTGGCAATCGATGACGCTCTGGCGGAATATATGACACGACGCAAGAACAGCATGGCGGATGCGTGGTATTGAGGGGGTACCCCTCACCAAGCGCGCCCATGCACTCAGCTTCGCTTCGTGCGGGCTTGCTATCCTCTCCCGCAAGGGGAGAGGTAGAGCGGAGGCGCCCACCGCGGGTCTTCCTCTCCCCTTGCGGGAGAGGATACGCAGGCCGGGCGAGTTTACGAGCCCTTGGCCGGAGTTGGTGAGGGGTGTTGCAATGATTGAATTTGAAACCCGAGCCTTATCATGACCCTTTCAAAAGACCCGCTCCTCCAACCCTATCAACTCAAACACCTGACGCTGAAAAACCGGATCATGTCGACATCGCATGAACCGGCCTATTCCGAAGATGGCATGCCGAAGGACCGCTACCGGCTCTACCATCTCGAAAAGGCCACGGGCGGCATCGCGCTGACGATGACGGCGGGGTCGGCGATCGTGTCGCAGGATTCGCCGCCTGCCTTCGGCAATCTTTATGCCTATTCCGACGAGATCGTGCCCTGGCTGAAGAAGATCGCCGACGACTGTCATGAGCACGGCGCTGCCGTGATGATCCAGCTTACCCATCTGGGCCGCCGCACCGGCTGGAACAAGGGCGACTGGCTGCCGGTGCTGTCGCCGTCGCCGGTGCGCGAGGCCGCCCATCGCGCCTTTCCAAAAGAGATCGAGGACTGGGATATCGAGCGTATCGTCGATGATTATGCCAGTGCCGCACAGCGCATGCAGGCGGCCGGGCTGGATGGAATCGAATTCGAGGCCTACGGCCATCTGATGGACGGCTTCTGGTCGCCCGCGACCAACCACCGCGACGATGAATTTGGCGGCTCGCTCGACAATCGCATGCGCTTTTCCGATATGGTGCTCGATGCCGTGCGCAAGGCCGTCGGCCCGGATTTCATCGTCGGTATCCGCATGGTGGCCGATGAGCAGTGGGATATCGGTCTCTCCAGGGAAGAAGGCGTGGGGATCGCCAAGCGGCTGGCCGGGTCCGGCAAGGTCGATTTCCTCAACATCATTCGCGGCCATATCGATCACGACGCGCATCTGACCAATGTCATCCCGATCCAGGGCATGGCGGCATCGCCGCATCTGGACTTTGCCGGCGATGTCCGCGCGGCCACGAAGTTTCCGGTTTTCCACGCTGCCCGCATCGCCGATGTCGCCACCGCGCGCCATGCGATCGCCGAGGGCAAGCTCGATATGGTCGGCATGACGCGCGCCCATATTGCCGATCCGCATATCGTCCGGAAGATCATCGAGGGCCGCGAAAACCAGATCCGCCCCTGCGTCGGTGCTACCTACTGTCTCGACCGTATCTATGAAGGCGGCGGGGCGCTATGTATTCACAACGCGGCGACAGGCCGGGAAGCAACCATCCCGCATGTGATTTCGAAGACCACCGGCGCGATCCGCAAGGCGGTCGTCGTCGGCGCCGGACCGGCGGGCCTGGAGGCAGCCCGGGTGCTGGCCGAACGCGGCCATACGGTCGAGGTGCTGGAGGCGACCGGTGAGGCCGGTGGGCAAATCCTGTTGGCCGCGCGCAATCCGCGCCGCAAGGAAATGATCGGCATCGTCGACTGGCGGCTGTCCGAGCTGGAGCGCCTCGGTGTTCCCATCCACTACAACGTCTTTGCCGAGGCCGCCGATATTCTCGAGCGAAACCCCGATCTGGTCGTCATCGCCACCGGTGGCATCGCCCAGAACCCGTTGCTGGATGCAGGCGACGATCTGGTCGTGTCGAGCTGGGACATCATTGCCGGCGCCATCAAGCCGGAAGGTCCGGTTCTGCTCTATGACGACAATGGCGCCCATACCGGCATGACGGCGGCGGAAATGATCGCCGCCACCGGTGCCGAACTGGAGATCGTCTCGCCGGAACGCATGTTTGCCCCGGAAATCGGCGGCATGAATCACGTACCTTATGCCAAGGCCTTCGCAGAAAAGAATGTTCGCGTGACCATCAACACCCGGCTGAAATCGGTTCGCCGCGAGGGCAATCAACTGGTGGCGGTTCTCGGCTCCGACTATTCGGACAAGGCCTCGGTGGAGCGCCGCGTGGCCCAGGTCGTCGTCGAGCACGGGACGCTGCCGATGGCCGAGCTCTACCTCGAGCTGAAACCGCTGTCGCGCAATCTGGGTGCGGTTGATTACAGAGCCCTGATTAACCAGCAAAACCCCATCCAGACGCGCAATCCGGACGGAAAATTCGACCTGTTCCGGATCGGTGACGCTGTCGCCAGCCGCAATATCCATGCGGGTATCTATGACGCGCTGCGCTATGGGGTGTTGTTTTGACAAAAACTGCGAGCATGGAAAAAGGCGCCACCTCGCGGTAGCGCCCTAATCTCATCATCTAGACCATTGCTGGTCAGCCGGTCATTACTGGGCCGGCTTGACTTCCGTTGCCGGGGTCGCCGGGTCGGTTGCCGATGTGGTTGTCGAATCGACCGGAGCATTGGCGTTCTGTTCGGCCACCTGCTGCGACTTGGTTTTGAATTCCGGCGCTGCCTTAAGCGTATCGGAAGTTTCAGCCGTGGTCAGCTTCAGGTCGTCGGAATTCGGGACTTCCGCAACGGTGATGGTGTCGAGCGGAACGGCGACGTTCTTTTCGCCGATGCCGAGGAAGCCGCCGACGCCGATCACGGCCGCTTCGACCGAGCCATCCTTGGTGAAGATTACATCATTGATCTCGCCGATGCTCTCATCCGAAGCGTTGTAGACGGACTGGCCGATATAGGTGCTGGCAGCGATCTGGTCAGCGCCCTGTTCGGTCAGGTAACCGGAACCGGAAGCGGGGGCAGTGGTGGCTGCCTGGTCTGCCGGCTTCATGGCGTCAGCCGGCTGCTCGCCGGTCATCGGCGTTTCCATGGCTGGCGGCTGCGCCGCTGGCTGGGTTGCCTCCTGAGCAAAGCTCATCGGGGCAAATACGGTAACGCCTGCAAAGAGTGCACCTGCGGCGACGGAAGCTACGAGTTTATGGGTCATTGTAAACCTGCCATTTCGTTCTTTTTGTCGATCAAAGCGCGGGGTTCAAATCCTTGCCGCCGCACCGGTGATGCAGACAGAACGTGGCAGGCCTGGAGTGGTTCCGAAAAAAGATTTGCAATTTGGAAGGGAACTTTTTCCAAAGTTTTTTATCGGGATGAAGGGCAAAGACGAGAAAACCGGGCTTTGCGCCCGGTTCTCATCTTTCTTCTGGCAAAGTCGAAAGCCGTGCCAGGTTGTACTCTCCCGTTCTGTCAGAGCGTGTAAGCCGGTTCAAAACGCCCGTTGACGGTAACGCCAAGTTCGAATGTCTGGCCGGCCTTCGCGTCAGCCTTTCGGGCTGCGTCATCCATGTCCTGCCAGGCTGACGTTACCAGAAGCCGGTCAGCCTTGGCGCCGATGAAGGCGGGGCAGCTCGACTGGCTGGCGGGGACCGCGTGGCGGGCGATGTGGGTGCCTTCGGGCGTGTAGACGTCGACGGCCCCCTGGCCCCAGCGCGCGTTCCAGATGCGGCCGTCGGCGTCGCAGACCGAACCATCGACATCGCCGGGATTGCCGCTCTGGTCGCTGAACACGGTTGCCTCGCCGCCCGGCAGGCCGGTCTTCGGGTCGAGATCGACGCGCATGATGTGGTTGATGGCGGAATCGACGAAATAGCCGGTCGTGCCATCCGGCGAAAAGCAGATGCCGTTGGGAATGCTGATGCCACCATAGATGCGCGTTACCGCACCCTTGGCCACATGATAGATGGCGCCCGCTTCCTTCTCGGCCTTGCGGCCCATGGTGCTGACCCAAAGGCTGCCGGACGGATGCACGCGGCCGTCGTTGGAGCGGTTGCCGGGATTGCTTTCCAGCGCCGCATAGGCCGTCAGCTCGCCGCTTATGGTGTCACGGATGAACAGGCCGCGATCGGACGCGATCAACTGGCGCTTAGGATCGATGACGGCGAGCACGCTGCCCATGAAGGGTAAGGCATGCAGGGTCTTGCGGCCGGTTTCCAGATGCAGCTCGTGCAGCTCGCGGCCCTTGATGTTGAACCACCAGGCGGTGCCGGTCGCCGGATCGAAGGTCGGGCCTTCGCCGAGTTCCAGCGGCAGGTCGCTCAGCACTTTGCCGGAAAAGGGAATGGTCTCGCTCATGCTCCGGCTCCATAGACTGCATCATAGGCTTTGATAGTGACCCGCGCCCGCTCCGCGACATCGGCAGCACTCATGCCGGCCTTGTACAGGCTGGAGCCCAAACCGAAGCTCTTGATGCCGATCTTGGCATAGTCGCCGAAATTGGTGTCGGAGACGCCGCCGACGGCTGCGATTTCGAGGTCCGTGGGCAGGATGGTCCGGATGGCGGCGATGCCGGCCGGGCCAAGCACGCTGGCGGGGAAGAACTTAAGGCCGGTGGCACCCGCATGGGCGGCGGCCAGTGCTTCGGTCGGGGTGAGAACGCCCGGCATGGTCACCATGCCGCGCGCGGCCGCCAGCGAGATTACCGCAGGCTCCACATTCGGGCTCACCATCAGCTTGCCGCCGGCGCTGTCGAGTGTTTCGACCTGCTGCGTGGTCAGGACCGTACCTGCGCCAATCAGGCAGCCGGCCGGCGCCATCTTCACGGCAATCTCGATCGAGCGGAACGGATCCGGCGAATTGAGCGGGATTTCGATGGCGGTAAAACCCGCTTCGATCAGCGCGCCGACGACGCCCTGCGTCTCCTCGGGCTTCAGCCCGCGCAGGATGGCGATCAGCGGATATTTCATCGGTGGAAAAGGGATGCGGCTCATGATCATTCTTTCTTCAAATGGGGCTTCAGGCAGGCCAGATGGCGTTGGCTGCAGCGGCAAGGCCGTGGCGGACGGCTTCATCGGCATCGATGGCCGTTGGGGTGAGGTCGAGCGCCGACAGGGCCGATTGGTAGAGACCGGCAAGCGCCCCGGACGCCACAAGACAAACGCTGCTTCCGGGCTTGGCCGTCGTCAGCGCACCGGCAATTTCAAGGCCGATCAATGTTCCCGAAAGCCGCGCCTTGGCGGCCTCGGGCGGCAGTCCGTGCAGCAGCTGGCCGCTGCGCACCGTAAAGACGAGATTGGTGGCAAGCGCCGGGTTTTTCGCAGCCTTGGCCACGGCCTTGAGGAATACGGGATCGCCGCTATCGAAAGGCGTGGCATCGGCAACGGCATGACTGAGGATCGAATGCTTGGAAATAACGTCGAACAGTTCGCCGGTCATGAAGGTGGAAAAGCCATCGACGATGCCGCCGGTGACGCGCACCCATTTGCTGTGCGTGCCCGGCATGCACACGAGATGACTGCCGCCGCCGAGCTGCGCTATCGCGCCCAGAAGCTGGGTTTCCTCGCCGCGGATCACGTCGGGCGCCTCCTCGCTACGCTGCGCAAGGCCGGGCAGGATGCGGATATCGCGGTTGGCGTCGGGCACGGTCACGGCAGCCTTGACGATGGCGCTAAGCGGTGCCGGCGTATCGAGATAGCCTGCCTCGACCCAGCCCTGGCGGGCGCCCGCCATGCCGCAGACGATCACCGGCAGATGCGCAGGCGCCGAAACGGCGGAAAGATGGGATTCGAGAATGGCGGAAAAACCGGACTTTGCGGCGGTCGTCATGCCTTCGCCGCTGCGGCGCTCGGCAAGAACCGCGCCGCTTTCGCTGACGATCCACAGACGGAAGCTCGAGGTCCCCCAGTCTACCGCCGCATAGGATGCTGCCGTCATTAAAATACTCCTCCGTCGATGATCATGGCCTGTGCCGTCATCCGCGCCGAACAATTGGAGGCGAGATAGAGACAGGGGCCAACCATGTCGTCTGCGACGAGCATGTGTTTCAGGCATTGTTTTTCGATCATGCCGGCAATCGCGGCATCGCTGATCCACAGCTTCTTCTGCCGCTCGGTAACGACCATGCCCGGCAGAACCGCGTTGACGCGGATATTGTCCGGTCCAAGCTTGCCGGCAAGCGATTTGGTCAGCCCGATGATGCCGGCCTTGGCCGTCGCATAAGCCGGGATTTCTCCCATATTGAGCATGAAGGCGATCGAGGAGAAATTGATGATCGAGCCGCCACCGGCCCGCCGCATATGCGGGGCCGCCGCCTGGCAGGTGAAGAACACATGCCGCAGATTGACGGCCTGGCTTTCGTCCCAGCTCGCTTCGGTCACCTCTTCCAGCGGCTGCCGGTCGTCGCGCGCGGCATTGTTGATGAGGATGCTGAGAGAACCGACCCTGCCTGCAGCCTGGTCGACGGCGGACTTGATCGCCGCAATGTCGCGCAGGTCTGCCTGAATGAAAACCGGGGCATGCTCGGCATGCGGAGCGAGCCGTTCAACCAGCGCCCGGCTCTCGGCTTTGGCAATATCGATGAAAGCAACGCGTGCGCCCTGGAGCGCAAAGCCCTCGACGAGGGCAGCGCCAATCCCCGATCCGCCGCCGGTAACGAGGACGCCACGCCCTTTGAGGTCGTGAAATTGCGCGGCTGGCAAGGCCATGATGGTGTCGTCTCCCGGATGCAAGCGACCGGCGCCGGCTTGCTTTTCTTTTTTTGTTGTTCCATTATACGGAACTGACTCTTACTATTTGGAATTATCGCGCTGCTGCTACCGGCTTGTCAAGATCGGAGCCTATGCGCTGGGCAAATCCGCATGCGGCCAATGGACATTAAGATGGAACGGGATCAACCTGATATGTCTTTGCCTGCGTCTGCGCACAATAGCGGCACAGGCACGCTGGGCAAGGTTGTTTCCGTGCTCGAAACGGTCGTGACATCCGACCGGCCGCTGCGTTTCAGCGATATCCTGGCTCTGACGGGCCAGCCGCGCGGTACGTTGCATAGGCAGCTTTCCCATCTGGTCGAGGAGGGCCTGCTGACTCAAGGCCGCGATCTCTGCTACGAGCCCGGTCTGCGCCTGCTGAAATTTGCCTACCGCTCCTGGTCGAAAAACCAGTTCCGCGCCGTGGCCGCCCCGCATTTGCGCCGGCTGCACGAAGAAACCGGCGAGACGGTTCATCTGGGCGTCCTGCGCGGCACCGAAATCATCTATGTCGACAAGGTCGAAAGCCGCCAGACGGTGCGGATGGAATCGCAGATCGGCAATGCCTCGCCGGTCTATTGTACCGGCCTTGGCAAAGCGGCGCTGTCGGTCTTGCCGCAGGCCAAGCTCGCCGATACGCTGGCCAAGCTGACATTCCACCGTTTCACCGGCAATACACATCTTTCCGTGGCGTCTTTAACGCGTGATCTGGACGAGGCTCGCTTGCGGGGATATGCCTTTGATCGTGAGGAACATGAAACGGACATCCGCTGTGTTGCCGCTCCCATCCATGATGCCGGGTTCGATCTTGTCGCCGGGATCTCGGTGACGGGGCCGGCCTATCGGGTGACGATGGAGCAGCTGGAAAGCTGGGCAGGGACGGTGCGGCAGGTGGCGATGGCGATCAGTGAAGACGCCGAAATCCGTCTCGGGCCTGGCCGTTAGACTTTGGTGATGCCTGGACAGTTAATTAGGTTTATCGACTGGACGTAGGAAAAACGGAGCTGTAGTTTTAATATATCAGATTCTGTGCCTGCCGACGTTCAAACCCCGCCGCAAAGACGGGAATGCAGGACGTGAATCCGGCAGGAAAGCCTGGGGAGGCGGCAGAACGGGTCTCGTGATGCCGGGTTTCATCGGCGGCGAGCCTGGAAGAGGTACGAAATGGTGGACTTCAGCGGACATCTATCACCCATGACGGTTGCCGCGGACCCGCGGGAAATCGGGGAGATGACGCGGGAAGCCGATATCCGCCAGGCCTTGGAAAAAGTCTCGCGCAGCTATGGCTTCCACGGTTTCCTGGTGATGGTCGTGCCGGGCAAATCCTGCTGCAGCCTGTCCGATACGGTCGTCATGACGAACTGGCCGGCGGATTTCCTGAGCAATTACGATGCCGCCAACCTGATGGCCGGCAGCCCGGTCATAGCGCGCCTGCGCAAGAGCACCATTCCCTTCACCTATGACACGACCCTTGATTCCGACCGGCGTTCGGATGGCAAGGGGCGCGAGGTGCTCACCCTGTTCGAACGGGTCAACCTACGGCGCGGCGTCTATATTCCCGTTCATGATGTACACGGCACCTGCGGTGCGGTCGCTTTCGCTGGCAATCGCGCGGTGGTGAACGCAGCGGAACTGAAGGAACTGACCTACAAGGCCGGCCACCTGTTTGGCCGGCTGAGCGAGATCAAGGGCCTTCGCGCGCCCATGCCCGCCGTGCTGTCGCGGCGCGAAGTCGAATGCCTGCACTGGGCGGCTGCCGGCAAGACGACGACGGAAATGGCGAAAATTCTCGATTTGTCGGAATATACCGTCAATCACTATCTGAGCCGTGCCACACGCAAGCTTGATTCTGTCAATCGCGTCCAGACCGTGGCAAAAGCGATACGGGCCGGGTTGATCAATTGAGAAATGTTTATGAATGCAAGCAGGAAACCGGCATGATGTGTAGAGTGAAATATCGGGCAAGCCTCAGAGCGCTTGACCGGCAACGCACTCGGATGTGCGGTGGAGTTTGTGAATGCGCGATACATTGATGGCAGAACCGGTCGAAGCAGAACAGTCGCGTGGCGGAGATTTCGCTGCGGATATCGCAGCGCTGGAAACCCAGTTCGATGCCATCCGCTACATGAAAAAGATTACCCAGGCCTTCGGCTTCCAGGCGTTCCTTGTCTGCGTCGTGCCGGCCTTCGATGCGGAAAAGCTGTCCAGCGCGGCGATCCTGTCCAATATGCCCGCCGATCTGGTCAATACCTATGACAGCATCTCGATGCTGAAGCATTCAACCGGCATTCGCCGTCTGCGGGAAACCACGACGCCGTTCCAGCTGACGCTGGAGGACTGGGAAAAGGAAAGCAGCCGCCTGCCACAGACCAATGGCTATATTACCCAGTTGCGTGAGCACGGTATTCTGCAGGCCAATTATTTCCCGGTTCACGATGCCGATGGCAGCCGGGCAACCGTCATCTGGATGGGCAAGCGCGCCGACCTGCCAATGTCCGCGCTGATGGAACTGCAGATGATCGCCATCCATGTCTATAATCGCCTGACGGAAATCGGCTCGTTCTGGAAGGGCGCCCCGGTTGCCCTGTCGGAGCGCGAGATCCAATGTCTGAACTGGACGGCCGCCGGCAAGACCAGCTCGGAGATCGCCGGTATCCTTGGTCTGTCCGAGCATACGGTCAACCACTATCTCAACCATGTCAGCAAGAAGCTCGATGCGGTCAACCGCACCCAAGCCGTCGTCAAGGCGATGAAGAAGGGCTATATCAGCTAGATCGCTTCCGTTTGAGATGAAGCGCTCCAGGTTCGGGGCCGCCTAAGAAGGCGTTTCGATTCTTGCCGGTATTTTAGATGAACATTAAGTTTTGTGGCGCACTTTACTGCCGGTGAAATGATTTCACTGGGAGGGTGCGTAAACACGCCCGCTTTCGATCTTTGGTCGAAGCGGGATGTAAAACGCTTTTACATTGCCGGTATTGTCCGTCTTCTGGGACGCAAGCCGGGCGAACGCTATCCTCCGCACCTTTTTCCAAATGATCGTCCAAATGATAGTCATGTGACGCAGCAACATTGAAGGCATTCGCCCGTTGCCGTCGCGCTTGCGAGGATACGAGATGCTGTTCAAGACTGCGACCTCCCGTAATATATTCTCTGTTGTGGCAACCGGGCTCTTCGCCACGGTGGTGACGGCGGGCACACTGTTCTGGATCTCCTATTCCGAAGTCGAGCGCCGCAGCGTCGGCGAAATGAATGCGGCCGCCGCGTTGACCGCTGCCGACCTGAAAGCGCAGATGTCGCAGGGCCTGCAGCTCGTCAGCACGTTCCAGAGCGTTTTTTCTGCGCTTCAAACATCGGGCGCTGCCGACCGCACCTCCGCCGATGCGATGATGAAGAAGGCACTGGAGGACAGCCCCTTCGCGCTGGGCGTCTGGAGCGGCTGGGAGCCGAACGCCTTCGACGGCAAGGATGCCGACTATGTCAACAAGCCCGGCCATGATGCGACGGGCCGCTTCGTGCCCTATTGGGTGCGCGCCGGCGGCAAGATCGACGTGACGCCGCTGGTCGATTACGACAAGCCGGGCCCCGGCGACTATTACCAGCAGCCTTTCAAGGCGCAGAAGATGGTCGTGATCGAGCCCTATAAATATGTGGTCGATGGCAAGGACGTGATGATGACCTCGCTGGTTGCGCCCGTCACCGTCAACGGCAAGCCGCTCGGCGTCACCGGCATCGACATCGCGCTCGACAGCCTGACATCGAAACTGGCCGCCATGAAGCCGCTGGGTGATGGCAATGTCGCCCTCGTTTCGCAGGGCGGACATTTCCTCAGCCATGTCAACGCCGCCAATCTCGGCAAGGCGTTCAAGGACAGCAGCGTCGATGCCGCCGCCTGGCAGACGATGATCGACAACCCCGGCAAGCTGGTCGACGTCACCGGCGAGGATGGTACCAAGTTCCTCTCCGTCGCGGTCCCCGTGCAACTCCTGCCGGATACTGCGTGGTATGCGATTGTTTCCGTCCCGAAGGCGACCGTGTTTGCCTACCTGACCCATATGGCCTGGATTTCCGTTGCTATCATCGCCGTCGCCTCCGTTCTGCTCGTGCTGCTTGGCGTGATGATCTCCAACCGTTTCCGCCGCCGCCTCGAAGCCATCGTCAATGCCACCGGCGAAATCGCCAGGGGCAATACCAGCATCGCCATTGCCGATGCCGAGCGGAAGGATGAGATCGGCGACATGGCCCGGTCGCTTGCCATTCTGCGCGACGCGACGATTGCCAAGCAGCGCCTGGAGACGGAGGCTGCAGAAACCCGCACGCACAGCGAGGAAGACCGCCAGCGCCGTGCCGCAGAGACCCAGGAAAACGAGCGCCAGATGCGCTTTGCCGTCACCGAACTCGGCACCGGCCTGCAGCGCCTGGCCGAAGGCGACGTGACGTTCCGCCTGATGACGCCGTTCATCGGCTCGCTCGATGCGCTGCGTGACGACTTCAACAGCTCGATGTCCACCCTGCAGCAGACCCTGCAATCGGTCGGCAACAACGCGCTCGGCATCCAGGCCGGCTCCGCCGAAATCCGTTCCTCGGCCGACGATCTGGCCAAGCGCACCGAACAGCAGGCGGCATCCGTCGAGGAAACGGCAGCAGCGCTTGACGAGATCACCGCCTCGGTGCGCGATTCCACCGTACGCGCCGAAGAGGCAGGCCAGCTGGTCGCCAAGGCAAAATCCGGCGCGCAGACATCCAGCGCCGTCGTCAAGAGCGCCATCGATGCCGTCGGCCAGATCGAGACGTCGTCGCAGGAAATCTCCAGCATCATCGGCGTCATCGATGAGATCGCCTTCCAGACCAACCTCCTGGCCCTGAACGCCGGTGTCGAAGCGGCCCGTGCCGGCGATGCGGGCAAGGGCTTTGCGGTCGTTGCCCAGGAAGTGCGCGAACTCGCCCAGCGCTCTGCCAATGCGGCGAAGGAAATCAAGGCGTTGATTTCGAAATCCGGCCAGCAGGTCAAGACCGGTGTCGAACTGGTCGGCCAGGCCGGAAAGGCGCTGGAGGTCATCGTGCATGAGGTCGATGAAATCAATCTGCGCGTCTCGTCCATCGTCGAGGCGGCCCGCGAACAGTCGATCGGCCTCAACGACATCAACCGCGCCGTCAATGTCATGGACCAGGGCACGCAGCAGAATGCCGCCATGGTCGAGGAATCCACCGCTGCCAGCCATACGCTTGCAGCCGAAGCCTCGGCGCTGACGACGCTGCTGTCGAACTTCCAGCTTGGCGAAGCCTCGCAGGCGGCCATGCACGCGCAGGCCAGCATGCATCGCGCGTCAAGCGACACTTCTGCGCACAGGGCAGCGCCTGCTGCGGCCCGCACATCCCCGCTGTCGAGAACCGGCATCCGATCCGCTTCGGCCACGACACCGGCCGTGCAATCGCCCGCCCGCTCGCTCAGCAACAAGCTCGCCGGTGCGTTCCAGGGACATGGCGGCGCCGCAGCGGCCCCGGCCAATGACGGCTGGGACGAATTCTAAGGACTAAGGGGGCGCCGCCCGCCGGCGCCCCTGTTGCAAAATCCGGCAATGCCAAACCTTGGGCAACGCAATTGCACAATTAATCATCGGAATTGATGTTGCGCTGCACTGGCATTGTCCGTGAAACCCCGGTTTCCAAAGGGTTTTCCAAACTGGCACGGTTCCTGCTTTGTTAGATGCATGTCCAGAGGGGACTATAATAAAAACTGCGCCCAAGAAGGTCGCGACAGATAAGGCCGCTTTCAGCCACAGGTGATCCCGGATGTACGGACACCACCGGCAGAAAGCGGCCTTTCTTTTGCGCCGGTTTTTTCTCGGCCGCCGCATTGGCGAAACACTCCGGCTCGATTATCTAAGGGAAAGCCCCGGTCTTGGCCGGGCGCTGATAAATATGTCCATGCATAATGCAGGGACGGGACAGCAGGGCAAACCAGCCGCGCTGGCGGCAGGAGTGAATGACATGACCGATGTGACCAAGGAACAGGTTCTCGACAAGCTGAGGGGCGTTCGCGGACCGGATATGGACGGCAATATCGTCGATATGGGTCTGGTCTCGGATGTCTTCATTTCCGATGCCAAAGTCTATTTCTCCATCACCGTGCCTGCCGAGCGCGCCCGGGAACTGGATCCCCTGCGGGCTGCAGCCGAGCGGGTGGTCAAGGATATCCCTGGCGTCAAGGGCGCCATGGTGGCGCTCACCGCCGACAAGAAGGGCGCCTCGTCGTCGGCGCCGGTGCAGCGCCCGGCAACTGCCCCCGCGCAATCTGCCCATTCGCACGCCGGTCATTCCCATGCGGGTCACTCCCATGCGGGCCATAGTCACGCACCCGCAGCCGCACCGCAGCGCACCCCGACAGCTGCGGCGAAAGCCGGCATTCCCGGCGTCGGCGCCATCATTGCCGTTGCCTCCGGCAAGGGCGGCGTCGGCAAATCCACCACATCGGTCAATCTCGCTTTGGCGCTAAAGGCCAACGGCCTGCGCGTCGGCATTCTCGACGCCGATATCTACGGCCCGTCCATGCCCCGCCTGTTGAAGATTTCCGGGCGGCCGCAGCAGATCGAAGGGCGGATGATCCGTCCGATGGAAAATTACGGCCTGAAGGTGATGTCGATGGGTTTCCTCGTCGATGAGGAAGTCGCGATGATCTGGCGCGGCCCGATGATCCAGTCGGCGCTGTTGCAGATGCTGCGCGAAGTCGCCTGGGGCGATCTCGACGTTCTGGTGGTCGATATGCCGCCGGGCACGGGTGACGCGCAGTTGACCATGGCCCAGCAGGTGCCGCTGGCCGGCGCCGTCATCGTTTCCACGCCGCAGGACCTGGCCTTGATCGACGCCCGCAAGGGATTGGCGATGTTCCGCAAGGTCGAAGTGCCGGTGCTCGGCATTGTCGAGAACATGAGCTATTTCATCGCGCCTGATACCGGCAATCGCTACGATATTTTCGGCCATGGCGGTGCCCGCAAGGAGGCCGAGCGTATCGGCGTGCCGTTCCTGGGCGAAGTGCCCCTGACCATGGGCATCCGCGAAACATCTGATGCCGGCACGCCCGTCGTCGCCTCCGAACCCGACAGCGAGATCACCCGCGTCTATCGCGATATCGCCAAAAAGGTCTGGGAACAGGTCGGCGCGCATCAGGGCGACAAGGCCCGGACCATGCCCAACATCGTGTTCGAGTAACGCAACAGCACCACCGAGCCGGTCTTCGTGTCTGCCGCACGGCCCTGGAAAACCGGGCCGGCAAATGCGGGCTGTTGACATTCGGGCGGCGAGCGTCGTTAAGTCTTTGGGCGGCATTGTGGCGCTTTGCCAATTTCCGCATTGATTTTGAGCGTGCCTTGTTCCATATGCCTCCCCGCATCCGCAAGGCTGCACCAGCGGTGCTGCCCTCCGTCGGGCTCCGCATGACTGTGATGACCGTTTGAGGGTTTGTCGTAAACGACGAGAGTTTCCATATGGATCTGCCGCGCGCAGCTTTTAACTTCTCCGGCCGGCTGGTTCAGGCTCGCCATGGTCCGGTTTCTGTCAGCCTTCGCCGCCCATGCGATGCGCAGGAAACGAGCGCCCGCGCCGATGCTGCGCATATAAGGCCGCACGTATGATCACTGCCTATCGCGACAATGGTGAAGCCGTGGTCATCAGCGCGGCGCAGCCGCCTGCGTCCCTGCCGGCCGATGTGGTCTGGATCGACATGCTGCGTCCGGACAAGGCCGAGGACCTTCTGCTTGAGGGCCTTCTCGGCATCGATGTGCCGACCCGCGACGACCTGAAGGACATCGAACCGTCCAGCCGTCTCTACACCGCCAAGGACGCCGTTTTCATGACGGCGTCGCTCGTCTGCAAGGCCGAAAGCGGCCATCCGGAACTGGCCGATGTCGCCTTCGTTTTGAGCAAGGGACGGCTGATCACCATCCGCTATGACGAGCCGAAAGCGTTTGCCCTGTTCACCGCCGCCATGCACCGCATTCCCGGCGGCTGCGCAACCGGGACGGTTCTGGCGACGCGGCTGTTTGAAACCATCGTCGATCGCACCGCCGAAATCCTCGAGATTGCGGTTGCCCGCATTGACGGCCTGTCGCTGCAGGTGTTCGGCGACCGGCCGGTTGGCAAGCGCCGCCCGCCACATTATCTCGAAGCCAAGCTGATGGACGTGGCGTCGCATCACCGGCTGGTGGCCAAGACCCGTGACAGTCTCGCCTCGCTCTCGCGCGTGCTGACATTTCTCTACACGGTCCCCTCGGTTCAGGAGAACCGGGAGACCAAGGAACTCTGTCGGACAATTTCGCGCGACATCCAGTCGCTGTCGGAGCATGCGTCCTTCATCTCCGGAAACATCACCTTCCTGCTCGATGCGTCGCTCGGCCTGATCAATGTCGAACAGAACGCCATCATCAAGATTTTCTCGATTGCGGCTGTCGTTTTCCTGCCGCCGACGCTCGTCGCCTCGCTCTACGGCATGAACTTCGAGATCATGCCCGAATTGAAATGGACCTTCGGTTATCCCATGGCCGTGATCGGCATGGTGATTTCGGCCATCGTCCCCTACTACTTCTTTCGCTGGAAAGGCTGGCTCTAGGAGCCCGAAATATTCAGATGTCTCATTCTGCAGCTCAACCCGGGACGCGCGACAAGGAAATACGGAAGCTTCTGGCTCTGTCCCTTGGCTCGATCGGCGTTGTCTATGGCGATATCGGCACCAGCCCGCTTTATGCGTTTCGTGAAGCGCTGCGCCCGGTCTCCGCTGACGGCGTGACGCGTCTGGAAATCATCGGCCTGATCTCGCTGATGATCTGGACGCTGACGATCATCGTCACCTTGAAATACGTGCTTTTCCTGCTGCGCGCCGACAACAATGGCGAGGGCGGCACGCTGTCGCTGCTGGCGCTGTTGATGAAATATTCCAGCAAGCGCGCCAACCGGCTGTTTTTCCTCGGGATCGCCGGCGCCGCCCTGTTCATCGGCGATGCGATCATCGCGCCGGCTTTGTCGGTTCTCTCGGCGGTCGAAGGGTTGAAGCTGGTGACGCCGACGCTCTCGCCCTATGTGGTGCCGATCTCGGTGGTGATCTTGCTTCTGCTCTTTGCCGTGCAATCGCGCGGCACGGCGGCGGTCTCGAAATTCTTCGGCCCGATCATGGCCGTATGGTTCATCGTTCTGGCGGTTGCCGGCGTCAGCCACATTACCGATGACTACGGCATCCTGGCCGCGTTCAATCCCTATTATGCCGTGCATTTCCTCATACACGCCGGTTATGTCGGGATCGTCGTGCTCGGCGCCGTGTTCCTGACCGTCACCGGTGCCGAGGCGCTCTACGCCGATCTCGGCCATTTCGGCCGCAAGCCCATCCAGTGGGCCTGGATCGGCCTCGTCTTTCCGGCACTCGCGCTCAATTATCTGGGGCAGGGGGCTCTCGTCCTCAAACATCCCGAGGCGATGTCCGATCCCTTCTACCTGATGTTCCCGGAATGGGCGCTGCTGCCGGTGGTCATCCTGGCCACCTGCGCCACGATCATCGCCGCCCAGGCCGTCATCACCGGCGCCTTCTCGCTGACGCGCCAGGCAATCCATCTCGGCTTTCTGCCGCGCATGGCGATCTTCCATACGTCGGAGACCCAGACCGGCCAGATCTACCTGCCCAATGTCAACATGCTCCTGATGTTCGGCGTCATGCTTCTGGTCTTCGTCTTCGGCTCGTCCGAATCGCTTGCCACCGCCTATGGTATCTCCGTTACCGGCGCGATGGTGGTCGATACGTTCCTGGCCTATGAGTTCGTGCGGGTGCGCTGGCGCTGGCCGCTCTATCTGGCGATTGCGACGCTTCTTCCATTGCTGATGCTCGAAATGATCTTCTTCGGCGCCAATATGCTGAAGATCCATGATGGCGGCTATGTACCTGTGCTGATTGCCGCAGCGATCATCGTCATCATGTGGACATGGCGGCGCGGTACCAAGATCCTGCATGACAAGACCCGGCACACCGATATCCCGCTGGCCTCCTTCGTCAAATCAATCGAGCGAAAGAGCGAGCATGCACCGGTTTCCGTGCCGGGAACGGCGATCTTCCTCACCAGCGATCCGGAATCGACGCCGGCCGCGCTGTTGCACAACATCAAGCACAATCACGTCCTGCACGCGCAAAACTTCATCCTGACGATCCGCACGCTGAACACGCCGATCGTTCCCAAGGACCAGCGCGTCACGGCCAGCAGCCTGTCGGAACGTTTCAGCCTCCTGGAAATGCGCTTCGGCTATATGGAAACCCAGAATGTCTCGCAGGCGCTTGGCCTCTTCCGCAAGACTGGCCTGAAGTTCGACATCATGTCGACCTCCTTCTATCTGGGACGGCGCAAGCTGGTGCCGGATGCGCAATCGGGCATGCCGCACTGGCAGGACCGCCTGTTCATCGGCCTTGCCAATGCCGCCATCGACCCCTCGGACTATTTCCGCCTGCCGACCAACCGCGTGGTGGAACTGGGCTCGCACGTCATCATTTGATTGCGCTTATAGCGACAAGCGCCTCCTGCGCCGTTCGGCCGGGGGGCGTTTTGCGTTCCAGCCACCCATTCCGGGACGGCCTTATTAACCAACCATCAAGGTTAATGCTTCATTGTCAGGGAAGTTGAAGCGGTAAACGCGCCATTGAATGCGACGTCACCGCTTGTCCGATTCACTTCCGCGGGGAAAGACGGTCCGGGTATTTTTGCCGGATGGAAACCCGCGTCTGTCAGTGCGTGGAGTACGGTTGGTGCGTAAGGGTAAAGTGCTGCGTTTTCCGTCCGGTTTGCCATCCGCGCGCTGGACTGCCCCGCTGATGCTGGGCATCGGCCTGCTCGTCGGGTTACCCTCGGTGGCCGCCCATTCCGATCTTGCAACCTTTCTCTCCGGCGTCAATCGCGGTGGCGAACGCTGGCGCATGCACATGACCCGCTCGCCGGCCGGCTCGCTGCACGAGGTCGAGATGGTCTTCAGCGATCCGGTGATCACCGGATCGATCGGCGACGGGGCAGGGATCGACATGCCGGGTGGCGGCAAGGTCTCGCTCACCGCCGGCCAGAAACTGGCCGATCCGCGTACCGACGAGGACCGGGTGAACCGCAAGGACAAGAAGGGCCGCATCATCGCCGTCGCCCCGGTGACGCCGCCGAAGGATTTTACCGCAGGCTCGATCCTGCAGCGCACGAGTTCGCTGACCGACCCGCTGTTTGATGCGGCAGAACGGATGGTGTTTTCGAAGTCGCAGATCCAGGGCAAGGAAATCAAGATCGCCACGGCCTTCTACAAGAAGAAGGCGCCCAAGGCCGATCCAGCCATGTCGCCGATGCTGGCAAGCCTGGTGACCAATGCGTCGGCCGATATCCTTGCTACCGCCTATGCACCGGCCGAGCCGGATTATGCCCGCCAGTCGCCATTTGATTCGATCCTGCGCGAAGACAAGACCGGCGGCCGCTTCATTCCCGACATCGCCCCGGAGGATCACGCCTGGGCTGCCAATCCGCTGCCGGCCTCGGTTTTTTCCGAGGCTGAACAGAAATGCCTGACATCGGGCATCTATTTCGAATCGCGCGGTGAAACGCTGAAAGGCCAGGCGGCCGTCGCCCAGGTCATTCTCAACCGCGTCCGCAATCCCGCCTATCCCTCGACGATCTGCGGCGCCGTCTATCAGAACAAGAACTGGTACAACCGTTGCCAGTTCTCGTTTGCCTGCGACCGCATCCCCGATATCGTCTGGTCGCGCTCGGCCTGGGCAACTGCCAAGGAAATCGCCCTTGCGGTGACCGCAGGCAAGATCTGGTTTCCCGAAGTCGGCTCCGCGACGCATTATCACGCCACCTATGTGAAGCCGGACTGGGGTCCGACGATGAAGCGGGTCTCCAAGATCGGCAAGCACATCTTCTACCGCACCTATGGCGGTGGATGGAGCTGATCGCCTGGCCTGATGACTTGGCCTGATCACTTGGGCTGCGGGCAGCAGCCGGACTGACTTATTTCCGTCACGGTCCGGCAAAGCCTCCGGTGATTCCCCGAAAATCCCGCCAGACTGGCACGGTTATCGCGTAACATAATGTTTTTATTAAATAATATTGTGGCCTAACAAGGCCGTTTGGTGCCTTGACTATGCAGGCCCCGAAAACTATGTTGCGGCCGACTTCAGAACGGGCCGAACGGTGGCTTCAAATCCGGCCTTTGTGTGACCAGGCTTATGGTTTATCACCATGAGAGGCGACAAAAGGCGGGGTGCCACATGACGGATAACCGGAAAGAGGGTCTGGAAGATCGGCTGAAACGCCTCGGTTCGGAATTGTCTGAAAAGCGCAAGGACGATCCGAAATACGCTGCGGATGAAGCGCGCGCTGCGCAGAACCGCAAGGGCTATCAGGTCGCGATCAAGCTTTCGAGCGAATTTGTGGCGGCGATCATTGTCGGTGCACTTCTGGGCTATCTTTTGGACCATTTTGCGGGTACAGGGCCGTGGGGGATGATTGTGCTTCTCCTGCTTGGTTTTTGTGCCGGTGTGCTGAATGTCCTGCGTTCGGCGGGCATGGTGGCAGCGCCTCATCCGGCAGATACGCTGGGCAAGGGCATCAAGAACAAGAGCGACGACGCGTAGACGCGCTGTCATCGCAGGTTGAAATATCCGCCCCTTGGCGGTGAGTAACGAGGAAGAGCGGCTGTGGCAGGCGATAAGGTAGATCCGGTACACCAGTTTGTGGTCAACAAGATCATTCCGATCGAAATTGGCGGTATTGATTTCTCTTTCACCAACGCATCGCTGTTCATGGTCGCGACGCTCGCCGTTGCCACCGGTTTCCTCTACTTCACGACGTCGACGCGCAGCCTGGTTCCCGGCCGCATGCAGTCCGTCTCCGAAATCTCCTATGAATTCATCGCCTCGATGCTGCGCGAAGGTGCAGGCTCCCACGGCATGAAATTCTTCCCGATGGTGTTTTCGCTGTTCATGTTCATCCTGACGGCAAACATGCTCGGCATGGTTCCCTACTTTTTCACCGTCACCAGCCAGATCGTCGTGACCTTCGCGCTTGCGCTCTTCGTCATCGGCACTGTCCTGTTCTACGGTTTCTATAAGCACGGCCTTGGCTTCCTCAATGTGTTCGTGCCCTCTGGCGTACCTGGTATCCTTCTGCCTTTGGTTATTGCAATCGAAGTGATCTCCTTCCTGTCCCGTCCGATCAGCCTTTCGGTTCGTCTCTTCGCGAACATGCTGGCCGGCCATATCACGCTGAAAGTGTTCGCAGGCTTCGTCGCCTCGCTCGGAACCCTCGGCGCGCTGGGCATTGGTGGTGCGATCCTTCCGCTCATCATGACCGTGGCCCTTACGGGTCTCGAATTCCTCGTATCCTTCCTCCAGGCCTATGTCTTTGCGGTGCTGACGTGCATGTACCTCAACGACGCAGTGCATCCGGGTGGCCACTAAGGAATAAAGTCGTGGGGCTTTCCCGCTCCGGATCGTTCTTCGGTCCTGACCGGTGGGAGTGCCCAAGTTAGCCGCAACAACCATTTCGAAGGAGAAAATCATGGAAGCGGAAGCAGCAAAGTACATCGGCGCAGGTCTCGCTTGCCTCGGCATGGCCGGCACGGCTCTTGGCCTCGGCAACATTTTCGGTAGCTACCTGTCGGGCGCCCTGCGCAACCCGTCGGCAGCAGACAGCCAGTTCGGCCGTCTCGTATTCGGCTTCGCCGTTACGGAAGCTCTGGGCATCTTCTCGCTGCTCGTAGCTCTGCTTCTCCTTTTCGCCGTCTAAGACCGGCTTGAAGGCAGGGCCGCGGTTTCAACGTCGCGGCCCGCATCTTTTCTGAGTGCACCTGGAGGTGAGCATGTTTGTGACCGCGGCATACGCCCAGTCAACCACCACCGAAGGCGCAGTGACCCACGACGCCGCTGCCGGCGAGGTCCACACCGAAACCGGTGTAGCCCAAGAAGGCGGACATGGCTCGGGAGTGTTCCCGCCCTTCGATACGTCGACATTTGCATCGCAGCTTCTGTGGCTGGCGATCACATTCGGTCTTTTCTACCTTCTGATGTCGAAGGTCGTCATGCCGCGCATCGGTGGCATTCTCGAAACGCGTAACGACACGATCGCACGCGACCTCGATGATGCAGCCCGCTCGAAGGCAGAGGCCGACGCCGCCATTGCTGCCTATGAGCAGGAACTGGCCGCCGCAAAAGCCAAGGGCAACGCGATCGCATCGACTGCGCGCGAAGCTGCAAAGGCAAAGGCTGCTGCCGATCGCACCGCGGTCGAAGAAAGCCTGAACAACAAGATTTCCGCTGCCGAAGCGCGTATCGCCGATATCAAGACGAAGGCCCTGGCCGACGTTGGCGCGATCGCCGAGGACACTGCGACAGCCGTCGTCGAGCAGTTGATCGGCGGCAAGGTATCGAAGGCTGAGATCGCATCTGCGGTCAAAGCATCGGCGAAGTAAGGAGAGCATCATGGATTTGACCTCACTGGCCACATTCTGGGCCACAGTCGGCTTGGTGCTTTTCCTCGCGCTCATCGTCTATCTCAAGGTTCCGGGCATGCTGGCCAAATCGCTCGACGAGCGCGCCGGCCGCATCACCAACGAACTGGCCGAAGCCAAGCGCCTGCGCGCCGAAGCCCAGGCCCTGCTCGTCGAATACCAGCGCAAGCGCAAGGAAGCCGAAGCGGAAGCCGCCAACATCGTTGCCGCTGCCGAACGCGAAGCTGAAATGCTGACCGCCGAAGCCAAGCAGAAGACCGACGAATTCGTCGCCCGCCGCACGGCCTTGTCGGAACAGAAGATCAAGCAGGCCGAAACCGACGCCATCAACTCGGTTCGCGCCACGGCCGTCGATATCGCCATTGCCGCCGCCGAAAGCGTCATCACGGCAAAGTCGGATGCCGCAACCCAGGCCGCCCTGTTTTCCAAGGCAATCAGCGACGTGAAGACACGCCTGAATTAAGCAACCGCGTGATCGGGATTTGAAAAGGCTGGCTCGCGCCGGCCTTTTTTATGTCTGCCGGAGGGGTTCGAGGACTGGCATCAGCCCGCGCACCAGCGGCGAGCGCTTGGCCACACCCCGGCAAAGCGAAGTGGCCTGCAGAAAAGTCAGATGCTAATTGCTGGTGCTTGCCGTCGGCGCCATGGTCAGGCAGGCCTGTTCGAATTCCTGCATGGTCTCGGCGCTGTTGTCTTCGGGCAGGACCGCGTCTGTTGCCATATTGCCCGCATCATCCGGCGTCCCATCATCATAGACGTAGGACTGGATATAATAGGCAAGCCCGCCCTTCCAGACCTTGCGGCCGTCAATATCCTGGCAGCTATAGGCCGTCTGCAGATCCGATTGCAAGGCGTCCGCGGTCGGCTCCTCTGCAGCGGGAACGCTGGCCGCTGCCGTCGCAGCAAGGAAGATCAAGCCAAAAAACACGGTGTAAAACCTTTCAAGGGAATCGCGGGTGCATGCCGTTCCTCGTTCTATAACCCGTCCGCCCGGCTGTTTGTTACCTGGGGCACGCCGCACACAAGAAAAACCGCTCCTGTGTCTTTGACGTCAATGACGATGGGAAAAACGTTTGGCACGGGCGGATGTTCCAGGATACAGCCCGCATCTCCCCAAGCGTCAGCCCTGCAGTTCCTCGTCCGGCATGTCAACGCCGTCCTGGCGCAGCGGCCTAAAGCTCATTCTATGCAGCGGGCAGGGGCCGTGATCGTCGATGGCATTGCGGTGGCGCTGCGTGGCATAGCCGGCATGAGTGGAAAACCCATAGGCCGGGAAGACCAGATGGGCGCGGGTCATCATCCGGTCGCGTGACACCTTGGCAATGATCGAGGCCGCCGCAATCGACAGCGAGCGGGCATCGCCCTTGACGACGGCCTTGCCAAGACAGGCAAGGCCGGGCGGGATATCGCGGCCATCGGCGAGCACCAGGGCAGGTGCAGTGGACAGGCCATGCACCGCCCGGCGCATCGCATCCAGGCTCGCCTTGCGGATATCCGTACCGTCGATCCGGCCGGCACCGGACGAGGCGATGGAGACGATGGAGGAGGCGAGGATAAGATCGAACAGTTCCTCGCGGCGGGCAATCGACAGCTGCTTGCTGTCGTTCAAGCCTTCGGGGATATTGTCGGGATCCAGGATGACGGCGGCGGCAACGACCGGACCGGCGAGTGGCCCGCGCCCGGCCTCGTCCGTGCCCGCAACCGGCCAGAGCCCATCGCGGCGCCCGGCGAGTTCGAAGCTGAAATCGGGGCCTTCGATCGTCTCGAAAAGAAAAGGGGAATCGGGCTGTGTGCGTCGTGACATGCGGCGAAACTCGCACACAAGCCCGATTCCCTGCAAGTCCTTCGGCAAGGAGGCAATTGCCGGAGGATGACCGCTGCTGCTGCGGGTGTGCAGCACCGGTATTTCGATCTCCGGGACAGTCCCGGAGCAATGCTTGTCCGCCGTCAGAGCAGCGAGAGTTGCACGCCGGTGCCGAGCGGCGGCACGAACAGCTCGCAGTTCAGCGGGCGCCGCGTGACATTCAGTTCCAGCCGCTTGGCGGCAAGCTCGAACCGGCGGCCGATCTGCCAGGCATAGGGCCCAGCCCCTTTCATGCGCTTGCCGAACTCTGCGTCGTAGTCCTTGCCGCCGCGCATCGAGCGGACCAGCGACATGACATGGCGGTAGCGATCGGGATAGTTGCGCAGCAGCCAGTCGCGAAACAGCGGGCTGACTTCGATCGGCAGGCGCAAGAGCACATAGCTGGCACTCATCGCGCCCGCCGCCTTGCCCGCGTCCAGCACCCGCTCGATCTCATGGTCGTTCAGCGCCGGAATGACCGGCGCCATCATCACCGTTGCGGGAATGCCGGCATCGGCGAGCGCCTTGATCGCTTCCAGGCGTTTCGACGGCGTCGATGCTCTCGGCTCCATCAACCGGGCAAGCTTGCGGTCGAGTGTCGTCACCGACAGGCCGACCTTGGCCAGCCCCTTCTCGGCCATCGGCGCCAGGATATCGATATCGCGCATCACCATCGCCGATTTGGTGACGATCATCACCGGGTGATCGGCAGCTTTGAGCACTTCGAGGACCTGGCGCATGATCCGCCATTCCTTCTCGATCGGCTGGTAGGGATCGGTATTGGTGCCGATGGCGATCGGGCGAACCTTGTAGCCGGGCTTGGCCAGTTCGCGCTCCAGAAGCTTTGCCGCATCCGGCTTGGCAAACAGCTTGGCCTCGAAATCGAGCCCCGGAGACAGGCCCATATAGGCATGGGTCGGGCGGGCGAAACAATAGATGCAGCCATGCTCGCATCCCCGGTAGGGGTTGACCGAGCGGTCGAACGGGATGTCGGGCGAATCGTTGCGGCTGATGATCGAGCGCGGCTTTTCGACCTGAACCTCGGTCTTGAAGTTCGGCAAGTCCTCCAGCGAGTTCCAGCCGTCATCCTCCAGCTGGCGCGACAGCGGCTCGAACCGGCCGGACGAATTGATCGCAGCGCCCCGGCCGCGCCGCCGGTCGATCTCGATGCGCAGCCCGGAGCCCGCAATCATCGCCTCGGCCATATCTGCCGTATTGGCAGGCGCCAAAGCACCCTGCCTGATCTGAGACAGCTCGTTCATGGGTTTCTCCGGTGGACTGGTCCTTGCGGATTTTCCGATATCCTCTGATTATTTTCCTATCGTGAAAAAGAGAACAATGCAAGAACAAAAATTCGAAACGCCGTTGCGCAAGGCCGCCAGCGCCCCAACATTCATCATGAATCAAAAGTTAATCACCGCGACATGAAGGGCTTCTGGAAAATCTGTGTGCAATGCGGTATGGACGGCGATGCTGACGATCATCACCGAAACCCGCGACAATGAGGCTGAACTGGCGCAGACGCTGTCGGCGCTGGTGGCGGGTGCCGTGGAAGGTCTGGTGAGCGATGTTATCGTCCTCGACCATGCCTCGCAGGATGGTTCAAGCCGCGTGGCGGATGCCGCCGGTGCGCGGTTCTGCAGCAGTTGGGACATGACCGATATCGTGCGCTCGGCCCGCGGCGATTGGCTGCTTCTGCTCGAAGCGGGTGCAAGGCCTGCAGGGCGCTGGATCGATGATGTCGCGGAATATATGTCGCTGAACAAGATGCCGGCGCGCTTTTCTGCGTCGCGGCAATACCGCCGCCCCATCCTGCAGCGCATCGTCAACCGGCCAGCGCCGTTGGAGCTGGGCTTGCTGCTCTCCAAGCAACAGGCCACAGCGATCGCCAAATCCTCCATGCAGCTTGCCGATTTTGCCAATGGGCGGGCGCTGCGCAAGCTTGGAAGCGAACTCGTGCCGGCCTGGGTGGCAATCGCCAATCGTCCGGACGCGGAATAGCGGCAGGCAGCAAAAAGAGCAGGCCCTTGCGAGCCTGCCCTGTCTTGATTGAAAAAATGACCGTCAAAATGGCTTGCCGCGTGAAACCCAGCCGTCGCGTCGTATCGCTTGCCGTGGCGGCTTTCATGAGGTGAAATCCGCCGCCTTCCTGGTATCTGCCGTGACCGGGATGGAAACTGAGGCGCGCCGTAATCCCGTCCTTCGCCCGCCTCATGTCCGTCTCCGGTAGGCACAGTTCTACGATGCTGCATCGTGATGCGCTGTTACGGATGGAACAGGGACGGTTGGGTTTTGACGACCCTTGGCGGTCAGTCGCGTTTGAGGTGCTCGTCCAGCCTGGGCATGATCTCGACGAAATTGCAGGGCAGGTGGCGGTAGTCGAGCTGCTGCTTCAAAATGCCGTCCCATGCGTCCTTGCAGGCGCCGGGTGATCCCGGCAGGACGAAGATGAAGGTGGCGTTTGCCACACCGCCGGTGGCGCGCGACTGGATCGTCGAGGTGCCGATCTTGTCATAGGAAATCCGGTGGAAGACCTCGGAAAAGCCGTCCATCCGCTTTTCAAACAACGGCTCCAGCGCCTCGGGCGTCACATCGCGTCCGGTAAAGCCCGTGCCGCCGGTGGTGATCACCACGTCGATCGCTTCGTCCAGCGTCCAGGCTTTCACCTGCGCCGCAATGCTGTCCTTGTCGTCGGCAACGATGGCGCGGGCTTCCAATCTGTGGCCGGCGTCCGTAATGCGGGCAACGAGCGTGTCGCCGGAACGGTCATCGGCCGGCGTGCGCGTATCGGAAACAGTGAGAACCGCAATCCCGACCGGAACGAAGGGCCGTTGATCCTTAACCTCGGTCATCGCGCTCTTCCTCTCCGTCAAAACTGTGGCTGGAAACACTGTTACAGGCCAGAACGTACCATCCCGGGTTCTGCCTGGAAAGCAGAGCCGCCGCCTCGTCGCGAGCCTCAAGGCTCGCGTAAAGCCCAAAGCAGGATGCGCCCGATCCAGACATCCGCACCAGCTGCGCGCCGGTCAGGCCAAGCGCATTCGAGACCGCCCCGATCTGCGGTTCCAGCGTGCGCGCCGGCGGCTCCAGATCGTTGCGCAGGGTTTTCAGAACGTCGATCCACCCGTCGCGCGACGGCCGGTCCTGCGGCATTGCAAGAGGCGGCTGGGTCTTGTTCGTCAAGAGCCGGAAAATCACCGGCGTCGAGACCGCTTTCAGCGGGTTGACGATCAGCATGGGAAAGGACGGAAAGTCCGGGACCCGCTCGATATCGTCCCCGATGCCGCGCGCGACAAGCGGCTCGCCGCGAAGGCACATCGGCACATCGGCGCCCAGTTTCAGCGCAATCGCCTGCAGGATTTCAAGCCGGGTGGAAACACCCCAAAGCTCCAGCAAGCCAAGCAGCGTCGCGGCCGCATCGGCCGAGCCGCCGCCAATGCCGGAGGCGACCGGCAGGTTTTTTTCGAGATGCAGATGCACTGGTGCTGCCTGAATGCCCGTTTCGCCGAGATGCGCCCGCAACAGGTCGCGCGCCTTCAGCACCAGATTTCCAGCGGGGTCGCCGGTTGGCGGCAGCGCGCCGGAAAAACGGCCGGACAGGGTGAAACGGTCTTCACCGGAGATGGAAAAGCCGATGCGGTCTCCCGCATCGGCAAAGGTCACAAGGCTTTCGAGGAGATGATAGCCATCAGCCCGCTGGCCAACGACATGCAGGGCCAGGTTGATTTTCGCCGGCGCGATCCGCGTCAGCGAAAATCCGGAAATGTCGTCCTGATGTGCCATGGGTGGGCGAAATCAGGATTTCTTGCCGGCAACGTCCGGAGCCACTTTCTTCGGCTGCGTGTCGCCCGCTTCGGCAGCGGCCGGAACCTTGGCTTCGACCGGCGGCAGGCCGCTTTCGATCTTGGCGTTGATCTTCGGGATTTCCGCTTCCTCGGGCTTCAGAGCCAAGGCCTGGTTCCACTGGAATACCGCTTCCAGCTTGCGGCCGACGCGCCAATAGGCATCGCCCAGATGGTCGTTGATCGTCGCATCGCCGGCCATCAGCTCGACAGCGCGCTCCAGTTCGCCAACCGCCTCGTCAAAGCGGCCCATCCGGAAATAGGCCCAGCCCAGCGAATCGACGATATAGCCATCATCCGGCTTCAGATCGACCGCCTTGCGGATCATGCCGAGGCCTTCTTCGAGGTTTATATTCATATCGACCCAGGAATAGCCGAGATAATTCAGCACCTGCGGCTGGTCGGGATTGAGGTCCAGCGCCTTCTTGAAGCTCGGCTCGGCCTTGTCCCACATTTTCTGGCGCTCATAGGCAATACCGCGCTGGAAGAAGATCGTCCAGTCGCTGCGCTGCGGCACCGGGCCGATCTGCTCGACTGCACGGTCGTAGATCAGGCCCATTTCCTTGTAATCCTTGGCATCCGACAGCACGCTGCCATAGGCCAGATAGCTGCGAACATCCTTCGGATCGAGCTCGATCAGTTCCTTCAGATGTTCCTTGGCCTCATCGACCTTGCCGATCGAGGCGAGGCTGAGACCCAGCTGCATTTCCGACAGGCGCCGCATCGGTGAATTTTCCGGTACGCTCTTGTAGAGCGCAATTGCCCGTTCCGGCTTCTTCAGGTTCTCGGCGATCCCGCCAAGCATGACGAGGATATCGGCGCTTTCCGGATCCAGCGCCCGGGCGGTCTGCAGATAAAGCGAGACGATGTCTTCCGCGCCTTCGCGGTTGAGCGCGGCAGCGATCGAAAACAGCACGGAGGCCGCCCCTTGCGTTGCGCTGCGAACCTGCTGCTCCTGCGGTTTGCCCTCGTCGATGGAGGTGCGCAAGGCCTTCAGTGGCGCATAGTTGCTGATGAAGCCTTCGCCGACCGAAACCGCATCGAGCGCCTTCTGCTTGTTGCCGTCGCGGGCCTCAAGCTTTGCCAGCGCGATAACGGCACGCATGAACGTGTCGGGGGCGGCAGCGCCGCCTTCGCGGTCGAGCACGGCATCGTTCAGCTTCGAGCGGGCGGTGGACTTGTCGCCGGCAGCCAGCGCAATGGCGCCCTGGTTGTAGGATTTGAAGATGCGGAACCAGTCCGGTCCTTCCATCTTCTGGATATCGGCGATCGCGTCCTTCGGCTTGCCTTCGCCAGCCTTCGCCCAGCCGAGCAGCAGGCCGTTCATCAGCCGGTCGAGATCGTTGGGGCCCTCGTAATTGAGGATTTTCTGCGCGTGGCGGTATTCCCGCTTGCGGATCGCCTCGACGGCGCGGGTGATCGTGGTGATGCGCTCGACGGAACTGTCGTTCTTCAACTCTTCGGCAATCTTGGCGCCGGTGTTGAAATCGCCATTCATCAGCGAGGTGATCATCAGCCGCTGCTTGACATCGACATTGTCGGGTTCGAATTCGAGCGCCGTGCGGTAGAGCTTGGTGGCCGTGTCGAGATCGTGGTCGACATCGGCGGTGCGGGCAGCGAGAAACGCGCCCGAAAAGCTGTTGACCGAATTGAAGTCGAATGGCTTGCTTTCTTCGACCGCAGCTTTTTCCTCGGCAAAGCTGGGTGCTGCGCCGGAAAGCGACGCCAAGGCCAGGAAGGCAGCGCCGCTGAGCAGGCGAAGAAGGTGTTTTTGCCGCATGACAAGCCTTTCGTTACGGGCGGCACCCCTTGGCGCCGACACGGATTCGCGCGGAATCAGTCCCAAATCAATAACGCAAAACCCGGCAAACCGGAAAAGGTTTGAACGCAAGGCAAGACGCAATTCGACATACCGCCGTCAATTTTCGCTCACCCGATCGTGAGCGATACTATCCGGCGGCCACAGCATGGAAGGACAGAATGGCTTTTTTGGCGCAGTGCGGCAAGAAATTCCTCAAGGTTGCAACGCGTCCCTGCAACGGTGGCTCAGCTGACCCGTTCGATACAGAAATCGATCACTTCCAGCAGCGCATCCTTCCAGGGGGATGCCGGCAATGGCGCCAGCGCGTCGCGGGCAATTGTTCCGTAATGCTGGGCCCGCGCGATGGTGTCCGTCAGGCCGCCATAGCGGGTGATCAGGCCCAATGCTTTTTCCAGGTTCTGATCGTTGCTCTCGCCGCCTTCGATGGCGGCGCGCCAGAAGCTGCGCTCCTCGGCGGTTCCACGGCGGTAGGAGAGAATGACCGGAAGCGTGATCTTGCCTTCGCGGAAATCGTCGCCGGTGTTCTTGCCGAGATCGGCGGCCTTGCCGCCATAGTCGAGCACGTCGTCCACCAGCTGGAAGGCAAGGCCCAGGTTCATGCCGTAGGATTTCAGCGCATTGCGGCTGGCCTTGTCGGTCTTGGCAACGATCGGGCCGACTTCGGCGGCGGCCGCAAACAGGGCTGCCGTCTTGGCGCGGATGACGGACAGATAGTCGTCCTCCGTCGTCTCCATATTCTTGGCGACCGACAGCTGCAGGACTTCACCTTCGGCAATCACGGACGCCGCCGTCGACAGAACGTCAAGCGCATCGAGCGAGCCGACATCGACCATCATCCGGAAAGCCTGGCCGAGCAGGAAGTCGCCGACCAGCACGCTGGCCTGGTTGCCCCAGATCATCCGCGCCGTCGATTTACCGCGCCGAAGGTCGCTCTCGTCGACCACGTCGTCGTGCAGAAGCGTGGCCGTGTGCATGAACTCGACGGCGGTCGCCAGCTTGATATGGGCATCGCCGGTGAAACCGAACATCGCGGCGGACGCGAGCGTCAGCATCGGGCGCAGGCGCTTGCCGCCGGAGGAAATCAGGTGATTGGCCACCTCCGGGATCATCTGGACGTCGGACCCCGCCTTGGACAGGATCAGCTGGTTGACGCGCTCCATGTCCGCCTTCGTCAGGTCGACGAGCGGCTTGACCGATGCCTGTTTGTTTTTGCTGTCTTCCAGCGGTATCACTACGCCCAACACAAGGGACTCCTGTTCAAATTCCAGTTCGGACAATAGAAAGGGGGGCTTGTGGCGGCAAGAGGCGAATTGTCCCGCTTGCCCAAATAAGGCAGGAAAACGACCCGTAATGAAGGAATTGATCCGTACCAACGACGCCGTCGTGCTCTCGTTTGCCGAAAGTCTGATGAAGGATGCCGGCATCGGCTGCTTCATCGCCGATCAGGGCATGAGCATCCTTGAAGGTTCGCTGGGCCTGTTGCCCCGGCGTTTTCTGGTCAGCGAGGATGATGAGGAGGAGGCCCGGCAGCTTCTGATCGATGCCGGGCTTGAGGCGGAATTGCGGGACGAATGACGACGGCGGCAACCGAAACCATCGACAGCTTTCACCGCGGTCAATTTCAAGTGATCCAGCCTCTGGGGCAGGGACACCGGTCCGGCATGGACGCGATGTTGCTTGCCTCTCTAGTCGTTTCGAAGCGGCCCTGCCGCGTCGCCGATCTCGGCGCAGGCGCCGGTGCTGCCGGCATGGCGGTTGCCTCACGGCTGGACCATGCCGAAGTGCTCCTGGTCGAACGGTCGGCGTTGATGGCGCAGTTTGCCAGGCGGAGCCTCGCGCTGGAAGCCAATGCCCGGCTGGCCACGCGCATATCGGTTTTGGAGGCCGACGTCTCGCTGACGGGCAGGGGAAGGACTGCGGCTGGGCTGGCCGATAACAGTTTCGACCATGTGATCATGAACCCGCCCTTCAACGATGCAGCAGACCGCAAGACGCCGGATGCGCTGAAGGCTGAGGCGCATGCGATGACCGATGGCCTTTTCGACACCTGGATCCGCACGGCCAGCGCCATTGCACGGCCGGGCGGACAGCTGTCGCTGATCGCCCGGCCGCAATCGATCGCCGAGATCATGTCCGCCTGCAGCCGCCGTTTCGGCGGCATCGAGATCACGCCTTTGCACCCGCGCGACGGCGAAAATGCCGTTCGTATCCTCGTCACCGCCATCAAGCAGAGCCGGGCGCGGCTGACCTTGCGGGCGCCGCTCATCGTGCATGAAGCGCAGACGCACAGATTCGCCGGTGCCGTCGATGACATGAACAACGGCCGCGCCGGCTATGGCCGGCAAGCGCCTGTGCGGCACCAGAAGCTTCCGCAATAACAGACGAAAATCCGCGATCCTAAGCGATATTGGAGTCCTGTTGGATGCGGCGTCTGTTCTATTGGAGGAAAGAATAATAGAACTATTTTTTATATTGTGGCGCTGAATTGGTTGATCTATCTCAAAAATCACTGAGACACGAAATGACGTGAATTCAACCCGGAGAGAGCCCAATGAACCCCGCCATGAACATGATGCCGATGATGAACAACATGATGCCGATGAACCCGATGATGGGCGGCATGATGAACCCGATGATGGGTGGAATGATGAACCCGATGATGCCGATGATGGGTGGCATGCCCATGATGAACGGAATGATGAACGGCATGATGCCGATGATGGGCGGCATGCCCATGATGAACGGCATGATGATGCCGATGATGATGGGCATGATGTCCTGCACGATGACGGCAGACGGCATGACCTGCGAAATGAAGCCGATGGACGGCATGGACAAGGACATGTTCATGGAATGCTGCAAGCGCATGATGTCCATGATGTCCGGCGGCATGCCGATGATGATGATGTGCGGCGGCATGATGATGTGCTGCACGATGGCTGCCTAAGGCACCCTGAGCTGACGCCATTCAGGGCCTCCGGTTACGGGGGCCCTTTTTGTGTCTGCCCTATAAGGTTTTACGATCTTGCCGCAATCGGCGCCGTGTTTCAGGTGCCCACCTGCTCGGCATAGGTCATGACGAGATAGAGAATGGCTTCGGTGCCGGTCATGTTGCGATAGGTATGGACGACGTCCGCATCAAACAGCACCGCGTCGCCTTCACCGAGAATTTGCGGCGGATGCTTGCCGGCGATGATTTCCACGGTCCCTTTCGAGACGATCAGGTTTTCCACCGTGCCATGCTGATGCGCTTCGGCACTTTCCGCGTGATGCGGTGCAATCCTCAGCTCGTAGAATTCCACCCGTCGTTCGCTCTCGAAGGGAAACAGCGCGCGGGTCTGGAATTTCCCTTCGGACGAGGACAGGATTTTCGATTTTGCCCGGCTCAACGAGAAGAATGTCGTTTCATCGCGCTCGGCAATCAGCGAGCCGCAGGGAACGTCAAGGGCCAGCGCAATCTTGGACAGAATGCTGATCGTCGGACTGCTCTTGCCGGTTTCGATCTGGCCGAGCATGGCACGGCTGACACCGGAAATCTTGGCCAGCCGGTCGAGCGAATACCCGCGCCGGGTTCGCAGCCGCCGCAGATTGCGTCCGGTCAGAAGCGCTATTTCATCGGCGGGATCGACCTTCAGCTCTTCCGCCAACTGCAATAGCGGACTAGGCGCCATGACCCATCATCATGACCGGCATGAAGCCCCAATAGGGCACCCAGACCAACATCGGCTGCATCGGCACGGCTTGTGGAACCGCCACAGCAGGCGAGGAGGCCGCCTTGGCGCGCGATTGCCGATAGGATTGCAAGTCGATGACCGTTGCCGTCTGGGCTGCCATGAAAGTCTCCTGCTGGAACTGCTGAGTGAAATCTACAAATTTTATCGATTTCAGCACAGGCCAAGCCGTTTAATCTTGCGCCCTGAAGTGAAATCTTTTGCCAATCCCGCATGGCTTGCCGCAACGCGCTTCCAGCGGTGGCGGGGATACGAAGGAGAAATGATCGCTCTGGCCATTGCGTTTGCCGCGTCAATACATACATGCCAACACGAAGAATGATGGAATGAATGCAGGGAGTTCAGATGGCCGGACTGTTCAGGAAGCTGTTGCCGAAACGTTTTCGCAAGCAAGGTGTGACGATCCCCGTCGTGCGCCTGCAAGGTGCGATCATGGCAGGTGGCAGCCAGTTTCGTCCGGCGCTCAATCTGGCGACGGTGGCGCCGGTGCTCGAAAAGGCCTTCTCGATGAAGGATGCACCCGCCGTCGCCATATCGATCAATTCGCCTGGCGGCTCCCCCGTCCAGTCGCGGCTGATCTACCAGCGTATCCGCGATCTGGCCGAAGAAAAGAAGAAGCGCGTGCTGATCTTCGTCGAGGATGTGGCCGCGTCCGGCGGCTATATGATTGCGCTCGCCGGCGATGAGATCATTGCCGACCCGACCTCGATCGTCGGCTCCATCGGCGTGGTGTCGGGCGGTTTCGGGTTTCAGGAACTTCTGAAGAAGATCGGCGTCGAGCGGCGTGTCTACACCGCCGGTTCCAACAAGGTGATGCTCGATCCCTTCCAGCCGGAAAAGGAAAAGGACATCGAGTTCCTCAAAGGGCTGCAGCTCGAAATCCATGAGATTTTCATCGGCATGGTCAAGGCGCGCCGCGGCCATCTTCTGGCCGATACTTCAGACATTTTCTCCGGCCTGTTCTGGACCGGCAAGCGCGGTCAGGAACTGGGGCTGGTCGATAGCCTCGGCGACATGCGCAGCGAATTGAAGAAGCGGTTCGGCGCAAAGACCGAGTTGCAGCTGGTGTCCGCCTCGCGCGGCCTGTTCGGCCGCCGCCAGCCCGGCGCAGCGCTGGCAAGCGGAATGGCCGAGCGTTTTGCTGTAACGGCCGTTTCCGGTCTTGCCGAGGTGGCGGAGGAAAAGGCATTATGGGGCCGCTTCGGGCTTTGAAGCTCCAGTTGAAACGGGGAGGCGCATGCCGCAATTGATTATACTGCTGCTATTTGCAGCCATCGCCTGGATCGGCTACCGCAAATTCGTGGCAGACGCGGAAAAACTGACCCGCCGCCAAAACGAAACCCGCCGCCAGCAGGAAAACGGTACGCAGGGAACGCTGGTCAAGGACCCGCTGACGGGGGAATACCGGCTGAAGAAGCCGGAGTGAATAAAGCGCGAGGCGAGGGCGGCTTTAACTGCGCTCCTTCACCCGGCTTCCCCAATCGGCTCCGGCATAACTCACACAGATTACATAGACCTCGCTGCGGTCGGTAGAGACCGTGAAACATACGACGGCCTTGCCAGCCGCCGGGATGATGCGCAGCCCAGGATATATTTCATCCCGGACCGTGCCGACATGCGGAAAGTCGCGCAGTGAATACAGCGAAGCTTCGATATCGGCCATCTTCTTTTCGGCGATATCATATCCCGCATATTCGCCGATAAAAATGGTCATGGTGGAAAGGTCGTCGCGGACAAGCGGGTGGCGGGTGACCTTGTAGCGCATCCCGGCAGTCAGCCTCTTTTGGCGCGGATGAGGGCGCGAATGTCGTCGAACATCGTATCGTCCTCCAATGGTATCCACTGATCCTTCGGCAGCTCCATTCGCCGGTTTATTTCATCCGCCATGCCTGCCAATGGGTCGGCCGTGACGGCGTCATTGTGCATCATATGCTCGATCCCGGCCTGGATGACGCTGGATACGGAGGGATAGATCCCATCCGCCACCATTTTCTCTGCAAATTCCCGGTGGGTGTCGTCCAGTTCGATATGGATTTTGACGGTCATGTGCCGATCCCTTGGTTTCTTATCTAGCTTACCACATCGGGTGAATTGCCTGCAACGAGGCAACGCGCGCCAAGAGTTCTGGTCCGCCCGCCCCTTGACCCTCTGCGCCCATCATGGCACCAGACAGCCAGATAATCCCAACCTGGACTGATGCCATGACCGCCGCCGCTCTCCCGGACCATATGAACCCCAAGCGCTCGTTCCAGGCGCTGATCCTGACGCTGCACGCTTACTGGGCGGACAAGGGATGCGCGGTTCTGCAGCCCTATGACATGGAGGTCGGCGCCGGCACGTTTCATCCGGCAACGACGTTGCGCGCGCTCGGGCCAAAGCCGTGGCGGGCAGCCTATGTGCAGCCATCGCGCCGCCCGTCCGACGGGCGTTACGGTGAAAATCCCAACCGGCTTCAGCATTATTACCAGTATCAGGTCATCCTGAAGCCCAATCCGCCGAACCTGCAGGAACTCTATCTCGGTTCGCTGGAGGCGATCGGTCTCGATCCGCTGCTGCACGATATTCGCTTCGTGGAAGATGACTGGGCAAGCCCGACGCTGGGTGCCTGGGGTCTCGGCTGGGAATGCTGGTGCGACGGCATGGAGGTCTCGCAGTTCACCTATTTCCAGCAGGTCTGCGGCATCGAATGCGCGCCGGTGTCGGGCGAACTCACCTATGGTCTTGAGCGTCTCGCCATGTATGTGCAGGGCGTCGACAATGTCTATGACCTGAATTTCAACGGCCGCGAGGGCGACGAGAAGATCAGCTACGGCGATGTCTTCCTGCAGGCCGAGCAGGAATATTCGAGGCACAATTTCGAATATGCCAACACGGCGATGCTGCAGCAGCATTTCGTCGATGCCGAACGGGAATGCCTGGCGCTTCTGGCCGCCGGCGCGCCCGATACCGGCGCCAACGCCATCCTGCACAAATGCGTCTTCCCGGCCTATGACCAGTGCATTAAGGCCAGCCATGTGTTCAATCTGCTCGATGCACGCGGCGTCATTTCCGTGACGGAACGCCAGAGCTATATCCTGCGTGTTCGCACGCTGGCGACGGCCTGTGGCGAAGCGTTCCTTTTGACGGACGCGGGCGGCATCAATCTGGCAAAAACGGCTGCCTGACGGTCGAGTTGCACACGCGACATAAACGCGCGCAATCTGGCGCGAAAGTGCAATCTTTGCGAGAGTTGTCACATGGCTCCCTTTAAAGAAGCGAAATCAAGTGCTTGAGCCCAATGTGGCGTTCAGGAAGCCTTTAAGGAGTTTGTTCTAAGCTTTGTTCAAGTGACAAGGTTCAGGACGGATGATGGACGACGAGGATATTCTGCCCCCGGAAGTTTTGGCTTCGATGTTGATGCGGATGTTCGAATTCGCGCCGATTGCGATGGCGATCACAACCAGTGATACCCGGACGTCGAGCTATGCCAAGGTCAACGATGCCTATCTGAAGCTGACCGGCCTGAAATGGGAAAACATCCGCGGCAAGAAGCTGACCTCTGATGGTGCTGCCATCGATAATCCCGCCCGCGACCGCCGCCACCGCCTGCTTGCGGAAGTGGGATCCTACGAGCTGGAAGAGGTCGATCTCGTCTATGCCGACGGCACGATCATTCCAACGCTGATCTCGGCGCAGCGAACTGTTGTCGACGGCGTCTCCTTCGATGTCGAGGTTATCGTCGATGTTTCGGCGCGTGTCCGCCAGCAGCGTGAAATCGAGAATGCGCTTCGGGCATCGGCGCGCACCGACGCTCTGTCCGGCCTGCCGAACCGGGCCTGTTTTGACGAAGTCGTCATCGAATCCGTGGCGCGCAGCATGCAGAACGATCGCAAGCTGGCGCTTGCCTTCGTCGATCTCAACGATTTCAAGACCGTAAACGATACGCTGGGTCATGCGGCCGGCGACGAGGTGCTGCGAACGATCGCCAGCCGCCTGCGCGAAAGTTTCCGTGCCACCGATTTCATTGCGCGCATTGGCGGCGATGAATTCGTCGTTCTGCTCGATATCGACCTGAAGCTGGCGGCCGACGTGCAACAGAATATCCAGGATGCGATGGAGCGGGTTTTCAAGCCGATCGCCATCGAGGGAAAGGTCACCTATACCGGCGCTGCCGTCGGGGTGACGTTCCTGAAGCCGGACGATACCGTCGCGTCCTTCGTGCGCAGGGCGGACGAATATATGTATATCGCCAAGACCAGCGAGCAGCGGGTGGCCGTCGTCTGTTTCGGGCAGATCCTGGAAACCGTTCCCTCGCCGGAAGACCAGATGCAATGGGGACCAGCGAGAGCCTCCAACGACCAGCTTTAGATCACATCGGCCGCTTCGACACCAATCGTCCAGACAGGCTTCAACGTTGCAAAGGCGCCAGTCGGCAGCTGACCGGCATAGGTCTGCAAGGCGCGCCGCACACCTGCCGGTTTTTCCATCGTGCCGATATGAGCATAGGCGAAAAACAGCGCTGAAAAGGCGATGACGTTGATGAGGGCGGCGAGCGGTTTCATGGGGGCGGTACTTTGCGGCGTCCGGCGTTGATCTGATGACCGCACTATCGATCAGACGGCGCCTTTGCGCGGTTCCCGGCGGAACAGGCTCACCTGTTGACACACAGATAAGCCGGAGGCTGAGGCAGTCGGATGAAATTTGTCTTTCACCGGCGGCATTCGATCCATAAGCTGCGCAAAACATAGGCTTCGGGAAGGAACCCCTGATGATTGGTCTCGCTATTGCTGCGGTCGTGATCCTCTACCTGATTTTCGTCTATAACGGCCTGGTCAAAGCACGGCAGGTGAAGGAGGAGGCATGGTCGGGTATCGACGTGCAGCTGAAGCGCCGCGCCGACCTGATTCCCAATCTGATCGAGACCGTCAAAGGTTACGCCGCCCATGAAAAGGGCACGCTGGAGGAGGTCATAGCGCTTCGCAACCGGGCGCAATCTTTGCCGGCGGGTGACGTTGCCGGCCGCGCTGCAACCGAGGGCCTGCTCAGCCAGGCGCTCGGCAAGCTGTTTGCGCTGGCGGAGGCCTATCCGGACCTCAAGGCCAATCAGAACTTCTCCGAACTGCAGCAGTCGCTGGAAAGCATCGAAAGCGAAGTGCAGATGGCCCGACGCTATTATAACGGTGCCGCCCGCGACCTTAACGTCAAGGTGGAAAGCTTTCCGTCAAACCTGGTTGCCGGTCCCTTCGGATTTACCAAGGCCGCCTTTTTCGAGATCACCAACGAGGCAGACCGCGCAGTCCCCGTGGTGAAGTTTTGATCTAGCCGCAAAAGACATTCCGTCGTAGACGGCTATCCACGATCGATAGAGCAGGCGCAGCCACGCAGGGGCCGTGCATTGGGCATGAAGAGACGAGAACATGAACGCCGCAGACCAGAAACTCACCATCCTTCCATCAGGCCATCCGCTTGAAGGCCGCGTCAGCCCCCCAGGTTCGAAATCGATCACCAACCGGGCGCTGCTTCTGGCCGGCCTTGCCAAGGGCACCAGCCGCCTGACCGGCGCCTTGAAGAGCGACGACACCCGGTATATGGCGGACGCCTTGCGCGCCATGGGCGTGGACATTTCCGAGCCCGACGATACCACCTTCATCGTTACCGGTTCCGGTAAGCTTCTGGCGCCGCAACAGCCGCTTTTCCTCGGCAATGCTGGAACTGCGACGCGTTTTCTCACGGCCGCTGCTGCCCTGGTTGATGGCACTGTGGTGGTCGATGGCGACCAGCATATGCGCAAGCGGCCGATCGCGCCGCTGGTCACGGCACTGCGTTCGCTCGGTGTGACGGTGGACGCCGAAACCGGCTGCCCGCCGGTGACGATCGCCGGCACCGGCGATTTCGCCGAAGACCATGTCACCATCGATGCCGGCCTTTCCAGCCAATATGTATCCGCCCTGCTGATGGCCGCTGCCGGTGCCTCCCGCCCCATCAATATCGAGCTTGCCGGCGAGGAGATCGGCGCGCGCGGCTATATCGATCTGACGGTTGCCGCAATGCGCGCCTTTGGCGCCGAAGTCACCCAGGTCAGCCCGTCGATCTGGCAGGTCTCTCCGACCGGGTATCATGCAACGGATTATCTGATCGAGCCGGATGCCTCGGCTGCGACCTATCTCTGGGCGGCGGAAGTCTTGACCGGCGGGCGGATCGATCTCGGCGTTGCGGCCGCGTCGTTTTCGCAGCCGGATGCCAAGGCCTATGAGGTCATCGCCTCGTTCCCGCATATGCCCGCCGTCATCGATGGCTCGCAGATGCAGGACGCTATCCCAACACTTGCCGTACTGGCCGCCTTCAACGAGACCCCGGTGCGTTTCGTCGGGATCGAGAACCTGCGCGTCAAGGAATGCGACCGCGTGCGCGCCCTGTCCACCGGCCTCTCGAATATCCGCCCAGGCCTCGGTATCGAGGAGGGCGATGATCTGCTGGTTGCCTCCGATCCGGCGCTTGCCGGCCAGACGCTGCCGGCCGATATCGACACATTCGCCGATCACCGGATCGCCATGAGCTTTGCTTTGGCGGGCCTCAAGATCAACGGCATCACCATTCTCGACCCCGGCTGCGTCGCCAAGACCTATCCGCGCTATTGGGATGAGCTTGCATCGCTGGGCGTCGGGCTTGAGGGCGACCGGCCTTAAGGTGCAGGCAAATAAGGCTGTTCCGGCCGGGGAGGGATCGATCGCATGACACGTGTTTTCGCGGCGCTGGCACGGCTCTTCTTCCTGCTCTCCATCCTGTTGTCCACCGCAGGGCTGGCGCGCGGGGAGGAGGTTTTCAAATCCTATCGCTCGGTCATCGGCGTCGCCAAAAGCGGCGTGCTGAGCGTCACGGAAACGATCACCGCCAATGTCGAGGGAGACCGCATCAAGCGCGGCATCTACCGCGATTTTCCGCTGACCGTCACCGATGCGGCTGGCCGCGTCGTCAAGGTCGATTTTAAGCTGATCTCCGTTGAGCGCGACGGTGCGGCCGAGCCCTATCGCACCGAAAATATCAGCGGTGGCATCCGCATCTATACCGGCGACAAGGACGTGTTCCTGCAAGATGGCGAGCATACGTTCCAGTTTACCTACGAGACCGCCCGCCAGATCCGCTTCTTTCCCGATCATGACGAGCTGTATTGGAATGTGACCGGCAATCAATGGGCGTTTCCGATCGAGGAGGCCTCTGCCACGGTCGCCTTGCCTGCGGGCGTGAAGGCGCAGGCGCTGGATATCTTCACCGGCGGCCAGGGCGCGACCGACAAGAACGCCCGCGCGCTGGAAGATGGCGACCGGCTGGTCTTTACCACGACGCGCCGCCTGGAGGCCAACGAGGGGCTGACCATCGCGGTCAAGATGCAAAAGGGCAGCATCGATCCGCCTTCGGTATCGCAGGAACGGGCCTGGTGGTTCTACGATCATCTGCCGGCGATCCTGGCCATCGCCGGTTTCGTGGTCGCCGCGCTCTATTATTCCCGCATGTGGCTGAAGGTCGGCCGCGATCCGGCCCGAGGCGTCATCGTCCCGCGCTGGGATGCGCCCGACGGGATCTCCCCGGCGCTGGTCAATTATATCGACAACAGGGGTTTTTCCGGCCGGGGCTGGACGGCGCTGTCGGCCGCCGCCCTCAACCTTGCCGTCGAAGGCTATGTCGTCCTCAAGGACTTCAAGAACGCGCTGGAGATCACCCGCACCGACAAGCCGAAGCCGCCATCGCTCCCAACCGGCGAGGCGGCAGTCCTTGCGGCCGTCCAGCGCAATGGCGGCAAGCTTGCGATCGACAAGGACAATGGCCCGGCCGTGCAGAAGGCTGGAGCCGAGTTCCGCACCGCGATGGAAAAGGAACATCGCAACAGATACTATCACGCCAATACCGCCTATGTGGCCGGTGGCATCGCCATCTCGGCTCTGTTTCTGCTCGCCATTTTCGTCGCGGGCCTTGTCGATGGCGCAACGGTCGCGCTGGTGCTTCTGCCGGTCATAGCCTCGGTGATCATCTCGCTTTTTGCGCTCGCCATCGGCCGCCTGTTCAACAAGCGCGGCAGTCTGTTTACCCGCATCGGCGCGCTGATTGCCGCAGCCTTTCTCACATTCTTTGCCGTCGCAGGCGCGCTTAGCGTTTCTGCTGTCGTCATCAGCATGGCGCTGAGCGCCCATCAGATCCCGCTTCTGATCGGCGTCGGCGGTATCGTGCTGGTCAACATGCTGTTCTTCCATCTGATGGGCGCGCCGACGCCGATCGGCGCGAAGATGATGGATGGCATCGATGGTCTCCGGCAATATCTGACGCTCGCGGAAAAAGAGCGGATGAACATGGCCGGCGCCCCTGACATGTCGCCGCAGCATTTCGAAAAGCTGTTGCCCTATGCCGTGGCTCTGGGCGTCGAAAGACCCTGGTCGGACACCTTCGACCGCTGGCTTCTGGCCGCCGCCGCCGGTGCCGCCGCCTACCAGCCCGCCTGGTATTCCGGCAACAGCTTCGCCGCCGGCTCCTTTGGCGATCGCATGGGCGGTTTCGCCGGCTCCATGGCCAGCACCATGTCCTCATCTCTCCCCCCACCCCCCAGCTCGTCCTCCTCCGGCTTCTCCAGCGGCGGCGGCTTTTCGGGCGGCGGCGGCGGCGGTGGCGGGGGCGGGGGGTGGTAGCTTTCTTCTGATGTGCACGAAGCTGTATCACGTGGTGATACTTGACGTCTCCGGTAGAATGTATCAGTATGTGATACGGTTCCTGGAGCTGAGTGGTGATCCGTTCTTTCAAGGGCAAGATATCTGCGGCCCTGGCCGATGGCAGTATGAAGAAGGGGTTTCCCACCGATCTCGTCCGGCGTGCCCAGCAATTGCTGGTGTTGTTGAATGCAGCCTGCGACGTGAAGGACCTGCGCTCGCCTCCCGGCAATCGGCTGGAGAAATTGTCGGGAGACCGTGAAGGTCAGTATTCGATCCGTATCAATCAGCAATGGCGCATCTGTTTCGTGTGGTCGAATGGCGGCGCCGATGACGTGGAAATCGTTGATTACCATTGAGAGTAGGGACTGTCAGATGAACGATATCGGCCTGCCGGCCATCCATCCGGGCGAGATTCTCAAGGATCTCTATCTCGAGCCGCTGGATATAAGCGCGGGAACGCTCGCCAAGAAGCTGAATGTCCCAAGAACCCGCATCGAACGGATCGTTACGGGCAAGACTGGCGTGACCTCCGATACCGCGCTGCGTCTTGCCAGGTTTTTCGACACCACGCCCGAACTCTGGATGAATTTGCAGGTCAGCTACGACCTGACGATCGAGGCTGAACGCAAACGGGCCGAGATTGAGCGCATTCCCGTGCGCGATGCGGCCTGAGCGCTGACTTTTCCGCCATTGAATGGATGACTTTTCCCGCCGGGCTTGCTAAATCCCCCGCAGTCAAACGATCCCTTAGAAAAGCATTCATTCCATGCCCGATCTTCTGCTTGAACTCCGCTCCGAGGAAATCCCGGCCCGTATGCAGCGCAAGGCTGCCGGTGATCTGAAGAAGCTGTTGACCGATGCGCTGGTCGAGGCGGGGCTGACCTATGAGGGGGCGCGGGAATATTGGACGCCGCGGCGCCTCACGCTCGATATTCGCGGCCTCAACACCCGCTCCGCCGACGTCAGCGAAGACCGCAAGGGTCCGCGCACCGATGCCAATGAAAAGGCGATCGAGGGCTTCTTGCGCGGTGCCGGTCTCACCTCGATCGATCAGGCGCATGTGCACAGCGATCCCAAAAAAGGCGATTTCTATGTCGCCCACATCGTCAAGCCCGGCCGTCCGGCAGAAGAGATCATTGCCGAGGTGATGCCCGGCATCATCCGCAATTTCCCTTGGGGCAATCCGATGCGGTCGGGCGCTGCGTCCGCCAAGCCGGGCTCGCTACGCTGGGTGCGGCCGCTGCAGTCGATCGTCTGCCTGTTTGGCCCGGAACACGAGGAAACTCAGGTCATTCCGTTCACGGTCGGCGATATCACCGCGTCGAACATCACCTACGGCCACCGGTTTCACGCGCCGCAAGCCATCACCGTGCGCCGTTTTGCCGATTACATCGAGAAGCTGGAAAAGGCCAAGGTCGTGCTCGATGCCGAGCGCCGCAAGCAGATCATCGCCGCCGACGCCGCCAATATCGCCTTTGCCAGCGGTCTTGAACTGGTCGAGGACGAAGGCCTGCTGGAGGAAGTGTCCGGCCTCGTCGAGTGGCCGCAGGTGCTGATGGGCGCGTTCGAGGAGGATTACCTGGCGATCCCGTCGGAAATCATCCGGCTGACCATCAAGACCAACCAGAAATGCTTCGTCACCCGCCGGCCGGGCGACCACCTCCCCCTTGAGGGGGGAGGTCGCGCGGTACGCGCGGGTGGGGGTGACAGTCAGGCGGACACACAGGATCACCCCACCCCGTCGCTGCGCGCCGACCCTCCCCCTCAAGGGGAGGGTGCCCTGTCGAACAAGTTCATCCTCGTTGCCAATATCGAGGCCAAGGACGGCGGCAAGGAAATCATCCACGGCAATGGCAAGGTCGTGCGCGCGCGTCTCTCCGACGCCAAGCATTTCTGGACCCGCGACCAGGGCAACCTGCCGGATCTCGAAACGCTTAAAGCCCCGGCCGCAAAATTCGATCTCGACCTGAAAAAACCGCTCGACCAGCGCATGGCCAAGCTTGATGCGCTGAATGTCACCTTTCATGCCAAGCTCGGCACCCAAGGAGAACGCGTCCAGCGTATCCGCACGCTGGCCGCAGAACTCGCAACGGTGACCGGTGCCGATCTGACACTGGTCGATCGCGCCGTCGTGCTGGCAAAAGCCGACCTGCGCACCGAAGCCGTCGGCGAATTCCCCGAACTCCAGGGCATTATGGGCCGCAAATACGCGAGTTTGCAGGGCGAAGACGCTTCCGTCGCCGCCGCGATCGAAGATCATTGGAAGCCGCAGGGTCCATCCGACCGCCTGCCCGCCGATGCCGTCGGCCTGACCGTGGCGCTCGCCGACAAGCTGGACACGCTGGTGGGCTTCTGGGCCATTGACGAAAAGCCGACCGGCTCCAAGGACCCCTATGCGCTTCGACGTGCGGCGCTGGGTGTCGTGCGGATTTTGCTGGAGCGGAAGGTGCGGTTGCCGCTTTCCACCGTCGTTGAGGACAACGACCTCATCTCCTTCTTCCACGACCGCCTCAAAGTCTACCTGCGCGATCTCGGCGCCCGTCATGACCTGATCGATGCGGTTTTGGCTGCGCCCCCCTCATCCGGCCCTTCGGGCCACCTTCTCCCCGCTGGGGAGAAGAGGGAGCAAGGGGCAGCGGCAGAGATCCCTTCTCCCCAGCGGGGAAAAGGTGCCCGAAGGGCGGATGAGGGGGCCGCCAATGACGACCTCCTGATGGTCGCCCGCCGCGTCGAAGCGCTGACGGCGTTTGTTACCTCGGAAGAAGGCCTCAACCTGCTCGCCGGCACCAAGCGCGCCACCCAGCTTCTGGCCGCCGAGGAAAAGAAGGGCACGCAGGTCGCAGCCACGGTCGATCCCGCACTCCTGACGCTCGATGCTGAAAAGGCACTCTATGCCGCCGTGACGCAAGCCTCGAGCGAGGCAAGCGCTGCCATCGCCGGCGAGGATTTCCGCTCGGCCATGGAAGCCCTGTCGAAGCTGCGCGGCCCGGTCGATCAGTTCTTCGCCGATGTCCTCGTCAACGACGAAGACCCCGCCATCCGCGCCAACCGCCTGGCCCTGCTCGGCCTGATCCGCGCGGCGACAGGAACGGTTGCGGATTTCTCGAAGATTTCGGGCTAACGCATGACGCTGGCGCGATTACAAGCGCCGCAAGGGAAGCGAACATGCCATTGACCCGTGACTTTAAGGTGACCATTCAGGCGCGCGCCAAAAATGACGCGGATTTTCGTGCTGCGCTGTTGTCGGACGCGATCGAACTTTTGCTGTCGGGCGATATGGAAACCGGGAAATCGGTTCTGCGGGATTTTATCAATGCGACGGTGGGGTTTGAACGTCTGGCCGAAAAAACCGGCACGCCCGCAAAAAGCCTGATGCGCATGTTTGGACCGAAGGGAAATCCGCGTGCGGAAAACCTCTTCCATGTCATCCGCCACCTGCAGGAAGAAACCGGCGTCCATCTTGCGGTTGCTGCCGCCTGAAGCGATAGGTGCGCGGTGGAACAGATCTGGAAATCAGATGCCACCCGCGCTATTCAGGGCGCATGACCGCCAAAATCCTCGTCAGTGCCTGTCTCATGGGTCATGCCGTCCGCTATGACGGACAGGCAAAGCCGCTTGTGCATGCAGCACTCGATCGCTGGCGTGATGAGGGGCGGCTGGTGACGGTCTGTCCGGAAATGTCGGCGGGCATGCCGGTGCCGCGGCTGCCGGCGGAGATCGGGGAGGGGTGGTCGGCGGCGGATATTCTGTCCGGCAAGGGTCATGTGCGCGAAAGCAATGGCACGGATGTGACGGGCGAGTTCCTGCAGGCGGCGCGCAACGCACTGGCCTTGGCGGTCGAAACCGGCTGTACGCACGCGCTGTTGATCGACGGTAGCCCGTCCTGCGGGTCCGGCTTTGTCTATGACGGCAGTTTTTCAGGCCGCCGCCAGAAGGGCGAGGGCGTGACGGCGGCGCTTTTGAGGGCGCATGGCATACAGGTGTTTTCAGATCGGCAGATTGAAGAGCTCGTGGCTGCCATCGGTCATTGAGAGCTCGCCGAAACCGTCCGGCCCGCCGGATCGTTAGCGCCAATATTCCAGAGTTGCCGGAAGGTTAGAGTCGCGAGCAGGTCAGAGGTGCGGCGTTTGGCATTCGCCACAAAAAATTGCGCCCCTGCTTCTCTCAGGGGCGCAATCTTTCGCCTGGAGGGCGAATGCCCGGTCAGCCTTTTATGAGTGGCTGGTTAGGGCAGGGACTTGGAGTTCCCCGTCATTTTAGCCGAAGTTGGAAATTTTCGAGATCAACTTCTTGTGACCGTCTGTCTTGCGGCGTTACCGCAGCCATTCCGGAAAGCGACGCAATGCTGACCGAGCTTGTTTTCGCAGCGCTATCTATCATCACCGGCGTGGCTGTTGCCTCGGCCTCAACCGGCAGGATTTCTGCAGTTGCGGTCTTTGCCAGATCGCCGGAAAGCGTCATTTTGGCATGCGCCTCCTTGATGTCATCGTCGGATGCCTTGCTGATGAAGACGACCGGGGAGCCGCCAAGCCAGGCTTCCGTGCGCACCATTTTCATCTCACCGTTGATTTCTCTCAGCTCCACCCGCTCGGTGCCCGCAGCGATTTCGGGAACGATGTAGCCGGTCTTCTTTGCGACGATCAACGCAGGGCACTGGCCGCAGGATAGCTGCGTGATGCTGTGATTGATCTTCTCGCCGGAGACGACGCGTTCGAGCGAAGACGCGCCGGCTGTGCTGGCAACAGTCAGGCTTGCAAATGTAAGCAAAAGGGCGCGCATCGGCTTTCTCCTTTGATATCGTCAAAGGAAAATATCCGGTCTCCGTTACGTTCCCGTCAGGAGAATTGGTAAAAATTGAGTGAGTTTTACGATGGGCGGCGCGGCCGTTACGCTGTCTCGCGCTCGACCGCCTGCCAGCCGATATCGCGGCGGCAAAAGCCGTTGTGCCATTCCACCTGGTCGAGTGCGGCGTAAGCCCGGTCTTTCGCCGTGCTGACGGTGCTGCCCATCGCCGTGACGTTGAGCACGCGGCCGCCGGTGGCGACCAGCTGCCCGTCCTTCAGCGCCGTTCCGGCATGAAACACCTTGGCATCGGTGCCTTCCTCCGGCAGCTTTGTAATCGGCGTGTTCTTGTCGTAAGTGCCGGGATAGCCCTTCGACGCCATGACGACGGTGAGTGCTGCTTCGTCGCGCCACTCGGCGCTGACGGAGGCAAGCGTGCCGGTGGCGGCCGCATGAAGAAGCGGCAGGAGATCGCTCTTCAGCCGCATCATCAGCACCTGGCATTCCGGATCGCCGAACCGGACATTGTATTCGATCAGTTCCGGCCCCTTGGCCGTGATCATCAGGCCGGCAAACAGCACGCCGGTAAAGGGGTGGCCGCTATCGGCCATACCGGCGATCGTCGGCTCGATGATCTCGCGCATCGTGCGTTCGACCATGTCTGTGGTCATGACCGGGGCAGGCGAATAGGCACCCATGCCGCCGGTATTCGGACCGGTATCGCCATCGCCGACGCGCTTGTGATCCTGTGCCGAGGCGAGCGCCAGAGCGGTCTTGCCGTCGCAAAGGCAAAAGAAGCTCGCTTCCTCGCCGTCGAGGAACGCCTCGACCACCACTTCGGCACCGGCTTCGCCAAACGTGCCGGAAAAGCAGCTGTCGACAGCCTCGAGCGCTTCGTCCAGCGTCATGGCAACGGTCACGCCCTTGCCGGCGGCCAGGCCGTCGGCCTTGATGACGATCGGCGCGCCCTGTTCGCGGATATAGTCTTTGGCCGGTCCGGCTGCGGTAAAGCGCTGATAGGCACCGGTCGGGATGTTGTATTTGGCGCAGATATCCTTGGTAAAACCCTTGGAGCCTTCCAGCTGGGCGGCGGCGGCAGACGGTCCGAAAACCGCAATGTCAGCGGCGCGCAACGTGTCGGCAAGACCCGCCACCAGCGGGGCCTCCGGGCCGACCACGACGAAATCGATGGCTTCCTTTTGGGCGAAGGCCAGAACGGCGGCGTTATCGGCCGTGTCGATATCGGCGATGATTGCCTCTTCGGCGATGCCGGGATTGCCGGGTGCGGCGTAAAGCGCCGTCAGGCGTGGCGATTGCGCCAGTTTCCATGCCAGCGCATGTTCGCGCCCGCCCGACCCGATCAACAGAACTTTCATCGCCTACTCCGCCATCTCACGAGGCTCAAGAGCCCCATTTGTCGTAGGGGGCTCTATGGCGAGGGCGCTCCAAGGTCAAGGAAAAATCGCTGCAATGGCGGCGAGACAGGCCTTCAGGACAGGTTGGATATCCCGGATTGGCGGTCGCGATCAGTAAAGCACGAATAGTCGTCTGCAGGGCCGGCAATTTTCGCCGTCTGCTTCAAGGCCCAGATGGTGAGTTCCGGCAGCATCAGCGGCTTGCTGATGAGATAGCCCTGGAAATGATCGCAGCCGGCCGCCGTCAGCATTGCCAGCTTTTCTGGCGTATCCACCCCTTCGCCAACCACAATCATCTCCTGCGCGTGGCAGAGCGCGATCATCGCCTTTAGCGCCGGAAGCGATTCCTCGTTGGCAAGATTTTGCACCAGGGCCCGGTCGAGCTTGATGGTGTTGGCGGTATATTCGATGATCTGCTGCACGGAGGTATAGCCGGCGCCGAAATCGTCGATGGAAATCCGGAAGCCGCGTTCCCGCAGGGTTTCGATATTGCGGTGCAGCTGGTCGCCGAGCTTGACCGCATAGGTTTCCGTCAGCTCGATCTCGATGACACGCGGATCGAGCCGGTGCCTTGCCGCGCAATCGGAGAAGTAGTCGCTGATCGATTTGGAGTGCAGCTCCGCCGACGAGATGTTGATTGCAAGGACAGTCTCGGGGCCGAAAAGCTGCTTCAGCCGGTGATATTCCGACATGGCCCGGTTGATCACCCACCAGTCGATCTTGGTAAACAGGCCGGTGCTTTCGGCGATCGGCACGAATTCGTCGGGCGTGATATTGCCGAGCACCGGCGAATGCCAGCGCAACAGCGCCTCGCAGCCGATCACCTTGCCGCCGGTATCGACCATCGGCATGTAGACGAGGTGAAACTGCTCGTCCGGATCCACCAGCCGCAGTTCCTCCTGGATCTGGCGGATGCGGTCGCGCTTGTCCTGCAGCGCCCGCGAAAAGCGCGAGGAGCGGTTCTTGCCGTCGGTCTTGGCCTGGTACATCGCCGCATCGGCATTGGAGATCAGTTCGGCAAGATTATTGGCATCCGTCGGGCAGATGGCGACGCCGATGCTGGCGGTGACCGGATAATACTTGCCGCGCACCTCGAAGCCGTTGGAAAACAGCCCAAGGATCGCAGCGCACATTTCCCGGATCGTGCCGTCGCGCGGTGTCGATTGCACGAGAACGGCAAATTCGTCGCCGGACAGGCGGGCAAAGACGGCCGGCAGCATCTGCCGGCGCGCAACGATGCCGCTGATCACAGCCTCGATCCGCATCGCCAGCGTCTGCAACAGGTCGTCGCCGACCTCGTGGCCATACTTGTCGTTGACGAACTTGAAGTGATCGATATCGATGAACAACAGGCTGCAATGGCCGCCCTTTGTGGTCACCGAGTTGATGATGTCGGCGGCGAGCATGTTGAAATGGGCGCGGTTGCTGATGCCTGTCAGCGTATCGGTCCAGGACGCCTGCTGCACCAGGTTCAAGGCGCGCTGCGACTGGTCGTGCAGCTGCTTGATATTGCCGGTCAAGCGGCCGATTTCGCCTTCCGCGCCGGTCTCTCTGATATCCGCATTCTCGCCGCTCATTACCGCCGTTACCTGCCGGTCGAGGGCCGAGATCGGATTGGTGATGAACCGGCGGATCAGCGCGATCATCAGCCCGACCGAGAGAAAGCTCATCACCAGCGCGCCGGAAACCAGCAGCAATTTCAGCTGCCCCATATTGCCCGACCCATGCGACGGCGGCACCGTCATGGTGGCAAACAGCGAGGGCGCCATGCGCACGGCGGCGGAGAGATTGGTGGAGGATGACGGCTGAGGTGCGGTCTCGAATGTAATATCGGCTTCATATTCGTGCTGCAGGGCGCGCTGCATGCTCAGAAACTGCGTCGGTTCGATCGCCACCTGCACCAGCAGCGCATCGGCCTTGGCGCTCGGCAGCGGGCGGCTGAAGGTGACGGGGTCGATGAATTCCGAATAGACGATCAGTTGCCGCGTCTCCGTGTCGTGCAGGAAGCTCCAGTCGCGCAGTTGGCTGCCACCGGCCAGCCGGCTTGCCAGCGCAAACTGCGCCGGACCGATCTCGGCAAACGGATCGTCGCTGTTTTCAAAGTAATAACCCGGCGTCAGGTCGGGATTGAGGATGGCGAAGGAAATGAATTTCTTCGGATCGTCGGACAGCGAGCGCACGCTCTGCTGCAGCCGCAGCCCCAGCGCATTGTTGCGGTATGCCTCGTCCGATTCCGACACGAACAGACGCACCGCGTTGCCCTCCAGCATCGAGTAGAGGAAGCTCCGGCTCTGGCTGACCTCGTTGCGGAACAGTGCCGCCATATGGTCGAGCTGCTGCGAAAGCCGCGTCCGCTCCAAAGCCAGCACCGCGCGGCTCTCGATAAAATAGACCGAGAGGGCGGCAAGCAGATAGCCTGCCAGAACGACCGGAAAGATCAGGAAGAACGCGCGCTTGCCAAGTGTCACTGGAAGTTTGCCATCGAGCTGATGATGCGCCGGCGCGTCTGGATCGATTGGATCGACAATTCCTTCTGGTACTGGCTTTTCGCCATGATATCGGCGGGCGGGTAGATTTCCTGGTTGGCGCGCATATCGGCGGGGATGAGTTCGAGCGCCTTGTCGCTGGCGGCGGGCATGGTTAGCGCCAGGGCATTATCGGCCGCACTTTGCGGCGAGCCGATGAAATCCACCAGCTGCAGGGCCAGCGCCTTGCGCGGCGAGGCGGCGGTGACGGCCATGCAATCGAGCCAGGAGAGCGTGCCTTCCTTCGGCACCGCATAGCGCCAGACGCCCGGCGTCCCCGCTTTCTCGTTCAGCACATGCTGGTCGCCGCTATAGGCCAGCGCCATGTAGATGTTCTTGCCGTTTTCAGGGCTCTGGATCGAGGTAATCACATAGTCATAGGTGAGAACGAAGGGAGCCTGCTTCTTCATTACCTCGAAGGCGGCTTTCAGCGTCTCGTTGTCATTGGCGTTGATGGATTTGCCCAGCATGATCAGCGGCGCGATGAAGGCCTCGTTGTGATCGTCGTACATGGCGATATGTTTTTTCAGCGCCGGGTCCGGCGCCATCAGGTCGTTCCAGGAGGTGGGCGCGATTTTGACCATGTCGGAACGGTAGACGATGCCCATCGTGCCCCAGAGATAGGGCATGGCATAGCCGGCGCAACGTGACGTCCATTCGGGCTTGTAGTCGTTCATCGAAGCGACGTTTTGGCCGGACAGGGGTTCGAGCACGCCGCGCTTGCCGAACAGTTCGGCGCCGTTTTCGCCGACGACGGCAAGGTCGATATTGCTGCTGGGGTCCGACAGCACCTCGTCGCGTGCGTCGCCGCTGTCATAATAGATCTGGTGAACGGTGACGCCGGTCTTTTCCGTAAAGCGGTCGAGGATCTTCTGGTCGATATAGGATTCCCATATCAACAGGTTGAGCGTCTCGGCCTGCGCGGGCGCTGGCGCGAATGACGCGGCAAGCGCAGCGGAAGCGGCCATAAGTAAGTTGCGCATCATATTCACCCCGATAGTCCCCGGGCCGAACTTATCGCTCAATACTTGATGAATACTTACAATGGGATGTCCCGGTTGCAATTGGGTGAACTGCCACCGGGAGAGATTTCGTCACGGCGACGGGAATGCCTTCCCCGTCAGCCACACCTTACCGATGGCTGGGAAGCTTCGGCAGGAAGATCGTCAAGAGGCCGAGCAGCGGCATGTAGGAGCACAGCGTATAGACGAACTCGATACCGTTGCGGTCGGCAAAGATGCCGAGCACCGCCGCGCCGATGCCGCCGAAGCCGAAGGCAAAGCCGAAGAACATGCCGGCAATCAGCCCGACCCGGCCCGGCACCAGCTCCTGGGCAAAGACCACGATGGCCGAGAACGCCGAGGAAAAGATGAAGCCGATGATGACGACCAGCGCCGCCGTCCAGAACAGGTTGGCATAGGGCAGGAGCAGCGCGAAGGGGATGACGCCGAGGATCGAGAACCAGATGACGAAGCGCGCGCCAAAACGGTCGCCGATCGGCCCGCCGAAGATCACGCCGGCAGCCGATGCGCCGAGGAAGAGGAACAGCAGCATCTGCGCTTCCTGCACGCCGACGCCGAACTTCTCGATCGTGAAGAAGGTGAAGTAGCTGGACAGGCTGGACAGATAGGCATTCTTCGTTGCCGTCAGGATGACGAGAACGATCAGCGTCCAGATCACCTGGTTGCGCGGCAAGGGCAGGGTGCGGCTCACCGGCTTGCGGCCGGCCGAGCTGCGGCGGTGGCGTGTATACCAGACACTCACCCAGGACAAGACCATGAAGCCGGTCAGCGCAATCACCGAGAACCAGCTGAGGCTTCCCTGTCCCTGTGGAATGACGATGAACGCGGCGAGCAGCGGCCCGATCGCCGTACCGGTATTGCCGCCGACCTGGAACAGCGACTGGGCCAGGCCATGGCGGCCGCCGGAGGCAAGCCGTGCCACGCGCGAGGCTTCCGGATGAAAGATCGCCGAGCCGATGCCGATCAGGCAGGCGCCGATGACGAGCACGTAGAAATGATGGGCATTGGCAAGGGTGATCAAACCCGCGCAGGTCGACAGCATGGCGGCCGGCAGCGAAAACGGCATCGGCCAGCGGTCGGTGACGACGCCCACGGCAGGCTGCAGCAGCGATGCGGTCACCTGGAATGCGAAGGTCAAGAGACCGATCTGCACGAAATCCAGCGCGTAGTTTTCCTTCAGCAGCGGATAGAGCGATGTCAAAAGCGATTGCATGATATCGTTCAGCATATGGCAGAAGCTGACGGCCACGATGACGGAGACCGCCGTCTTTTCCGGGCTGATGCCAGTGGGTGATGCGATGCTCGCCATGCTCTTTTCCTCGCCGACGGTAGTGTAGACATGAATATGCGCTGTCTCTACATCGCTTGAGTATGGCCTGCTTTTGTGCTCTGGTCGTATTCTTTCGAGAGTGGGCCAAATGCAGACATACGACCTCAAATCCCGCGATCCCGCGGGCGATGATACCCATATTGAGAACCTGCAATGGATCGATTTGAACGATGATCCCATTACAGCGCTTGGCCGTCATTATCCGGCGGGTTCGCGCGGGCTTCCGCATAGCCATACGAAGACGCAGCTCTGGTGCGCGCGGCGCGGCGTGGTGCTGGTCAATACCGCCGGCGGCCGCTGGATGATCCCGCCCGGTCATGGTCTGCTCATCCCAGCAGGGCTCGAACATTTCAGCGAGATGATCAGCGATGTCGAAATGCATTCGATCTATGCCGATCCCACAGTGATCTCTGCGGTTCAGCCGCGCGTCCTGGAAGTGACACCGCTTGCCTCCAGCCTGATGGAGGAATTGGTGCTTGCGGAGGAAAAGCCGCTGACGCCGCGCCGCAAGCGGCTGATCATCGAGCTTTTGCTGGACGAAATCAGTCTGTTGCCGGAACGGCCGCTCGGCCTGCCGTTTCCCAGCGACGCCCGGCTTGGCCGCCTCTGCCGGCATTTCCTGAAGTCACCCGACGCCAATGCCGGTATCGACGAATGGGCAAGTGGCCTTGGCATGAGCCGCCGCTCCTTCACCCGGCTGTTTCGCGCCGAAACCGGCGTCAGCTTCGTCACCTGGCGCCAGCAGGCCTGCATTTTCGCCTCGCTGCCGGGGCTGGCAGAGGGCGAGCCCGTGACCAATGTGGCGCTCGATGCCGGGTATGAAAACATCGCCGCCTTCACCACGATGTTCCGGCGCATGCTTGGAAGCGCACCCAGCACCTATCTGAAATCGCGCACGCTGGCGTGACCTCGGCTATGGCAAATTGGCGACAATGCGGGGCCGATTGCGCCGCCTATGGAAAATAATTGCTAAAGGCGGCTGGTTAACGGGATGGTAGTGAGGCAAAGCCTACAACACCAAGGATCGATGATAGGAGACCATAGGACGGCCTCTTCCGGCCGGAAACGAAAATCGAGCCGATCCTATGGGCTCCTATCATCGATCCCTGGTGTATAGATCCCTAGTGTTAAGCCGCTTAACGAAGCATTGTTTGTCTGGAGTTGCGACGTGTTCAACCGATCCGTGTTTGCCCTTTCCATGGGGTTGTTTCTTGCCACGTCCGCCGGCGCTCAGGCGCAGGAGCGCCAGCATTTCTGGTCCGGCGATTGGTACCTGAAAGTCGGCGCCACCGGCTTTCTCGGCCCGAAATATGATGGCTCGTCCGATCGCCTGTTCCAGGCAGCGCCGCTGATTTCGCTTGGCCGGGCCGGCAGCACGGTGCGGTTTTCCTCGCGCAACGACAATCCGGCTTTTGCCTTCGTCGATAAGGGTGCGTTCCGCGCCGGTGTCGTCGGCAAGCTGATCTTCGAGCGCGATGACGATACCTCCTCCGATCTGAAGGGCATTGATCCCGTCCGCTTCGGCGGCGAACTCGGCGGCTTTGCCGAAGTCTATCCGACCGATTGGCTGCGCATCCGTGCCGAATTGCGCCAAGGCATCCGCAGCCATCACGGCATCGTCGCCGATGTGGCGGCCGATGGCTTCATCGACGTCACCGATACTGTGCGCCTGTCCGCCGGCCCGCGCCTCTCGGCGGCCACCAGCGATTATTTCGACGCCTATTACGGCATCAACGGGTCGGAAGCGGCAAAATCCGGCTATTCGAAATATACGCCCTCCGGTGGCCTGAACTCTGTTGGCGCCGGAGCCGCCATCACTTGGCAGGCGACCGAAAAGATCGAAGCCAGCGCCTTTGCCGAATACAAGCGTTTGATGGGCCCGGCAGCTGATTCGAGCATCGTCAAAGAAGGCGGCAGCCGCAATCAGTTCCTCGTCGGCCTGTCGGCCACCTACCGTTTCGATTTCACCCTGGAATAGGCCGGAGCCTGCCATGCGGGGGTCTGCCTGCTTGACCGGCGGCCGCTGGCGCTGCAAACAATCGGCATGACCACACGTCCTGCCGATTCCGGGCGCGTCTACGATGCGCCGTCCAACAACTGGGTGTACCGCGTGCTGCCAAGGCCGCTCTGGCCCTATGCGCAGCTTGCCCGCTGGGACCGGCCGATCGGCTGGCAATTGTTGATGTGGCCCTGCTTCTGGTCGGCGGCACTTGCCGCCAACGCGGCGGCGGCGCTCGGCACGTTTTCGGCGGGCCGCTTCGTCTTCCATCTTCTGCTGTTCTTCATCGGCGCTGTCGCCATGCGCGGCGCCGGCTGCACCTATAATGACATCATCGACCACGATATCGATATGGAGGTGGCGCGCACCCGCTCGCGGCCCCTGCCGTCGGGCCGCGTCACGCGGTTGCAGGCCAAGGTTTTCATGGTGCTGCAGGCGCTTGCCGGGCTGATCGTGCTCTTGCAGTTCAACGGCTTTTCCGTTGGCCTCGGCATCTTCTCGCTGGTTTTCGTCGCCGTCTATCCGTTTGCCAAGCGCTTTACCGACTGGCCGCAATTCTTCCTCGGTCTTGCCTTTTCCTGGGGCGCGATCATGGGCTGGGCGGCGGAATTCGGCTCGATTGCGCTGGCCCCGGTTGTCCTCTACGCCGCAGCCATCGCCTGGACGGTGGGGTACGACACGATCTATGCCTATCAGGATAAGGAGGATGACGAACTGATCGGCGTGCGCTCGACGGCGCGGCGCTTCGGCGATCGTCCGCGCCCCTGGCTCTTTGCGCTCTACGGATTGACGATTCTGCTGCTGTTCGTGGCGTTTGCGCTGGCTGGCGCCGGGCTGCTTGCCTATCTCGGACTTCTGATGGCAGCCGTACTTCTGTTCTATCAGATCCTCGTGCTCGACATCCACGATGCCGCCCAATGCCTGACGCTGTTCAAGTTCAACAACGTCGTCGGGCTGATCCTGTTTCTTAGCCTTTGTGCAGCCCTGATTGTTCGGCTTGCATAAAAAAACCCTCCGGATGGCCGGAGGGCCGTGGGCAAAGTATCTCGAGGCTTAAGCCCAGCTCATGTCTTTTTCGCGGGTCTTCTTTGTTCTGGCAAAGCGGGCGGAAAAGGCGGCAATAGCCGCAAGGATGAATGTGCGCATGATCTGTCTCCTTCTCGTGCCGGCAATGTGCTGTCTGCCTGTGGCATCAAGAAGGCGCTTCCGGGGTTTTTCAGAGGCTTGTTAAGCATCTGAAAAAACAAACAAAAAACCGGCTGCAGGGACAGCCGGTCGTTTGCACTGGAGGAAGGCTTGGAGATTGTGTCGAAACTCAGTTGCGGGCGATGATCTCGCGGCCGTCTATCTTCATGTTGACACCCAGGCTGCCGGTCGCGCGGCGCATCAGGAAGCGCGGGCGGCGGTCGTTGAACAGGGAGTGGCGGCGGCGCGGCTTGATATCGCGGGTGCGGACTTCGCCGAGATGCTCTTCCAGCGGGCGGGCGACGCCGTCGGCTTCGACCATCAGCATCGGGATCCGGTAGGCTTCCGACCAGGTGCGCCAGTCGGCGGCAATGTCGGAAAGATCGTGGGCAACCAGAAGCGGGATGCAGAGATCCGGGTCGTCATGATGCAGTTCAAGCGTCACAGTCACTTCTCCGTCTCCATGGTCGATGGCACGGGCGGCCACGCCTTTGAAGGCGCGAGCCGGCAGGGCGATCGACAGCGGCAGGCCGCTGGATGGCAAAACCTTGCGCAGGACAGCTCCACGCTCGTCCAGGCTTATGGTGACATTGCTGGACTGTCCGTGCAAGGTATAGCTTGCCTGCTGGGGAAAGCGCTTTGGATCCAGTCGCAGTGTGGTTTCAACCCAAGCCGGTTGGGAAAGTGTCTTTAGCATTTCAATCGCCCTTGTTTTCCTTGAGAGCCGGTTCCCGGTCTTCTCGTCGGGACTTTTCGTCCTCTGTGAGCCAAGGATAGGCGGGCCGGGTTTGAGACCACTTAAAAATCGCAGTTAAAAAACTTTGCATTTCCTGATGGTTAGCAAAGGCCAACGCAGCAGGGTTTCTCAAATCTGAAGAAAATCGGCAGAATTTTGCCGATCCCCCAATCCCGCGCCGCCGGGGTGAGGAAAAGCCACGCACAAGCAAGACCGGCGATGGTGTCTCTTAATATGGCCGCACTGCGCGGCATTGCGTCCGTCGTTGCCCCTTGGCGCCGGGCGGTTTCAGGCGATCGGCAGAGCGGCAATGGTTTCCACCTACATCGACTACAACCTCCTCACGCGCGACATGAAGACCAGTCTTCAGCGGACCGCGCAGCAGACGCTGGTCGCCCGCGAAACCGAGTATTACAAGGCCAACATCGGCAACGTCACCTCGATCGACGAGTTCCTCGGCGACTACAGGCTCTATGCCTATGCCATGAAGGCACATGGCCTGGAAGACATGACTTATGCGAAGGCCTTCATGCGAAAGGTGCTGGAGAGCGACCTTAGCGACGACAACAGCTACGCCAATATGCTGACGGATGACCGCTACCAGAATTTCGCCAGGGCATTCAGTTTCTCCCAGTCGACCGAGGTGGTCCAAAGTGATGCACAGGAAGACGCGCTGATCGGCCTGTATAATCAGTCGGTCTCCAACATCGATACAAAGATGGTCCAGGAGACGCGCTACTACGATACAATGATGGACACGATCACCAACGTGGACCAGCTCCTGCAGAATGACAGGTTGCGGTCCTACACGTTTCAGGTCTTCGGCGTTGACGCGAAATATTTCAACTATGCCCAGGTGCGCGGCGCGCTGACGAGCGATCTCAACGATCCGAACAGCTACTTCAACACCAACTTCGCTCCCGCGCTGGACGCGGCAATCGCCACCAAGGCCTCGTCCGACCAGGCGCTTTCGGCCCTGTCGAGCCGTGTCCAGTCGCAGACGCGCATCACCAATATCGATGCTCTGCTCGCGCGGCCCGAGACATCGGATGAAGACAAGGTGACGCTGCAGGCCGAAAAAACCACGCTGCAGAACAATATTGCCACCATCGATGCCGCTTTCCCGGAAATGACCTCCAATATCGATGCCTATGCCGGCGTCGAGGCTGAAATCCGCGATCTGCGCACGCAGATGAACCAGCCGGATGTCACCGAGGCCGAGAAGGCTGCGTTCCAGGCTGAGATCGACGAGCGCCAGACCGCGCTGAAAACCATGAAGGGCGTGAATTTCTACGCCACCGACCTGCAGACCAAACAGCAGGAAAGCACCGCCACGATCGCGCGGATCGCCGTCTTCAAGGACCTGGCCCTGATGTATGATTTCGCAGCGGATGGCTCCGTGCCGTCGGGCGGAACGGCGCAGGCGGCAGACAGCCGCAAGGCGACCCAGGAAGTCTACGCCTACAAGGCGCCGCGCGCGACGAACTCGGTCGCCGTGCTGCACAAGGCCTATTATGAGGAAACGATTGCCAACGTCACTACGGTCGCGCAGATCAAGGGTGACAGCCGGCTCTATTCCTACATCCTCACAGCCTTTGGCCTGCCGTCGAGCACCACGGTCACGATGCTCGAAAGCATTCTGACCAGCGATCCCAATGACCCGGCAAGCTACGTCAACACCAAGGGAGGCGAATACAATGCCGCCTACAAGACCTTGCGGGCCGCGTTCAACTTCCAGACGGACGGGACGCTTGCCGCCGGCGACAAGCCGCAGACGGCGGCGCAGATCAAGACGACCTCCGACAATTACATGGTGCGCTACAACGATGCCGACGAAGCGGCTGACGCGACCCTGATCAATTCCTTCAAGAGCCTGATTAAGATCGTCTCCAATGTCGATGATCTGATTGCAGACACCAAGATCATGAAACTGGCGCTGACTGCGGTCGGCCTTGAAAACGAAAGCGACACGGCGCGCAAGATCAGGAGGGTGCTGACCAGCGATCTCACCGATCCGAAGAGCTATGTCTATACGCTGAAGGACGACCGCTATCTGCAGCTGGCAAAGGCGTTCAATTTCAATGCGGACGGATCGGCCGGCGTGCCGATGCTGGCGCAGGCCGAATCCGAAATCCTCAACACCGCCAAGTCCTATGTCATCGAAAAGAGCCGTTTCGCGACCGAGGACGTCAAGACCAAGGCGACCGAGGAAGCGAAATATTACAGCGCCGAGATAGCGAAGGTCAAATCCCTCGACGAGCTCCTGTCCAACCGGCGCCTGGTCGATTTCGTGCTTGTTTCCGCCGGGCTGGATCCGGAAAAAGTGTCGACCGACTACGTCCGCAAGATGTTTCAATCCGATTTCAGCGATCCGGACAGCTTCATCAACAAGGAGCCGGACACGACGATCTACAAGGAACTCGTCGCCTCCTATAATTTCGACAGCAAGGGCGAGCTCGCCCGCCCCGAACTGGGTATCCAGACCAAGCGCGGCCTGCTCGAGACGGAAGATCTCTATCTCAACCAGACCCTGGAGCAGCAAAGGGGCGAGGACAATGCCGGCGTGCGGCTTGCACTCTATTTTCGGCGTCAGGCGAGCGGCATCAACACCGCTTACGATCTTCTGGCCGACAGCGCCCTTCTACAGGTCATCCAGACCACATTCAGCATCCCCGAGGCCATGTCGAGTGCCGATGTCGACGTGCAATATGCCTATATCAACCGGCTGCTTGACGTGAAGGACCTGCAGGATCCGGACAAGCTGGAGAAGCTGCTGCTGCGCTTCACAGCCCTTTACGACGTCGAAAACAATGTCGATATTTCCGCTGCCCAGTTGATCCTGTCGGGCGGTGGTGGCGGCGGCATCAGCGCCGATACGCTATTCGGCCTCTCGCAGCTGCGCCTGGGCGGCTTCTGATGCCGGATATCAATCAGCCTTCAGCACCTTGCCGGGGTTCATGATCCCGGCCGGGTCGAACGCGTGCTTGATCCGCTGCATCAGGTCGATCTCGATCGCCGGGCGGACGTCTGCCAATTCGTCGCGCTTCAGCTGGCCGATGCCGTGCTCTGCCGAGATCGAGCCGTTATACGACAGGACGATGCCGTGAACGATCGCGTTGATCTCGCGCCAGCGGCCGATGAACTGATCCTTGTCGGCGCCGACCGGCTGCGAGATGTTGTAGTGGATATTGCCGTCGCCCATATGGCCGAACGAGCAGATGCGTGCACCGGGAATGGCCTTCATCACGGCCGCATCGGCTTGCGCCATAAAGGCCGGAATGCTGGAGACCGGCACCGAGACGTCGTGCTTGATCGACCCGCCTTCCGGCTTTTGCGCCGGCGACATGCTTTCGCGCATGTGCCACAGGCTCTTGCGCTGCGCTTCGCTGGTGGCGACAACCGCATTTTCGATCAGGCCGCTGGCGATTTCGGTTTCGAGCACGGCCTGCATCATCCGTTCGGCGCTTTCGGCTGAATCGGCGGTCGAAATGTCGATCAACGCGTACCAGGCATGCACCGTCTCCATCGGATCGCGCACGCCGGGAATATGCTTTGCGGTGAATTCGACTCCCAGGCGCGGCATCAGTTCGAAACCCGTGAGCGCCGGCCCGCACAGGCTTGAGGCTTTGTCGAACAGGGCGAGCGCATCCTCGACACTTTTCAGGCCGGCAAAGGCAACCTGATGGCCGCGCGGCTGCGGAAACAGCTTGAGCACCGCGCCGGTGATGATGCCCAGCGTGCCTTCGGCGCCGATGAACAGATCGCGCAGGTCGTAGCCGGTATTGTCCTTCTTCAGGCGCCGCAGCCCGTCCCAGATTTCACCTGTTGGCAAGACCACTTCGAGGCCCAGGCACAGTTGCCGCATATTGCCATAGGCAAGCACGGCGGTGCCGCCGGCATTGGTGGAAAGATTGCCGCCGATCCGGCAGGAACCTTCCGAACCGAGCGAGAGCGGAAACAGCCGGTCATGGGCCTCCGCCGCCTTCTGGATATCGGCAAGGATGCAGCCGGCATCGGCAACGATGACATTGCCGACGGGGTCGATATCGCGGATGCGGTTCAGCCGTGCCAGAGACAGGACGATATCCTGGGCGCCCGTGCGCGGAATCTGCCCCGCCACATGGCCGGTATTGCCGCCCTGCGGCACGATCGCCGCACCGGTTTCGCTGGCAAGCTTGAGGATTTGCGACACCTCCTGAACGCTGCCGGGTTTCAGCACCAGCGGTGCATTGCCCTTGTAGAGACCACGGGATTCGACGAGATAGGGCGCAATATCCGCCTCATCCGTCAGCGCGTTGGCGGCGCCGACGATGGCGGTAAAGCGGACGATCAGATCGGCGGAGGGCAGGGTGTTGGTCATAGGCTCATTCCCGTGGTGCGGCAGCGCGTTCGATGCGGTCGAGGATGGCCTCGCCGAGGCCCTCGCTGGGGATCATGCCAAAGGCAATGGTCTTGGCGCCGGACGCATCGGCCCGTTTCATGAAGGCAAACAGGTTGGCAGCCGCTTCGCGCAGGTTTCCCGATGGGCTGAGGTCGAGGATGACAACGGCGTTTTCCTCGCCGGCCAAGGGCTTGCCGCCAAATTTGATCAGCGCTTCACCGGCTTTGACATCCGTAGCGTTCAGCCGCACGGCAGCACCCGGCGCGTAATGCGATGCCAGCATGCCCGGCGCCTCGATCACGGCTCCCGCCGTTTGCGGCCGTGTGACGGTCCTGCCGGTCAGTGCCTCGATCTCGGCGGCATCCAGGCCACCGGGCCGCAGCAGCCGGATGTCATCGCCGTCCACCTTGATGATGGTCGATTCCAAGCCGATTTCGGCAGCGCCGGCGTCGAGAATCAACGCCAGCTTGCCGCCAAGATCGGTCTCGACATGCGCAGCGCTGGTCGGGCTGATTTTGCCGGATGTGTTAGCGCTGGGCGCTGCCAAGGGTTTGCCGAACCGGGCAATCACCTGCCGGGAAAATCCGTCCGGCATGCGGATGCCCAGCGTGTCGAGACCGGCCGAGGCCAGCGGGTGTACGCCGCTGTTTGGCTTTAACGGCAGGATCAGGGTCAGCGGTCCGGGCCAGAAGGCTTCGGCCAGTTGCCGCGACAGCGGATCGAAGCTGACATAGGCCTCGGCCATCGCGAAATCCGAGACATGGCAGATCAGCGGATTGAAGCGCGGGCGGCCCTTCATTTCATAGATGCGGCTGATGGCATCGGGATTGGTGGCGTCCGCCGCCAGCCCATAGACCGTCTCGGTCGGGATCGCCACCGGCAGGCCTTCGCGAAGCGTCTCGCAGGCGATCGTCAGGGCTCGGTCCGGCTCGGTCCGCGTGTCTATGATCAGGGCCATCAAGCTTCCAAACGTCAATGCGCCCTCTTACGAAAGACAGGCAGGCGCGATGGCGTTTCCTTACAGCGCAAGGCCGGGTATTGCCAAGCGCATTCGAAGGTTGATGCGGTCAGAGGCTGCCGATGATCTTGCGAAGCTCGGCATTGCGGGCGCCGAGCAAAAGCACGTTCTTCAGCGCTTCCTTGGGGTCGCGGGTGCGAAACAGCAGCCCGTTGTCATGCACGGCGCGATTGACGGTCAGCTTGCCGGCCTCGGCATCCATCTCGGTTGCGACGGCGAAATACATCCGCGAATAGCCGAGCTTGATCTTCTCGAAGAAATGCTGGTCGTCGCCGATATCGGAGAAGAAATTGGCGATATAGAACGACCAGCGCACATCCTCGAACTTGGCAAACCGGGTTCTGGCGGCGGTGACATGGCAATAGCCGAGATGCGGGCTATCGGCGAGCGTGCGGTGAAACAGCAGTTTCGGAAAGCGGATCGAACGATGGAAACCGTTGATCCGGTCATGCGTGACCGTGCCGGCAGCCTCGAGCTTCTTGCCGGTGCGCACAGCCACTTCCTGATGGGTGAGGTAACGTTTTTCGGCCGCGCTCCATTGCTGATGGTTCCGGTTGATCCGCCCGGTGCGCAGGAATTCGGTATAGATCGCCGCCTTCGGCGAGGGGGCCGGCTCCTTGACCTTGGCGGCATCGAAATATCTCAAGTTTGACATCGGCCTCTACCAGACTGCGGTGGAATGCGTGGCGCGCATTGCGGGGCTAATCGCGAATGCGACGAGGTTACCCGGTTATGGTTAATGCAGTCTTTCGGCGCATCAATCTTTCGTGGCGAAACCGGCACATGGCAAGGCGCGTATGTGTGGCGGGCGATGTCGCAAAGAGGCCGTATCCTGGCCGATTGCCGAAGCGTTGTGCGGAAAACCCGGATTTTGATCCAAATCCGGCAGATCGCCTTGTTTATGCTTATAAAATAGACAGGCGAGCTTTGCCGCCGCGCAATCTGTTGCGTGTCGTCATTCTGGAATCGGATGTCGTTAATCGGCGGCTGTTTTCGTGGGCGTGAGGATTAGATGAAGACACTCAAGGTGCCGCCTTTATAGGGAGGGCGGAGAATTGGGAAGCCGGTCGAAATCCGGCGCTGCCCCCGCAACGGTGGTGGAGCGAAACCTCGGCAAAAGGCCACTGGAGAAATCCGGGAAGGCGCCGGGATCGTCCGCAAGGACAGCTCCAGAGCCCGGAAACCAGCCTTGTGATGAAATTGATATCTGGGTTGCGGCGGGCAGCCGGAAGGAGAACCACTATATCCACGCGCTCTCCCGGCGCGGCGGCGGTTCCTTTCCTGCCTGCGGCAACCTTCAAAAGAACGTTGGCGAGCACAAGGGAAATGACCATGGATCTCCGCAGTGAAGTCCTCCGCAAATTGACGAACCGCCGGGACACCCACAGTCTCGAACAGGCCTTCTATACCGATCCGGATCTCTACAGGCTCGATATGGAGGAGATCTGGTACAAGGACTGGCTGTTCATCGGCCATGACTGCGAAATCCCGAAATCCGGCAATTATGTCACCGTGCAGGTCGGCGAATACCCTGTTGTCATCGTCCGCGACCGTACGGGCACCGTGCGCGCGCTCCACAATTCCTGCCGCCACCGCGGCTCGCGCGTCTGCGCCGGTGCCAAGGGTTCGTCCGCCAAGCTTGTCTGTCCCTATCACCAGTGGACCTATGAGCTGGACGGCAAGCTTCTGTTTGCCCGCCAGATGGGCGAGGATTTCGACAAGAACCAGCACGGCCTGAAGCCGATCCATTGCGAAACCATCGGCGGCTACATCTTCATCTGCCTGGCTGACGAGGCGATGGATTTCCAGCCGGTGCGCGACATGGTCTCGTCCTATCTGACGCCGCACAATCTGAAGGATACCAAGGTCGCCTTCGAAAGCACGATCATCGAAAAGGGCAACTGGAAGCTCGTCTGGGAAAACAACCGCGAATGCTATCATTGCGCGGCAAACCACCCCGAGCTTTGCCGCACCTATCCGGAAGCCCCGACCGCCACCGGCGTGCAGGGTGCCAAGGATGATCCGGTCATCGCCGCCCATTGGGCCCATTGCGAAGCCTCCGGCCTGCCGAGCGAATTCAAGATCGATCACACCGGCCAGTTCCGCGTTGCCCGCATGCCGCTGATCGAAGGCGCCGAAAGCTACACCATGTCCGGCAAACGCGCCGTCAAGCGCCAGCTGTCTGATGATGTCAATCAGAGCCAGATCGGCACGCTGCTCCTGTTCCATTATCCAAGCACCTGGAACCATGTGCTGGCCGACCACGCCATCACTTTCCGCGTCCTGCCGCTTGGCCCCGAACTCACCCAGGTCACCACCAAATGGCTGGTGCACAAGGATGCCGTCGAAGGCGTTGACTATACGATCGACGAACTGACGCATGTCTGGACCGAGACCAACGACCAGGACCGCCAGATCGTCGAGGAAAACGCGTTCGGCATCCGCTCGCCCGCCTATCAGCCCGGCCCCTATTCGCCGGAGCATGAAGGCGGCGTGATGCAGTTCGTCGAGTGGTACACCAACTTCATGGCCGAGCGCCTGAAGGGCAAGTCCATCTCCACCCCTCTGGTCCGGGTCGCCTGACATGACGATTGCTTCATCCTTCCGGCACTTCGACGAGTTGCAGCCGTTCAACGACCGCCAGCAACTGCTGGAATGCATTTCCGTCACCGCCGAAGGGCCGGATGTGATGACGTTCGGCTTCAAGGCCGACAAGGACAGCTGGTTCCGCTATCTGCCGGGCCAGTTCGTCACGCTTGAACTGCCGGTAGCGCCGGATGATCCGGTGATGCGCACCTACACGCTGTCCTCGACCCCGTCACGGCCGTTTTCCATCGCCGTGACCGTCAAGGCCCAGGCATCCAGCATCGGCACGCGCTGGATGTTTGAAAACCTGAAGCCGGGCATGAAGCTGAAGGCATTCGGCCCGCTCGGCGATTTCTCCTTCGTGCGCCATCCCGGCGAAAAATACCTGTTCATCTCGGCGGGTTCCGGCATCACGCCGATGATGTCGATGACCCGCTGGATGGCCGATTGCGCTCCGCAGACGGACGTTTCGTTCCTGTCTTGCGCCCGCCAGCCCGACGATCTGCTGTTCCGCGACGAGCTGGAAAACATCTCTCGCAACATGCCCAATCTCAATCTCGGCTTCATCGTCGAGACGCATGCGCCGCGCCACAGCTGGCACGGGCTGCGTGGCCGCATCGAGACATCGAAGCTGGCGCTCTTGGCGCCGGATTTCCGCGAGCGCACCGTGTTCTGCTGCGGCCCCGAACCGTTCATGCGCGGCGTCAAATCCATGCTGGAAAGCGTCGGTTTCGACATGAACCGCTATCACGAGGAAAGCTTTCAGCCGGCTAATGCGCCGGATCCGGCAGAGCTTGCCATCCGCGCCGGTGCCGGCGAAGCGGATGCGACGGCGGTTGCCACCATCACCTTCACCATGGCCGGCAAGGAGGCCAAGTGTCAGCCCGGCCAGACCATCCTGCAGACGGCGCGTTCCGCCGGCGTGCGCATCGGCGCCGCCTGCGAGGGCGGGTTGTGTGGCACCTGTCGGGTGATGAAGATTTCCGGGGAAGTCGATATGAACCACAATGGCGGCATCCTCGACGACGAAATCGACGAAGGCTACATCCTGGCCTGCTGTTCCCGCCCGATCGGAGACGTGCAGATCGAGGCGTAATGGCCTCTTTTTTGGGGGCAAAAGCCCCTCATCCGCCCTGTCGGGCACCTTCTCCCCGCTCGCGGGGAGAAGGGACCTGCGGCAACCTCTGTCGTCCCCTCTCCCCGCAAGCGGGGAGAGGGCCAGGGTGAGGGGCGACGGCAACCGGGATAGGGATATGTCGGGCCGGGTTCACTACATCAGGATTCCGGCACAGCCGCAGGTGCACCAGCGCTTGAGCGGCAGGCGGCAAACACGTCAAGCGCTGGATTGTAGACCTTGGTGACAACGTCCATCATGCCCAGAACGGTATGAAACAGATTGTCGTGCGAGGTGGGCGTGTCGGCGCGGGCCTTGAGGCAGGCGCGATCAAGGCCTGTCAGCTGGGCATACTGTTCGGAGAACCAGGCGATGAACGGCACATGGGTCTGCTCGACAGGGGCGAACATGTAGGGCGCGCCATGCAGGAACATTCCGTTCTCGCCAAGCGATTCGCCATGATCGGACATATAGATCATCGCCCCGTCGACCGTATCCTGGTGCTTCTTCAAAAGCTTGATGACTTCCGCGAGGTTGTGATCGGTGTAGAGGATCGAATTGTCATAGGCGTTGACGATCTCCTCGCGTGAGCAATCGGAGAGCTGCGGCGTGCGGCAATCCGGCTGGAAGCGGCGGAATTCCTCCGGATAACGCTGATAATAGGACGGGCCGTGGCTGCCGAGCTGGTGCAGCACGATAACGGTGTTTTTGGTCGTGCCGGCCAGCTTTTCATCAAGCTTGCTCAGGAAAATATCGTCCAGGCAGCCGTCCTCCTTGCAGAGCGGACTGTTTTTCTGCTTGGTCAGGCTGGCAAAGCTGATGAGATCGGCGATGCCCTTGCTGCCGGTATTGTTGTCCCACCAGTAGCCGTCAATGCCCGCGCGGCGCAGAACGTCCATCAGCGTGTCGGTGGAGCGGCCCTTGCGGTCGCTATAGTCCTTGCGGCCATAGACGGAAAACATGCAAGGCAGGGATACGGCGGTTGCCGTTCCGCAGCTAGTGGTCTTTGTAAAGTTCGTCACTCCCAGCGTCTTCAGCTCCGGATTGGTTTCCCGCGCATAGCCGTTGAGGGAAAAGTTCATCGCGCGTGCGGTTTCTCCGGCGACGATGATGGTGACGACGGGTTTGTTGGCCTTTGCAGTGAGCGGGCCAAGCTTGGCATCGGTACCGAGCGGCGCCCGCACGATGCCGATCTCGCGATAGGTGCTGACGCCCAGACCAATCGCCGAGGTGATCGCTGCAAACGGCGTCAGCTTGGCCATCATGTCGCGATGCTGCCGGATGCTGGAGGATATGCCCGAATAATTCGAGACGATCAGCCCGACGCACAGCGCCAGGCAAAGCGAGATGACCGCCAGATTGACGAAAAACTTGCTGAAGAAAGGACGGTGCCGGATCCGCACCAGGCAGACCACCAAAGAGGGCAGAATACCGTAGAGGAAAATGTGCAGGAGGAATTTGAACGTGATCAGCGGACCGGCTTCCTGCGGCGTCGTCACCACGGCGTTGCGGATCATTTCCTTGTCGATCACCACACCGAAGAAATCCGTGTAGTAGGAGGCCATTGCGCCTGCGATCAACAGGAAGACCAGAACCGGCTTGATCAGGTATTTGACCGAAAACACCACCACGCCCGCAAAGACCAGGAGACTGATGGCCGCCACGAATGTGTAGAAGCTGAGGTGGAAACCGCCGAAGACATAAAAGGCTTCATTCCAGAACGTCAGGTTCTGGAAACACAGAATGAAGAGAACGGTGAGCAGGCTGAGCGGTATGCTGCCCATGCTGGGCCGCTGGAGAGAGCGAAAATTCAAGATGGGCTCCGGCAATCAAGGCAAAGAGGGTGACGATCCCTTTTTCTTGCGCTCGCCTGCTGACAGGAGCCTGAACGTTCGCAGCTTTTGCAGTTCGGTTGGTAAGACCGGTAAACGCGCCAATCGAGGCAATTTGGCGACGCCCCTGGCGCGGGCCGTCACCGCTTGCAGCCTCATCGATCGTCCAAGGCTCTATCAGGCTGCTGAAAAAGGCATCATCCAGCAATTCTGCAGGTCACTCGGGACATTGAGCGAACTGCAAAATTCCCCTCATCCCCGCCCTCGTTGTATGGCCTTGAGACATAGTTGACATGTGTTCGGAGACATCCCTGACACTTTTGCCGTTTGGCAAAGGAGGTCGGGCGGATGGTTTGGCGGGATGTGTCGATTGTGGATCAGCGGCAGGACTTTGTGATGCTTGCGTCCTGTGAGGGGGCCAATGTGGCCGAGCTTTGCCGGCGCTTTGATATCAGCCGGCAGACCGGTTATCTCTGGCTGAGGCGGTTTTCCGGTCTGGAGGGGCTGGCAGACCGGTCCCGGCGGCCCTTCACAAGTCCGCGCCGTTCGCCCTTTGAGATCGAAACGGCCGTGCTTGCGGTGCGTGATGCGCATCCCGCCTGGGGCGCGCGCAAGATCTGCGCCTGCTTGCGCCAGGCCGGAATGTCTGGCGTACCGGCGGCATCCACCGTGCATGCCGTGCTCAAGCGGCACGGGCGCATTGCCACCGATGCGGGTCCGGGCAAGGCCTATGAGCGCTTCGAGAAGGAGGCGCCAAACCTGTTGTGGCAGATGGACTTCAAGGGCCGGCTGAAGCTTTCCTGCGGCCGCTGGTGCCACACGCTGACGGTTATCGACGATCATTCCCGCTTTGCCGTGGCGCTGGAAGCCTGTGGCGACGAACGCGCTGACACTGTCCAGGCGCGGCTGGAAAAAGCATTCCGGCGCAATGGCTTGCCCTGCGCGATCTATGTCGACAACGGTTCGCCCTGGGGCTGTGCCGTCCCTGGGCGATGGACATGCCTGACCGTCTGGCTGCTCAAGCTGGGCATCCACACCCTGCACGCCCGCCCATATCATCCGCAGGCGCGCGGCAAGAACGAGCGATTCCACAGGACGCTGAAGGCCGAAGTGTTCTCGCTGGCAACCCTTCATGGCCTTGATCAGGCACAACAGGCGCTGGATCGCTGGCGGCATGTCTATAATCGCGAGCGTCCCCATCAGGCCCTCGACTTCAAGGTCCCGGCCAGCCGCTACACGCCCTCGGCGCGCAGCTTTCCAAAAACCCTGCCGCAGCCGGACTATGCGGCGGACGAAATCCTGCGCCGGGTTGGCACCACGAAAGCTTACATATCCTTCAAGGACCGCCTCTGGCCCGTGCCTTCGGCCTTCCTCGGCGAGACCGTCGCACTCAGGCCGCGCGCAAGAGACGGACGTTACAGCGTCTGTTTCGGCGCCACCCAGATCGCGACCATCGACCTCAATGCCCAGCCAAATGTGTAAAGCATGTCTCCGAACACCTGTCAGGGATGTCTCCGGGCTTTACACTCGTGGCGGGGATCCAGCCAACTCAAGTCCTTGAGTTGAAAAGTCTTTTGACCCGACGGACGTCGGGTCGCTAGATCCCCGCCACAAGGGCGGGGATGAGGGAGGATGAGGTCTCGCTCTTGCGAATAATCCAGGGTTTGTCAGCATCCTGCTAGAACAGGAAGTCGTGGATATCCAGTGCCGACATTTTCACGTTCTTCAACAGGATGCTGTCGCCGTTCAGGCCATCGATATACACGTCGTGGCCGACCTGTTTCATATGGTTCTTCACCAGGTCCTTGTAGTCGGTAATGCTGGCAAGCCCGGTCAGGTCGAGAATGTCGTGGTTTGAGCCGGTTGCCGCAAAATCGGTGATCGTGTCCTTGCCGTCCTTGGTGGCGAAGACGAACTGATCGGCACCGGCGCCGCCGGTCAGGATATCGTTGCCGCCATGACCCCAGATAATATCGTTTCCGGCCTTGCCGTCGATGATGTTCTTGCCGCTATTGCCATGCAACTGGTTGGCCAGCGCGTTGCCGGTGGCGTTGATGGCGGCCGCGCCATTCAGCGTCAGGTTCTCGAAATTGTTGCCGAGCGTGAAGGATACCGTCGATTTCACGAGGTCCGTGCCACCGCCGGCATTTTCCGAAATCTTGATCTTGGCGTCGCTGATCACATAGACGTCGTTGCCGCTGCCGCCATAGATCGTGCCGTTGACCTTGCCGCCGGTGCCGTCAAAATAGTCGTTGCCATTGCCCAGCTTGATGTCGCCGGTAATGGTGCCCTTGTTGAAGAGCGAATCGGCGCCGTTGCCGCCCAGGAATGCAGTGCCGGCCGATTTGATCAGGCCGCTATTCTGCAGGGTCGATTTGCTCGCGGCCGAAAAATCGATCGTGGCCAGCGATGCCTGCGTCCCGGTGATCGTGCCGTAATTGGTCACGGTCTCGCCGGCGCCGGCCACCTTGATGCCGCCGGCTGCCGTGATTGTCTTGTTGTTGGTGATGATCGTATCGTCGGCCGAGACGGCAATCGCATAGCCGGAGGCCTTGATCAGGCCGTTATTGGTGATCTTGCCGTCATCGCCGGTGAGCGTGATGGCATTCTTCAGCGCGGTGATGTCGCCGCTATTGGTGATGATCGCCACAGCGCCCGATGCCGCGATCGCGCCGCCCTTGGTGGAGATGACAGCGCCGTCATTGGTGATCGTCGCATTGGCGCCGGAGGAAGCGATGGTGGTCCCAACGCCTGTTGCGGTGCCGTGGTTAGTCAAGACAGCCGATTTGCCGCTGGAAAAGATCGCCGAGCCCTTGTCGGAGCGCAACTCGCCATTATTGGTGAGAATAGCCGAGGCACCGCGCAGTTGCACCACGTCCAGCGCCGCATGCGTGGTGCCGTGATTGATGATTTCCGCATTGCTGCCGGACGAGGTGATACCGATGCCGGCCGAGGAGTCGATCAGGCCGGTATTGACGAGTTTGGTCGATACCGCAGCGATCGTGATCGCTGTCAGCCGTGCCGCCACCGTACCGTCATTGATGAGTTCCAGGCCGCCGCTGTCGATCTTGAGGCCGTATTCACTGCCTTTGACGACGCCGGATTTGCTGACCACGAACTGGCTTTTGCTGTCGGTCACTTCGGTCGTGCCGAACTGGAAGGCGTAGCTGGAGGCTGAAAGCACCGTGCCGTTGATGTAGAAATCGCGCAGCGCCGCCGTGCCGGTGGCGAGGATGGCGGTCGCGTCCGTGCTCAGCGTGATCCCCTTGTTCAGGATAAACACGCTGTCGGTTTCAAGAACCGTCACCTGCGTGGTGCGGTTGGTGCTGATCACGATCTTTTCGGTCATCTGCTCTTCATGTGCAGTGTCATTGATTTGGTTCACCGTCTCATACGGCAAAACGGGTAAACAAGGTTATCCCGGACACTGCATTTCCGCTCTTATGGTAAATTCGCGGTAACACCACAATAGCGATTTCTAGCGAAGGCCAAAGGGTATGAAGGTCTTGGCGATCGACCCCGTCACGGTCACGTCGATGCTTGTGCCAAGGCCGGAACCGGAGCCGGAGAAAGACTCGGCCTTGCCGGACGCAATCATCAGCGGTTTGTCCATCGGCTTTTCCGGCACCAGTTCGCCTTTCGCCCAGATCGTCTTCAGCGCTGCGGCATTCATCGCGGCGACATTGACGTCGATATCGCTCAACGTGCCCGCCACCCGGTAGGGGCAATGCCGCTTGCCGCAATTGGCAGCGGCGGAGAATTGCCAGAGTGCATAGTCATCCCAGTTGCCCATTGGAAAGACGTTGCGGATGCCCGGCTTGTAGCGGGCATACCAGAGCGGCAGGCGTGACAGGAGCGGGAACCGGTCGCGGTTGGCGGCGATATAGCTGGCTGTGGCGTGATTGGTGTAGAGCATCGGATAGCGCCCGGTGCGGGTCTTGATATGCCCGGCAAAAATCGCCGCGTCTTCCAGCGACATGTATTTTTCCGGATCGATGCCCTCGATATCGATCACCATCAGCTCGTCGTCGCGCGGATCGGCATAGTCGAGGAAATGGTTGGCCTGATCGACCGGATTGCCGGGGCGGGCGAGATGATAGGCGCCCCAGAGCAGGCCGCTTGCCCGCGCGATGAGTCGCCGTGTCTGGTAGAGTTCGCGGCTGACGGCATATTTGCGCCACATCGTCTTGCAGTGCGCCACCGTATCACCGGCGTGATCACCGGTGCAGGCAAAGCTCTCCGGCAATCCGTCCGATGCCTTGGAGATGAAGCCGGCAATGCGCTTGTCTTTCAGCATTGCGTCCCAGTCGATGATGTTCAGCTCGTATGCGTCGAAGACAAGCGCGTGGCTGGCAGTTTTCCAGGGCATGAGATCGCGGGCCAGCGCCTGTTTCAATGGCGCAAGAAGACCGCCGCCGAAAAGCAACGCAACGCCGAGGCATGCGGCGAGGCGGAAAAACCTGCCCAAATGTGCTTTCCGGCGCTTTTCCATCCAGGGAGGGTGCGGAAAGATGGTTTACCAAGCGTTAACATGCCGGGCGCACAACGCATTGCGCTGTTTAATTGCTGGCGGGCGGAACAAAAACAACCTGAAATCGTTCCACCCCACGACAATGCAGTCCAATAGCAAGTGATGGAGGAACCCGATGGGTGTTTTCAATTTAAAAGTGGCATCGCTGGCGCTGTCAGCCGTTTTGCTGGCCACCTCATTCACGCCGTCGCAGGCCTTCACGCGTATCCCTGTTCCGGTCAAGGCTGAACGCGTCACCGACGCTGATTCCGTTCAGTACCGCCGCCGTGGTGACGGCGACTTCAACCGCCGGGGCTATTACCGCCGGGGTGGATATTCCTATTACAACGGTCATCGCGGCTATAACCGCTACCGTCCGGGCTACCGTCAGTACAATGGCGCATGGTTCCCGCTGGGCGCCTTTGCTGCCGGCGCAATCATCGGGGGTGCGGTTGCCCAGCCGCCCATGCGTTATGGTGGAAGCCATGTCGAATGGTGCGCCAACCGCTATCGCAGCTACCGCGCCTACGACAACACCTATCAGCCCAATAACGGCCCACGCCGCCAGTGCAATTCACCTTACTGAGCTTAAACTTCGATCAGCACAATTTCAGGCCGGGGCTTTTGTCTCCGGCCTTTTTTCTGTGAAATGGGGGCTGTCACAGAATCCCGATCCTCTTCAGGATCGTCCAGGCCACACCCATCGACATCATGATCAGGAAACCGGCCAGCAGCGTGCCATGAATGCCCTCGGCAAACGGCAGCCCGCTGGTGTTCATGCCGAAAAAGCCGGTGACCAGCGTGGGCGGCAAGAGGAAGGCCGTCATCAGCGAGAGAATATAGAGATGCCGGTTGGTCTCGGATGAGAGCTTGCTGTCGATCTCCTCGTGCAGAAGCCGGGCGCGTTCCTGCAGCGCGAAGACATCGCGATCCACCGCTTCCAGTCTGTCCGACAGCCGCTCGGCACCATCGATGAACCCATCGGGAACTTCGTCTTCCTCCGATGTGCTGGCGCGCCGCAGCAGGGCCAGCAAGGTGCGCAGGTGCCGGTGTAGCCGCACGGCAGTCCGCCGCAGCGGTGCCAGACGCGGCTGGTGGTTGTGCCCGGCCTCGCCATAGACATCGTCCTCGATGATATTGAGCTCTTCGGTCAGTTCCAGCACCAGGCTGATCAGCGTCCGCTGAAATTCGACCACCATCATCTCGAACAGGTCGATCGGCCGGGCGCAGCGGGCATTCTTCTCGACGGCGGCCTTGACCCGGTCGATGCTGCGCAGCGGATGCAGCCGCGTGGTGATAATGATCTTTTCAGTGACGGCAAAATGCAGCCAGCCGATGGTTTTGGTCTCCGCATCGAAGGTGCGCTCGAAATCGACCAGCGTGCCGTAGACCATATTGTCGGAAATGGTGACGGCGGCCTGCGTGTCATGGCTGGTCAAGGTCGAGAGCGCATTTTGCGGCAAGGTGGTGATGCGTTCGATCAGGGCAGGGGTGCGCGCATCGCTCAGCGCCAGATGCAACCAGACCCAGCCTTCGCCCTCCATCAGCGCATCAATCGACGAATCGGCTGCGATCCGCGCGCAGCGGCTTTCGCCCGGCAAAAAGCGATAGGCCCAGACGAGCCCCGGTATTTCGGAGGAAATCAGATTCATGCGGCAGGATCCCGGCAGAGGCCAGACTTCGCTGTATGCGGGTTTCATGACAGTTTTGTTACAGACTTGCGCGGGCGCCTGGATAAGCATCGCCAATCGAATATTGACGTTTACGTAAAAATCAATAATTTCGGGACCAGGACTGAAAGCCATTGCTGGACGGATGCATGGCAATGTTGTCAGGTGAGTGCAGGAGGAGACGGCGATGTACAAGGCACCGGTTGAGGAAATTCTATTCACGCTGAAACATGTGGCCGGGCTGAGTGAGGACCTCGCCGATGGTATTTTCGGCGATCTCGACGAGGACCTGGTCGATGCGATCGTCGGCGAAGCCGGCCGTTTTGCCACCGAAGAGGTCGCGCCGCTTGCCGATATCGGCGACAAGCAGGGTTCCAAATTGGTCGACGGCCAGGTTCAGGTTCCGGAAGGCTGGGCCGAACTCTACCGCAACTGGGCGGAAGGCGGCTGGAACAGCCTGACCGCGCCCGAGGAATTCGGCGGCCAGGCGCTGCCGCATATGCTGCATATCGCGGCCATGGAATTCTGGAATGCCGGCTCGATGGCCTTTGCGCTGGCACCGATGCTGACCATGGGTGCCGTCGATGCGCTGGAAAAACATGGGTCTGCAGACCTGAAAGCAACGTTCCTTGCCAGGATGATCTCCGGCGAATGGACTGGCACGATGAACCTGACGGAGCCGCATGCCGGCTCCGATCTCGGCGTCTTGAAAACGCGCGCCGAGCGCCGCGATGATGGCACCTACCGGATTTTCGGCCAGAAGATCTTCATCACCTGGGGCGACCACGAGGTCACCGGCAACATCGTCCATCTGGTTCTCGCGCGGATCGCCGGTGCGCCGGAGGGAACGCGCGGTATCTCGCTGTTCCTGGTGCCGAAATTCCTCGTCAACGCGGATGGATCGCTGGGCGCCCGCAACGACCTGTTCTGCCATTCGCTCGAACACAAGCTCGGCATCCATGCCTCGCCGACCTGCACCATGGTCTATGGCGACGGCCGGTTCGGCGATGAGAAGGGCGCCGTCGGCTATCTCGTCGGCGAAGAAAACAAGGGCCTCAACTGCATGTTCACGATGATGAACAATGCGCGGCTTGCCGTCGGCATCCAGGGCGTGGCCATGGCCGATGCGGCCACCCAGCATGCGCTCAATTATGCCCGCGACCGCACGCAGGGCAAGGCGCCGGGCTGGAAGGGCACGGGCATGAGCCCGATCATCGAGCATCCGGATATCGCCCGCACGCTGCTCACCATGAAGGCGCTGACGCAGGGCGCCCGTGCCATCGCGCTCACATGTGCCCGTGCGGTCGACCGGGCGCATGTGTCGCAAGGCGACGAGGCCCGCCATTGGCAGGAGCGTTCCAGCCTGCTCACGCCGATCGCCAAATCCTTCGGCACTGATGTTGGCGTCGACGCCGCCTCGATGGGCATTCAGGTCCATGGCGGCATGGGCTTTATCGAGGAGACCGGTGCCGCGCGCTATCTGCGCGACGCCCGGATCGCCCCGATCTATGAGGGCACCAACGGCATCCAGGCGATCGATCTCGTCACCCGCAAGCTGCCTCTCTCGGATGGCGCGCATGTGCGTGGCTTCATTGCCGAATTGAAAGCCGTTGCCTCCGATGTGGGCGCCTCCAATCTGGCCGGTTTCGGCGAAACCGGCAGCCGTCTTGAGGATGCGATCGCCGATCTGGAAGAGGCGACCGAATGGCTTTTGGCGCAGCTTGCCGAAGGCAAGTCCGCCGATGCGCTTGCCGGCGCCACCGCCTATCAGCGGCTGTTCGGCCTCACCCTGACAGGCGTCTATCTCGCCAAGGGCGGGCTGGCCGAAGCCGGCGATGGGGGCCGGGATGTCCGCATTGCGCTCTGCCGGTTTGCTGCCGAAAACCTTCTGGCCGAAACGGCAGCGCTGAAAAACAGCATTGTGACGGGTGGGCCAAGCCTTGCCGCCGCCCGGATCGCGCTCGCTTGATTGAAAACGGCTTGATTGAAGGAGATGGATATGACCGATGATGTTCTGATCGAGCGGCCCGAAACCTATCCCGGCGTTCAGGTGATCCGCTTCAACCGCCCGGCCAAGAAGAATGCCATCACGCGGGACATGTATGCCAAGATGGCCAATGCGCTGACGGTCGCCGGAAGCGACGATGCCATCCGCGTCACCGCCTTTCTCGGCACGAACGGCTGTTTTTCGGCCGGAAACGACATGACCGATTTCATGGCCTTTGCCATGGGCGGATCGATGGGCGAGGAAGTGATCACGTTCCTGAAGGCGCTTGCCAGTGCCGCAAAACCCATCGTCTCCGGCGTGGACGGCCTGGCGATCGGCATCGGCACCACCATCCATCTCCATTGCGACCTGACGATCGCCTCCGCGCGTTCGACCTTCAGGACGCCGTTCGTCGATCTGGCGCTGGTGCCGGAAGCTGCCTCCAGCCTGCTCGTGCCGCGCATTGCCGGCCATCAGCGCGCCTTCGCGCTTCTCGCCGCCGGCGAGCCGTTCACCGCCGCTGAGGCGCAGGACGCCGGGCTGATCTGGAAGATCGCCGGTGCCGATGCGATCGAGGAAGAGGTGCTGGCGCTCGCCGCCAACCTTGCGAAAAAGCCACCGGAAGCACTCCGCATCGCCCGCAATCTCATCCGCGGCGACCGCTCCGATGTGCTGGCGCGCATCGACGAGGAAGCCAAGCATTTCGCCGCCCAGCTGAAAAGCCCCGAAGCCCGCGCCGCCTTCGAAGCCTTCATGCGCCGTTGACCTTCCCCTTCTCCCCGCCGGGGAGAAGGTGCCCGAAGGGCGGATGAGGGGGCCGCGAACTCGGAATATGCTGCTTCACCCCCCTCTGTCACTGCGTGACATCTCCCCCTCAAGGGGGGAGATCATTCTTTTCCCTTGAGGCCACAAAGCCATCGGCCAATCTCCCCCCTTGCGGGGGAGATGTCGGCGTCGCCGACAGAGGGGGGTGATGCCGCAAACGCGGAGCTGACTTCCACAATAGTCCACCCCGCTCCCTTGCCGGACCGCAGGCTGTGCTCCATATTGAAACCCATAGCGTGGAGGAATTTCGGCATTGGGAGAATGCCGGCAGACAAGGGTTTGTCCATGCGGTCTCGTTTCAAGTTTTCCCTGTCCGACATGCTCAAGCAGCATCGCCGTTGGGAAAAGACCCTCGCCAAGGCCGTCAAGGTGACGCGCAAGGCGCTGGCACCCTCCGCAAAACCATCGCCAGCAGCGCCGGTTGCTAAAGCCCGGACGTCAGCCAAACCGGCGGCAGGGCTGCAGGAGGTCAAGGCATTCGGCAGCAATCCCGGCCGCCTGCGCATGCTGCGCTATGTCCCGGCCGACTTGCCGAAAAAATCCCCGCTCGTCGTCGTGCTGCATGGCTGCCAGCAGACGGCGCAAGCCTATGATCTCGGCAGCGGCTGGTCGACCCTGGCGCGCGAACGCGGCTTTGCCGTCGTTTATGCCGAGCAGAAGCGCTCCAACAACGGCAATCTCTGTTTCAACTGGTTTCGCCCGAGCAACGTCACCCGCGATCGCGGCGAGGTGATGTCGGTGCGCCAGATGGTCGCCAAGATGGCGTCGGCCCATGGGATCGACCGCAAGCGGGTCTTCGTCACCGGGCTCTCGGCCGGCGGCGCGATGGCGGCGGCGATGCTGGCAACCTATCCCGACGTGTTTCGCGGCGGCGGCGTCATCGCCGGCCTTCCCTATGGCGCGGCCCGCGACGTCCACCGCGCGCTGTCTGCGATGAAATCCGCGCCGGAACGGCAAGGGCAGGAATGGGGCGACCTCGTGCGCGCAGCGTCGCCGGTCACCGGCGATTTCCCGACAGTGTCGATCTGGCATGGCACGAGGGATCATACCGTCTCCCTCTCCAACGCCGAGGCGCTGGTGCAGCAATGGCTGGATGTGCATGGCCTGAAGATCGATGCCTATGCGCAGAACGACGTCGATGGCCATGTCCATCGCGTCTGGAAGGACAAGGACGGCAGGACCGCTGTCGAACTCTACCTGATCGACGGCATGGGCCACGGAACGCCGCTGAAACCGAGGCCCGCCTCGCGCGCCAAGGCCGATACGCCCGGTCCCTACATGCTCGATGCCGGCATTTCTTCCTCCATGCATCTGGCAACCGCCTGGGGTCTGAAGAAGCCGTCAATGCTCTAACGGCAGGCGGCCCAATCACCCGGAAAGCCCCGAAATCCCTGGTTTTCCGGTGGTGAAATTTAACACTGCCTTAAGTGCGCGCCGATATGATTTGATCATAACAGGCCCGGTCGTCCGGTTCCTGAAGGCCGCATGATGCGCGCCCTGCTATTGGCCCTTTGCGGCATGTCCCCCCATTTTCCGCATTCTGGAACAGCCTTGCGTTGAAAGCGCCGGCCGCCGGTCCCGCATGCGCATAAGATCGAGCCTCCGCCGGGCGCAAACGCCTGGCCGCAATAGGGAAACCTGACTTGTCCAAAAGATCGAACCTGATGACGCGCATCCTTGTCGCCGCGTCCTTCGTCGTCGTTGCCGCCTTTGCCGGCTTCTCCGTCTATATTGACAGCCTCCAGCATGACACGACGACCCGCGCTGTCGAGGAGAACATTTCCTCCTCCGGCAAGCAGGCGGCCCAAAGCGTGGCCAACTGGCTGAACGGCCGCGTCACCCTGACGGCAATGGTGGCCGATGCCGCAGGCGCGGTCGCCGACCAGGCCGGGCTCGAAGCCACGCTCAACAACGATGTTCTCGTCAAGGAATTCATCAGCACCTATGTCGGCGACGAAACCGGCAAATTCACCACCTGGCCGGTCATGCCGATGCCGGAAGGCTATGACCCGCGCAAGCGCCCCTGGTATCAGGACGCGGTGAAGGCCGGCGGCAGCGTGCTCACCGATCCCTATATCGATGCGTCAAGCGGAGACCTGATCATCAGCGCTGCAGCCCCGGTCATGAAGGACGGCAAGCTTGCTGGCGTTGCCGGCAGCGATTTCTCGCTGAAGACGCTGGTCTCGATGGTCAAGGATATCGATGTCGGCGGCGAAGGCTTTGCCTTCCTCGTCAACAAGTCCGGCCAGATCCTCGTTCACCCCGATGCCAAGCTGGTCACCAAGACGCTCACGGATGCTTTCCCCGTATCGACGCCGTCGATCGGTTCGGCAATCGTCGAGACCGAGCTTGAGGGCAAGCCGATGCTGGTCAGCTTCGTGCCGGTCGCGGGCCTGCCGACGGTGGAATGGTATGTCGGTTTCGCCGTCGATGCCGATCTCGCCTATTCCGCCATCGGCCAGTTCCGGATTGCCGCCACCATCGCCACGCTTCTTGCGGTCGGCATGATGATCGCGTTCCTTGCGACCCTTCTCAGCCGTCTCGTCATCCGACCGGTCACCGATATGACCGGCGCCATGGAGCGGCTGGCTGCCGGCGATCTTAAGGCCGAAATCCCCGGCCAGGAACGCCGCGACCAGATCGGCTCGATGGCCGCAGCCGTTGCCGTGTTCCGCACCAATGCGATCGAACGGGCGCGTCTGGAAGGCGAAGCCGAGAGCGGCCGCTCGCTGTCTGAACAGGAGCGCCGCGAGCGCGAAGCGTTGAAGGCCCGCGAGACCGCCGACATCCAGCAGGCCGTCGAGGCGCTCGCAACCGGGCTTGGCCGCCTTGCCGATGGCGATCTCGGCTACCGAATCTCGGTTCCCTTCGTCACGCATCTCGATCGCCTGCGCGCCGACTTCAACAATTCGGTAACCAAGCTGCATCAGACCTTGCAGGCCGTCGGCACCAATGCCCGCGCCATCGATGCGGGTGCGACCGAAATCCGCACCGCCGCCGACGATCTCGCCCGCCGCACCGAGCAGCAGGCAGCCTCGGTCGAGGAGACCGCCGCAGCGCTGGAACAGATCACCACCACGGTCAGGGACAGTGCCCGCCGCGCCGAAGAAGTCGGCCAGCTGGTTGCCCGTACCCGTGCCGGTGCCGAAAAATCCGGCGAGGTCGTACGCAATGCCGTCAATGCCATGCAGGGCATCGAAAAGTCGTCCGGCGAAATCTCCAACATCATCGGCGTCATCGACGACATCGCCTTCCAGACCAACTTGCTGGCGCTGAATGCCGGCGTCGAGGCGGCCCGCGCGGGAGATGCAGGAAAGGGCTTTGCCGTCGTTGCCCAGGAAGTGCGCGAACTCGCCCAGCGCTCGGCCAATGCCGCCAAGGAGATCAAGGCGCTGATCACCACATCCGGCCAGCAGGTCCGGGCCGGGGTGACCCTGGTCGGCGAAACCGGCCAGTCGCTGCAGGCGATCGTCTCGGAGGTCCAGGAGATCAACACGCATATCAGCGCCATCGTCACCTCCACCCGCGAACAATCGACCGGGCTGCAGGAGATCAACACGGCTGTGAACACCATGGACCAGGGCACCCAGCAGAACGCCGCCATGGTCGAGGAGCAAACCGCCGCCAGCCACGGCCTCGCCTCCGAAGCCGCCGCCCTCAACGACCTGCTCGCCCAGTTCAACATCGGCGGCACACAGCAGGCGGCAGCAAGACAACCGGCTTACGGACGCCGCGCGGCATAGACAAGAGCCTGTCTCAAAACCCCGGCAGGACGCAGGTTCTGCCGGGGTTCGCATGTTGATATGACTGCCCGGTGGTCATATATTGCTGTGACAGCCCAGATAGTCGCCCATCCCCGCCACAAGGACGGGGATGAGGTCTCGCTCTTGCGAATAATCCCATTCCAGGGTTTGTCAGCATCCTGCTAAATCGATTTGAAGCTCAGCTTCACTTCTCCAGCGTCGCCACCACTTCCACATGCGACGACCAGAGGAACTGATCGATCGGGGTGACGCCGGTGATGCGGTAGCCGGCGTCGACGAGGATGCGCAGGTCGCGCACCAGCGTGACCGGATTGCAGGAGACCGCGACGATCTTCTTGACGCCGGAACGGGCCATTTCCTTGGTCTGGACTTCGGCGCCGGCGCGGGGCGGGTCGAAGACGATCGCGTCGTAGACCTTCAGTTCCGAAGCCATCATCGGCCGGCGGAACAGGTCGCGCTTTTCCACGGTGACGGGTTTCAGCCCTTGCGTGTTGCGCGCGGCAAGATCCAGTGCCTTCAGCGGCTTGTCTTCGCTTTCCACGGCATGCACGCGCGCCTTGCGGGCGATGCGCAGCGAGAAAGTGCCCGATCCGGAAAACAGGTCGATGACGCGCTTGGATTTGCCCAGATGCGCAAGCACCAGCGCCGCCATCGCTTCTTCGGCCGGCTTGGTCGCCTGGGTGAAGCTGCCGGGCGGCGGCGAAACGGAAACGCCGCCGAAATCGATGACCGGCTTGACCGGCTCGACCAGAATTTCGCCGTTGAGGCTCAGCCGCGTAATGCCTTTGAGACCAAGAACGGTTTCGACCGCCATGCGCCGCTGCCGGTCGTCCATGGCCTTGATGCCGTCGAAGGCCAGATCGAGGCCGGACAGCGTTTCAAGCACGGTGATGCGGAACGGCTCGGCGTTGACGGCCATGGCGTTTGCCATCGTGCGGATGGTTGCAAGCCGCGACACGATGCCGGGGCTTGCGATTGGACATTCCGATATCGCCACGATATGATGGGTTTCAGGCTGGTTATAGCCGAGCAGCAGCTCTTTTTCGGTGCGCCGCGCCGTAAACACCGTGCGCCGCCGCTCGCCCGGATGGGCAATGACCAGCGGTGCCACATCGGCCTGCAATGCTTTCGATTTCAGTGCATCGAGGACCAGCTGCCGCTTGAAGCTTTGGTAGAGGCTGTCGCTGGCATGCTGCAGGCTGCAGCCGCCGCAGGTGCCGTTCTCGCCGTCCGGTCCGAAATGCCGGCATTTCGGCGCGACACGCTCCGGCGAGATATCGGTCATCGACATGACCGTGCCCTTGTCCTTGTTAATCGCCAGCGCCACGGTTTCGCCGGGCAGCGTGAAAGGCACATAGACCGGCCCGAACGGACCACGGGTGATGCCATCGCCGGATTGGCCGATCTTCTCGATCGTCAGCGTCTCCATGCTCATGCGTCTTCATCCGTTTCGTCGTCGCCCAAGGCGTCGCCGTCTTCGAGCGGCTTGTGGCCGGCCAGCAGATATTCCTCGTTGCCGTCACCGCCTGAGATCGGCGAGGGGATGAGACCAAGGCTGACCCAGCCCATGTCTTCGACGAGCCAGCGCTCCAGTTCGGCTGCAACCGCAGGCGCGGTCGACGGATCCTTGAGCAGGCCGGCCTTGCTGATCGCCTCGCGGCCGGCTTCGAATTGCGGCTTGACGAGCAGGATGCAATGGGCGCCGGGTTCGGCCAGATCAAGCGCCGGCGGCAGCGCCAGTTTCAGCGAGATGAACGAGACGTCGGAAACGATGAAGGAAATCTCGCGGTCTTCCAGATGATCCTCATCCAGCACGCGGGCATTCAGCCCCTCGATATTGGTGACGCGCGGATCGGCCTCCAGACGCGGATGAAACTGGCCGTGGCCGACGTCGACGGAAATGACATGGGCAGCACCGGCATGCAGCAGCACTTCGGTGAAGCCGCCGGTCGAGGCGCCGATATCAAGGCAGTCCAGTCCTTCCGGCGACAGCTCGAAATGCTCCAGGCCCGCCTTCAGCTTCAGCGCCGCGCGCGACACATAGGGCTGGACCGGATCGTCGATGGCGATGGTCACATCTTCGGGAAAGGTCGAGCTCGCCTTGGTGACGACGCGGCCATTGACGGTGACGGTCCCGCGCTGGATCGCATCGCGGGCGCGCGAACGGCTGGCGACAAGCCCCAGGTTCAAAAGCAGCTGGTCGAGGCGGACGGAGGTTTTTGGTTCGTTTGACATGGGTTCTCATGGCGCGTCGGGCCCGCGATGGCAAGGGCCAGGCGGCCGGGCGCGGGCAAATAATGCCGAAAGAGCATGATCGCGACCCTGATCCTGCTGGGAATGCCGGGCAGGGAAGGGACAACATGAAGGCTTAACCAAAAACAACAATCGCTAAAATTGTATCGATGGCATCAGGTGGGAGAGTAAGGTTTTTGCTTTAGGAAGGGGTGATCGCGCCTGCCGCGATGGTGGCAACCGTGGAAACCTGAGATGAGCGGCGAACGGGAGAACAGAATAGACCTTTTGCGGGGGCTGTCGCTTCTGCTGATTTTCATCGGTCATGCGGAGTTCACGTTTTCGGCGACGTTTCAGCAATCACGCGGCTTTTCGGATGCCTCGGAAATCTTCGTTCTTCTGGCCGGAATGTCCTGCGCTCTCGCCTATCACCGTCCGCACACGGGTCTGCAGGTGGCACGGCCCTGGAAGCGGGCGTTGCGGCTCTATGCCGTGCATCTCCTGCTGTTTGCGATCATGGTGACCGTATCGGCGATGGTGATCATGGCGTTCGACCGGGTCGCCTGGACGGCCGACATGACCGATTTCTGGCAGAACCCGTTGCACCACGGACTTCAGGCGTTGTCGCTGAGTTACATGCCCGGCAATCTCGACATCCTGCCGATGTATGTCGTGCTGCTTTTGATCGCCCCCTTCGCTTTCCTGCTGCATGACTGGTCAAAGACGTTTCTGCTGGGGTTGTCCTGCCTCATCTGGTTCATTGCCGGCCTTGGCCACATCAATTTCCCCAATGCCGCCCTTGAAGGCAGGACCTGGTTTTTCGACCCGCTATCGTGGCAGTTCATCTTCGTGATCGGCATCTATCTCGGCGCCCGCATGAAGCGTGGCCAGCCGGTTTTCCCCTATAACAAGCTCGTCTTTGCCGCTGCCGCCATTTTTGCCCTTGCCGCCATCCCCGCCAATCTGGCCATTCACCTTGGCTTCATGGCCTCGCCATTTGGCGAACTCCATCATCAGCTGGTGTCGAAGATCAATGACGGCCCTTTGCGCATCGCCAATGTTCTGGCGATCCTCTATCTCGCCTGGAACATTCCAGCCGTCAAAGCGGCCGCCGATCATCCGGCCTTGCGGCTCCTCTGCCTGGCCGGACGCCACAGTCTTGCGGTCTTTTCGGTGGGGATCCTGTTGTCCTTCAGTGCGGTGGTGCTGATGACGCTCGATCCGGATATGCCGGTCGCACTTCAGCTGCTGCTGCTGGCCGGCGGCTGCGCGCTGCAGCTGGTCATCGGCTGGTGCCTCGAGGCCCGCAAGACCACACGGGCGCAGGCTGCGTCCTACGGCCTGCACCGCACCGCCTGAGACTGGTTTCAAGCTTGCGCCTCAGCCAGCGACGCTGGAGCCGATGCGTTGCTTCTGCCCAAGCGTCTTGAACACGGTGGAAACGATTCCGGCGCGGTCGAGGCCGGACTTGGCGTACATGGCCTCGGGCTTGGCCTGTTCCATCCAGATATCGGGCAGCACCAGCGGGCGGATCTTCAGGCCATTGTCGAGCAGGCCTTCATGGGCAAGGAATTGCAGCACATGGCTGCCAAAGCCGCCGACAGCGCCTTCCTCGATGGTGATCAGCACCTCGTGGTGCTTGGCCAGCTGGCGGATCAGGTCATGATCGAGCGGCTTGGCGAAGCGGGCATCGACCACGGTCGTCGAAAGCCCTGCGGCATCAAGGTCTTCCGCCGCAAGCAGGCAGTCAGCCAGGCGCGTGCCGAAGGAGAGCAGCGCCACCTTCGAGCCCTGTTTCATCATCCGGCCCTTGCCGATTTCAAGGATCTCGCCGCGCTCCGGCATTTCCACGCCGACACCTTCGCCGCGCGGATAGCGGAACGAGATCGGACCCTGGTCATAGGCAGCCGCCGTGCGCACCATATGCTTGAGTTCCGCCTCGTCGGCAGCCGCCATGACCACGAAGCCGGGCAGGGTGGCAAGATAGGTCGTGTCAAACGAACCGGCATGCGTCGGGCCATCGGCGCCAACGAAACCGGCGCGGTCGATCGGAAAGCGCACCGGCAATCCCTGGATCGCCACGTCATGCACCACCTGGTCATATCCGCGCTGCAGAAAGGTCGAATAGAGCGCGCAGAACGGCTTGTAGCCTTCCGACGCCAGACCGGCAGCAAAGGTTACCGCATGCTGTTCGGCAATGCCTACATCGAAGCAGCGCGAGGGATGGGCGAGCGCAAACTTGTCGAGCCCGGTGCCGGACGGCATGGCCGCGGTGACCGCGACGATCTTGTCGTCAAACTCGGCTTCCTGCGTCAGCGCTTCGGCAAAGACGGATGTATAGGCCGGCGCATTCGGCTTGGCCTTCGCCTGCGCACCGGTGATGACGTCGAACGTGTTGACGCCGTGATACTTGTCGGCAGCAGCTTCGGCCGGCGGGTAGCCCTTGCCCTTCTGCGTCACCACATGGATCAGCACCGGACCCTTGGAATTGTCGCGCACATTGCGCAAGACCGGCAGGAGATGCTCGAAGGAATGCCCGTCGATCGGGCCGATATGATAAAAGCCCATCTCCTCGAACAGCGTGCCGCCGGTGACATAGCCGCGCGCATGTTCGACGGCGCGGGTGATCGCCCGGTCGACCGACTTGCCGAGATAGGCCGTCAGTTTCTTGCCCAGCTCGCGAAAGCCCATATAGGTGCGGCCGGAGGCAAGGCGGGCGAGATAGGCGCTCATGGCCCCCGTCGGCGGCGCGATCGACATGTCGTTGTCGTTGAGGATGACGATCAGCCGCGCATCGAGCGCGCCAGCATTGTTGAGCGCCTCGTAGGCCATGCCGGCCGACATCGCGCCGTCGCCGATGACGGAAATGACATTGCGGTGCTCGCCGGACAGGTCGGCTGCGACCGCCATGCCGAGGCCGGCGGAAATCGAGGTCGAGGAATGGGCAGCGCCAAAGGGGTCGTATTCGCTTTCGGCGCGGCGGGTAAAGCCGGACAAGCCGTTTTCCTGGCGCAGCGTGCGGATCCGGTCGCGGCGGCCGGTCAGGATCTTGTGCGGATAACATTGATGGCCGACATCGAAGATCAGCCGGTCATGCGGCGTGTTGAAGACTTTGTGGATGGCGATGGTCAGCTCGACGACGCCAAGACCCGCGCCCAGATGCCCGCCCGTGCGCGATACCGCATCGATCATCTCGGTGCGCAGTTCGGCTGCCAGTTGCGGCAAGTCCTTGTCCTCGATCCTCTTCAAATCATCGGGATAAACAACCTGATCGAGAAGGGGGGTCGCCGGCATGGGATGGACTGGCAATTGTGTCACGCTAGGGCCTTCATTCTCGCAGCATCAAGGGAGCCGCGATGTCTGTGTTGGTATCCGCTGGGAGCCGCGTCTTTAAACAGGTTCGTTATGGATTGCAAAAACCGGTTTTCTTGCGGCGTTCCGGCGAGTTTAACCAATATTACCGTTCCGGCAAAGGGATAAACTCTTCCTCGTCTCCCGGCACGATGTCGAAGCGGCCGGTTCGCCATTCTTCCTTGGCCTGATCGATGCGTTCCTTGGAGGAAGACACGAAGTTCCACCAGATATGCCGGGCGGATCCAAGTGCCGCCCCGCCAAACAGCATGATATGACAGCCGGCCGGTCCGGCCGTGACGGTGATCGCATCGCCGGCCCGGAAAACCAGCAGCTGGTTGCTGGCGAAATGATCGCCGGCGATGATGGCCTCGCCCTCCAGGATGTAGAGCGCGCGCTCTTCCCATTCGGCCGCAAACGGCGCGCTCTTGCCGGGTTGGATGGTGAGATCGACATAGATCGTGTCGGAAAACACCGACACCGGCGACCGCATGCCTTCGAACTGGCCGATGACCACGCGCCCCTTCAGGCCGTCCGTATCGAAGGCGGGCAGCTCCCGCTTTTCCGTATGGGCAAAGATCGGGTCGATCTCCTCATATTGATCCGGCAGCGCCAGCCAGGTCTGCAGGCCGGAGATGGACTGCGGCTTGCCGCGCAGGTTTTCCGGCGAGCGTTCGGAATGCACGATGCCGCGCCCCGCCGTCATCAGGTTGAGGTCGCCGGGCGAAATTACCATCTCGGTCCCCAGGCTGTCGCGATGCTTGATCTCGCCGTCGAACAGGTAGGTCACGGTGGAAAGCCCGATGTGCGGATGCGGCCGCACATCCAGCGCCTGTCCGGCTTTGAGCAATGCAGGTCCCATCCGGTCGAAGAAGATGAACGGCCCGACCAGCCGCCGCTTGACCGAAGGCAGCGCCCGGCGCACCTGCAGATTGCCGATATCGCTGGTGCGCGGAATGATCAGATGCTCGATCGCGTCGCAGGCTGGCGCATCACCAGCGTCTGGATCGTTTCCGGGAAAGAAGGACATGGGGTGATCCTCTCTAATAGGTCGATAAAAGGATGACTGGAAAGCAGGTTGCTCCCGGTGTTGCCGGGATCATCGGCCTGCTATGGCGTGGTGGTCAACGATTGTTTGCCGAAATCAGCCGGCGATTTGAGCCGGGGATTTGGCTGCCACTGCAAATGGTTCAAAATCTCTGAGGTTATAGGTGATCACGGTCAGACCATGGGCCTTTGCAGTTCCGGCGATCATGGCGTCGGCCGCGCCCGGATTGTAGCCCGCCGATACGGCCTGCGCCTCAAGTTCCCCTGAAATGCGGGCCACGGCGGCATCAAGCGGCAGGATATTGTCGGCATAGACGGTGGTGAGCCCAAGAAGCCAGATCGCCAATGTATCCGCCTTCGCAGTCGCCCCTTTATGCTCCAGGATTCTGATGCCCTTCTCGATCTCGTGAATGCTGACTGCAGAAAGATAGATGGCATTCGACCGTTCCTGCTCTTCCATCCATGTCACGAAAGCTTTTGATGGCTCGGCTCTGGATGGCGCAAACATCGAGATGGCGTTCGTATCCAGCAAAAAACCGCTCACAGTTCCACGTCTCTCGATGGCGATGGATTGCGGGCGAAAACATCGTCATCAGCGTCAATGTCGGCCGGAAATGTTCTGAGATAGTGCAAGAGGCTTGGCCGGTTGGTGCCAAGTGCTTTCTTGGCCGCTTCGGCCGCCCCGATACTGACCATCACGGCTGCGGCGCGGCCATGCCGTGTAATCGTTACAAACTCGCCAGAGGCGGCTTTATCGATAACGTGAGAAAACGAGGCCTTCGCATCTTTCAGACTGATTGTCGCCATCGCCATGCTCCTAAAAGGGTCACATATGACCTTTTAGGTTATAATGTCTTGGAAATCAACAACAGCCTTCGCCCACTCACTCCCCGTCGAGCGGCTCCACGCCCTGCGGCTTGCCCGCCCGGTCCAGCCTGATCTTCTCGATGCGGTTTTCGGCGGCACCCAGAAGCGCCTCGCAATGTTTCTTCAGCGCTTCGCCGCGCTCGTAGATCTCGATGGATTTATCGAGCGCCACATCGCCGCGCTCCAGCGCCGAGACGATGGCTTCGAGTTCCTCGACGGCTTTTTCGAAGGAGAGGGCGGATACGTCGGTTGGGGCGGCGCCCGGTTGCGCTTGCGTGGTCATGGTCATCCTCTCATCAGGCGGTAGATATGGGTTCCGGCCGATTCGGCCAGCCCTTGAAGATCGTAGCCGCCTTCCAGCAGGCTGACGATGCGGTTGTTGGCGGTTTTCCCGGCGGCATCCAGCAGACGCCCGGTCGCCCAGTCGAAATCCTCGGCCATCAGATTGATCTGCGCCAGGGGATCGCGGTGATGGGCGTCGAAACCGGCGGAGATCAGGATGAAATCCGGGCGGAAATCATCGAGCGCCGTCAGGATGCGCGACTTGAAGGCCTCGCGGAAATGTTCGCTGCCGGTATCGGGCGAAAGCGGTGCATTGACGATATTGCCGGCACCCGTCTCGGTCTTAGCACCTGTGCCGGGATAGAGCGGCATCTGGTGCGTCGAGCAGAACAGCACCGACGGATCGTCCCAGAAGATGTCCTGCGTGCCATTGCCATGGTGCACGTCCCAATCGACGATCGCGACGCGTTCAACGCCGTATGTCTGCTGGGCATGACGGGCGGCGATGGCGATATTGTTGAAGAAGCAGAAGCCCATCGCCTTGTTCTTCTCGGCGTGGTGGCCGGGCGGGCGCGAAGCGACGAAAGCATTGTCGGCCTTGCCGGAAAACACCGCATCGACAGCCGCGACCGCGCCGCCAATGCCGGTGAGGGCGGCCTGCAGGCTGGCGGGGCTGGCATAGGTGTCGGCTTCGAGCGCCTCGATACCGTCCTCGGGAATGGCGGACATCACGGTGCGCAGATGCTGTTCGGGATGGGCGAGCAGCACCAGATCCTCGTTGCCCTGCGGCGCCTCAAGCCGGGTCAGCGGCGAAAACCGTTCATGCTCGAGCGCAAGGTTCAGCGCCTTCAGCCGGTCGGGCCGTTCCGGATGGCCTTCCGGAACCTTGTGCTCCAGGAAGATCGGGTTTTCGAACAGGATCGTGGTCATGGCGGGAACCTATGGCGTCAAGGTGTGAAGGTCCATGGCTTAGGTAGGGCGTTTGCGGTGTTTTCAACAGCGCGGGTCGATCAGCACCTTGCCGCGGCGATCCGGGGCATTCTGGTGCTTGAGCGCGTCTGCAAGCCGGGACAGCGGATAGGTGGCGGCGATCTCGCTTGCAAATGGTCCCTCGCGAAGGCCGTCGAAGCATTCGTTCAACGCATGCGTCAGCGCTTCGCGTCCCGCAGAATGGACGAAGGTGCGCAGCCAGAGGAAAGAAAAGCGTACATCCGGCCGGGCGAGCAGGACCGATTGCGTAATCGGCATCCCGCTCAATGCGCCATATTGCAGGAACGCGCCGCCGGCCGAAAGATTGTGCCGGAGCAGGCTGCCGCCGGTCTCGCCGCCGACCGCATCGGCCACCGCGTCGAACCTGCGGTCCTGATCGGCCGGCTTCTGCCCGGTCACGAGCGTCCGGAGACCCGGCAGGGCAGGCAGCCGGGAAGCGGTGCTCTCGCTTCGAACGATGGCGGTCACATCAGCGCCTTGCTCCGTCAGCGTCTTCAGCAGCATCTTTCCGATCGCGGAACCGGCAGCCGTGACGCCGATCCGAACGCAGGCAAGGCTGGAGACACCACCGAAATGATCCTGCAGCGCGGAGATGAGCCGCAGCGTGGTCATCGGATTGATATAGGCGGTCGCCGCCTGCTCTGCCGGAAGATCGGCGGGAACGGCAAAGCACCATTCGGCAGGGCGCTGCAAAACCGCCTGCCACAGGCCGCTCGCGCCGAGCGGCAGCACGCGGTCGCCGGGTTTGAACCCGGTCACATCGGGAGCGACACGGCTGACGGTCCCGGTCCCCTCGAAGCCGGGGACAAAGGGCAGGACGGTGCGATTGCGGTAGGCCCCCGTCACCGGGATCAGGTCCGACGGGTTGATCGCGGCGCGATCGACCGCGATCTCGATCATGCCCGGTTGAAGCTCAGGACAGGGCATCCGCGCCAGCTGGATCACATCCTCCGGACTGCCATAATCTGTCACGAGCGCTGCAAGATGATCCGCCACGCGGCCTCAGGCGCGTGCGTGCAGCAGCGGATAACCGGCAAGCACGGCGCGGGCCGCCAGCGTCGCAATCACCGCCTTGACGATATCGCCGGGAATGAAGGCGAGGGAACCGGTGGCAACGGCCAGGAGCGGCGTACCGGTGACGGCGGTAACCCACGGCATGCCGATGGCGTAGAGAACGGCGATACCGCCGACCACGGAGGCGATGAAGAAACCGGCGAACTGCTTGATTTCGCTCTGGCCTTCCTTCACCAGCCGCTCGGCGATCAGGCCGGTCACGAAGGTTGCGGCGATCCAGCCGATCACGAAACCGCCGGTCGGGCCCTGGATGACGGCAAGCCCGCCACGGCCGCCCGACAGAACCGGAAGCCCGATTGCGACCAAAAGCACGAGCAGCACATAGGCGAGCGCACCGCGCTTGGCGCCGATGATGCAGCCGGCCAGCATCACGCCCATCGACTGGGCGGTGATCGGCACCGGAATGAAGCCGAGCGTCACCGGCGGGATGAGGCCGAGAACCACGATGATGGCGGTAAAGAGGGCAATGAGAACGAGGTCTCTGGTGGTCATGGCAGGTCCTTTGTCTATCAGTATTGTCGTATCCGGCCGGGCAAGGCCGCAAAAGCTTCAAAAAACGTCGCGCCGTCGCTCAGCGATGGTTCTCCCGTGGCCGCCTGAACCCGCGCGCGTCGATGGCCATGGCGATCGTGTCGGCATCTTTCAGCGTCAGGATGATCAACGGCGCAAGGATCGTCAACGGCCTGACCTTCAGTCCGCGCGCCCGGTGCGCCTCGCGGATCGACTGGTAATGGTTGAAAATATCCGGCACAAAACGCAGCACCAGCCCGAAAGCCAGCCCGACATCGGCGGCCCGCACCAGGCCGAGCCGGTCGAGCGGCTGCAAAAGCCGGGTGATTTCGTCGATGAAGGCGCCGGTCGCCGTCGTCGCGGTCACGGCGCCGGCAAACAGTACGATCGCCATCAGCCGGAAGAAACTCTCGGCCGCCTCGCGCAGCGAAGTGAGATAGGCCGTGGCGATCAGAAGGATCAGAATGGTGAACAGAACCGGTTTCAGCCGCGACACCGCCTCGCCAAAGGCAAGCCCGGTGGTGAAATAGATTGCCGCAGCGATGAGGAAGGCCGGAACGAGGATAGTGAGCGAGGACACCGCATAGAGCGCCAGCCCGCAGAGAAGCAGAATGGCGAGCTTTGCCCGCACGGACATCCGGTGCAGCGGCGTCGTGCCCTCGACATTCAGCCCGTTCAGCATGCGGCCACCGCATGATAGGCGCGGATGCTCTCGTCCGCCGGGCCATCGGCGATGAGCCGGCCGTCGTGGAACAAAAGCACGCGGTCGAATTGCGCGATCAACGGCAGGTCGTGGCTGATGACGATGGTGTGCTCATCAAGCCTTGCAATGGTCTCTTCCACCAGACGCCGGTTTTTCAGGTCCAGCTGGTTGGTCGGCTCGTCGAGGATGAGGATGCCGGGGCCGGTCACCAGCACGCTGGCAATCGCGACCAGCTGCGTCTCGCCGCCGGAAAGCTCGTGCACCCGCCGCCGCGCCAGGTGCGCAATGCCGAACCGGTCGAGCACGGCTGCGGTCCGGCTTTCGATTTCGCCAGCTTTCAAGCCCCGGTTCTTCAGGCCGAAGGCGATATCCTCGTGCACGATCGGCATGATGATCTGGTGCTGCGGGTTCTGGAAGATGAAACCGGCCTCGGCCAGCGTCGCGCTGGCATCGTTGACGGTATCGAGACCGTTGACGGTCACGGTGCCGGTGGACGGCTTGACCAGTCCGTTGATCAGCCGTGCGAACGTGGTCTTGCCCGAGCCATTCAGCCCGATAATACCGATGCGCCGCTCGCTCAGCGACAGCGTCAGCGGCTGAAGAACCGTGCGTCCGCCAAAACTGACGGACACGCTGGCAAAGCGTATGTCCAATCCGCGTCCCCCGCGTTCGAATGTCGAGGCTCTATAGGACGATTTCTTCGCCGATGGAAAGAGGCTTCCCGTTGGGGCTTGAACAAACTGTGAACATTTGCCTAGATTGATATATGGCGATTCTCGTTTCCAACCGTGATGCCCGGCGCATCTTCCTCAACAAGCAAGGCCTGGCCGCAGCTCCCAACCGGGCGCTCGGCAAGCAGGGATTGCTCGATCTCATCCATGAGATCGGCTTCGTGCAGGTGGACAGCATCTCGACCGTCGAGCGGGCCCATCACCAGATCCTGTTTTCGCGCAACCAGACCTATAAGCGCGAGCACCTGACCGAGCTTCTGGAAAAGGACGGCGCGCTGTTCGAACACTGGACGCATGATGCCTCCATCCTGCCGTCGGAATTTTTCCGCTACTGGAAGCACCGGTTTGCCAGGCGCGAGCCTGTGCTGAAGGAGCGCTGGCTGAAATGGCATGGCGAAGGGTTTGACAGCACCTTTGAGGAGACGTTCCAGCGTATCGCCGAAGGCGGCCGCACCATGTCGCGCGACCTCAAGGTCGCCGATCACAAATCGGGCGGCTGGTGGAACTGGCATCCCAACAAGACGGCGCTCGAATATTACTGGCATACCGGCAAGCTCGCCATCGCCGGCCGCCAGAATTTCCAGAAGATCTACGATCTCGCCGAGCGCGTCATTCCCGGTCATCACTATGAGCCCGAGGTCAGCCACGACGCCTTCCTCGACTGGGCCTGCCGGGCAGCGCTCGAACGGCTGGGTTTCGCCACCCATGGCGAAATCGCCGCCTTCTTCGACCTGATCTCGCCGGAAGAAGCGAAAGCCTGGGTGGCGCAACACCGCGACGAATTGACGGAAGTGATGATCGAGCCGGCCGACGGCGAAAAACCGCGTCTTTCCTATGCCTTCGCCGGCTTCCCCGGCAATCTCGGCGGCCTTGCGGAAGCGCCCGCCCGCATGCGCGTGCTCTCCCCCTTCGATCCGCTGATCCGCAACCGCAACCGCACCGAACGCCTGTTCGGCTTCTACTACCGCATCGAAATCTTCGTCCCCGAGCCCAAGCGCGAATACGGCTATTACGTCTTCCCGCTGCTCGAAGGCGACCGCATTGTCGGCCGCATCGACATGAAGGCGGAGCGCAAGAACGGCACGCTCACCGTCAAACGGCTCTGGTGGGAAAAGGGCGTGCGCCCATCATCCGGCCGCATGGAGCGCCTGGAAGCAGAACTCGACCGGCTGGCGAAATTCGCCGGGGTGGAAAAGGTGGTGTTTCTGGAGGGGTGGAGCGGTTAGGGTGGCTGTGCCCGTCACAGGGATGACGGGGCGATTTGGTATGCATCTGTTCCCAAATGACCTGCCGAATCCCCAGAAAAACCGCGTTGCCGGCAGCCTGCTGACGAGCCAGCGGCCGATCTCGCCAAGCCGCCTGGATGGCGCGTTCGGTCCAGCGGATCGACCGTCCCTTCATGCCAGCCGATCGGGCTTGACGTATTTTGCGACCACGTTCGCCAGCGCTTCGGCACTAGCAAACTCTCCCCGGTCGGCTTCGGCAAGTCCGGCCTCGATCTCGGCGTGCTGGCGCCTCATCCACTGCGACCGCGTCACCTCGAACCAGACCTCGCCATGTTCGCTGCCCGCAATCGCATCGGGACCGTCATAGGCGACTGTGCAGGCATGGTTCATGCCAATTTTTTCCATCACGCGGCGTGATCCCCGATTGACCGCCATCGTGGTCGCCACGATCGTCTCGTAGCCGGCACTTTTAAATCCCCAATCGACGAGGGCGAAAGCGCCCTGCGAGGCCAGGCCCTGGCCCCAGTCCTCCCGGCGCAGCCGGTATCCGAGTTCGGCCAGGCCCACGCTCTCCGGCCAGAGGCAGAACCATCCAACGAAGGCGTTATTGGTGGTCCGGCGCGCCGTCCAGATATAGGGCTCCGTTCCCCTGGGCATAAGGAACGCCGCATCATCCGTTGTCCGCTCGTGATCGACGGCATATCCGCCGTTCAAAAAGCGCATGACCTCGGGATCAAGCTCCAGATTGATGAAATCAGCGCTATCGTCCGGGCAGCAGGGGCTGAGCGTCAGCTGTGCCGTCTGTAAAATGGCCATGTTCGAACATCCAACCGTCGTCCTGGCGAGTATGCTTAATTCTTCCTTCAGTTCCAGATCCAATCGGTGCGCCGTCATTCCCGGTAAAAACAAAGAAGCCACCGGTCATGTCCCGACCGGTGGCCCCAGAATGCTCATTGCGCCCGGCTCAGATGATTTCGGTGGCCGCAATCTCGATACCAAAACCTTCCAGGCCGACATAGTGGCGTTCGCGCGAGGAGAGCAGGCGGATCGAGGTGATGCCGAGGTCTTTGAGGATCTGGGCGCCCAGTCCGATTTCCAGCCATTCGCTTTCGCGGGCCTGGGCCTCGCTATGCTCTTCGCGCTCATGCTTGCCCGCGCGTGCCGTGGTTGAAACGCCGACGCCGACGGAGCCTTCGCGCAGGTAGACGATGACGCCGCGGCCCTGTTCGGACATGCGCTTCATGATCGGATCGAGCTGGCAATCGCGGCCGAAGACGTCGGCGGCGACATTTTCCAGATGCAGGCGCACGGGGATATCGACGCCATCGCGGATGTCGCCGAAGGTGACGGCGAGATGCTGCATCGGATCCCAGGGCAGCGAATAGGCATGCGCCTTCGCCTTGCCATAGGGAGTATCGACATCGAAGGACGCTTCCAGATTGATCAGCGTTTCCTTGCGCTGCCGGTAGGCGATGAGATCGGCAACGGAAACCTGCTTCAGGCCGTGCTTTTCTGCAAAATCCGTGACCTGCGGCCCGCGTGTGACGGTGCCGTCATCATTGACCAGTTCGCAGATGACGCCGATCGGCGGCAGGCTGGCAAGGCGGCAGAGATCGACGGCCGCTTCCGTATGGCCCGACCGCATAAGCACGCCGCCTTCGCGGGCGACTAGCGGAAAGATATGGCCGGGGCGGGTAAAGTCGGCGGCGCCAACATTCGGATTGGCAAGGTTGCGCACCGTCAGCGTCCGGTCGTCGGCCGAAATGCCCGTGGTCGTGCCGTGCTTGAAATCGACGGTGACGGTGAAGGCCGTGGTGTGGGCCGCATCGTTTTCCGCCACCATGGCGTTGAGGTTGAGGCGCTTGGCCTCTTCCTTCGGCATCGGTGCGCAAACGATGCCGGATGTGTGGCGCACGATGAAGGCCATTTTTTCCGGCGTGCAATGGACGGCTGCGACGATCAGGTCGCCTTCGTTCTCGCGGCCGTCATCATCGGTGACGACAACGATCTCGCCGGCCTCGAAGGCCCGGATGGCATCGGCAACGCGCTTCTGGTCAAAGGGCATGGGGTTCTTCCTTGGATGTTACTTCAACCGGCCGGTCTGGCCACGGTCACGCAGGTAATGATCGGCAATGGTGCAGGCAAGCATGGCTTCGCCGATCGGCACGGCACGGATCCCGACGCAAGGATCATGGCGGCCCTTGGTGCGGATATCGACATTCTTGCCGTCCGAGTCGATCGACTGCCGCTCGGTGAGGATCGAGGAGGTCGGCTTGATGGCAAAACGGGCGATCACCGGCTGGCCGGTCGAGATGCCGCCCAATATGCCGCCGGCATGGTTGGACAAGAAGATCGGCTTGCCGTCATTGCCCATGCGCATCTCATCGGCATTTTCCTCGCCGGTGATTTCGGCCGCGCCGAAACCGTTGCCAATTTCCACGCCCTTGACGGCGTTGATCGACATCAGGTTGGAGGCGATGTCCTGGTCGAGCTTGGCATAGATCGGCGCGCCGATCCCGGCAGGCACGCCTTCGGCAATCACTTCGACGACGGCGCCGACCGAGGAGCCGGATTTGCGGATGCCGTCGAGATAGTCTTCCCAGACCGGAACGATGGCAGGGTCGGGTGCAAAGAACGGGTTGTTGCCGACTTCGTTCCAGTCCCAGTTGTCGCGGTTGATCTTATGCTTGCCGATCTGCACCAGCGCGCCGCGCACGAGAAGCCCCGGCACGACCTTGCGGGCAAGGCCTCCGGCCGCGACCCGGGCTGCGGTTTCGCGCGCCGACGACCGGCCGCCGCCGCGATAGTCGCGAATGCCGTATTTGACGTCATAGGTATAGTCGGCGTGACCCGGCCGGTAGCTCTTGGCGATCTCGGAATAGTCCTTGGAGCGCTGGTCGGTATTCTCGATCATCATCGAGACCGGCGTGCCGGTGGTGATCATCGTCTCGCCGTCCGTGTCCAGCATGACGCCGGAGAGAATCTTGACCAGATCGTCCTCGCGGCGCTGGGTGACGAAGCGCGACTGGCCGGGCTTGCGCTTGTCGAGCCAGGCCTGCAGCTCGGGCAGGGTGAAGCGGATGCCGGGAGGGCAGCCGTCGATGACGCAGCCGAGCGCCGGTCCGTGGCTTTCGCCCCAGGTGGTAACGCGGAAAAGATGACCGAAAGTGTTATGCGACATGGATCAGGCAACCGGAAATGAGGCCAAGCGCATCCGGGCGAGCCGCCGCGCCATTCAGTAGGCGCAGACTCATAGTGGAAAATGCCGGAAAGGGAAAACCTTTCTGGCGAAATTTCATGGATTGCGGCGTGAACAGTCTGTCTCGCGGAAAACGCCAATCAGGAGGCCAGCTGCAGCGCTTCCTTGCCGGCAAAGGCCACGAACCGGTCGAAGCTCAACGGCTTGGCAAAGGCATAGCCCTGCAGCAGATCGCAACCGAGCAGGCCCAGCATTTCCGCATGCGCCATGGTTTCCACGCCCTCGGCCACGGTTTCGATGCCCAGCGACCGGCCGATCTCGATGATCGAGCGGATCAGCGCCTGTTCGTTGCGCGAATTGAGGATCGGGGCCACCAGCTGGCGGTCGATTTTCAGCCGCTTCGGCTTGATCTTCAAGAGGCTGACGATCGAGGTATGGCCGGTGCCGAAATCGTCGATTTCGATATCGATGCCGAGCTTCTTGATGCCCTCGATATTGGCGGTGACGATATCGTCGCTTTCGTCGAGGAAGATCGATTCCACCAGCTCGAACGACAGCTGGCCCGGCTTGAACGACAGGCCTTGCAGCGAGTTCAACAGCAAGTCGTCGCTCAGCCGCTTGGCCGAAACGTTGACGGAAATCTTTGGAACGTCGATACCCATGGCCGCCCAGCGCATCGCGTCGATCAGCGCGCGGTCGAGCACGATGCGGTCGATCGTGGCCACCACGTTCAGTTCCTCGGCAATGTGCAGGAACTTGTCAGGCGTGAGCACCCCCTCGCGCGGATGGTTCCAGCGCACCAGCGCCTCGACGCCGGAAAGCCGCAGGGTCACGGCGTCGAATTGCGGCTGATACCAGGCGACGAACTGGTTCTGTTCGATACCCTCGAGAATTTCGTCGGCGATGCGCTTGGTGGTGACGATCTCGGCCTGCAGCGCCTCGGTGAAGAATTCGTGGCGGTTGCGGCCGTTTTCCTTGGCGCGGTAGAGCGCGATATCGGCATTGACCAAAAGCTGGCGTTCGTCGATCGCCATGTCGCCAGCAGAGGCGATCCCGATGCTGACGCCGAACCGGCAGGGAAAGCCGTTATAGTCGACGGGCTGGCGCATCTGCACGATGATGCGGTCGGACAGGCCGGACAGAAAGTCCTTGCCCGGCGGATTGGTGACCAGCACCACGAATTCATCGCCGCCGATGCGCGCCACCATATCGCCGGCACGGACATTGGCGCGCAGGATTTTCGATGCATGCACCAGCATCGCGTCACCCGCCGCATGGCCGAGCGTGTCGTTGATCTGCTTGAAGCGGTCGAGGTCGATATGTAGGATCGCGATGTTCTTCAGCCCGTCCCGCCGCGCGTTTGAGAGCGTTTCCAGCTCCTTGTCGAGCATGCGGCGATTGCCAAGTCCCGTCAGCGGATCGTGCAGGGCATTGTGCTCGATGCGGTCCTTGGCGTCGGCGAGTTCGCCGTTCTTGGCTTCTGCCAAGGCTTTTGCCGTGCGCAGCTGCTCGGTCAAAAACACGTCGTCGGTGATATCGAAGGCGATGCCGACCAGTCTGCGGCTGGAGCCCGGCGCCTCGTGGATCTTGCCGACGGAGCGCACATGCCGGATCGTACCATCCGGCAACACGATGCGCGATGCCTGAACATAGGGAACACCATCTGCAATCGTGCGGCCGACATTGAGCAGCGTTTCTTCGCGGTCCTCCGGGTGGATCGTGCCGATCCAGGTTTCATGCGACGTGACGCCATCGATATAGGTCAGCCCGTAGAGCTGATGCATGCGCTCGTCCCAATAGGTGACGCCGGCATCGAGATCCGCCTCCCACATGCCGCACTTGTAGGAATCCAGCGCCAGATCCAGCCGTCTGGTGATCAGCTCCAGCTGCTGCTCGCGTTCGGAAAGACCGGTGAGTGCCTTTTCCAGCTCGGCGTTCTTCTCGTCGGCAATGGCTTTTGCCGTGCGCAATTGCTCCGTCATCATCACGTCGTCGGTGACGTCCCAGCTCATGCCGGTGATCTTGGCCTTGCCGTCGGCGCCCACATGGGTGGAGCCGGCATTGCGCACATGGCGCACACTGCCGTCGGCGACGATGATGCGATACTGCGAACGGTATTCCAGATCCTCGTCCAGCGCCCGGAACAAGGTCATCGATGCCGCGCCGATATCGTCGCGATGCACCGTGCCGCGCCATTCCCCGTATTGCGGCGCTCCATTGCCCGGCGGCAGGCCGTGCAGATGGTACATGCGCTCGTCCCAGGACCGTTCCTGGGTGTCGAGGTCGATCTCCCAGATGCCGATCTTGGAGGATTCGAGCGCCAGGTTCAGCCGGTGCGAGACGGTCAGCAATTCGCGTTCGCGCGAGCGCAGCTTGGCGATGTTGCGCTGGCGTTCGTTGACGAAGCCGCCGGTGAGGAAGATCGGAATGATGATGATCGCCGCAGCGATGAAAATGGCAATGTCGATCCATGTGCCATTGGCCGGTTCCTGCGCCCAGCCCTCGGCCGGGATGGCGGCGAGTTCCCAGGTTCCCCCGGGCAATTGCAGCTGGCGGATCACCGGAGATTTCTCGAACAGATCGGTATCGCCGAAGAATGCGTCCTGGATGCTCGATTGCACGGACACGTCGCGGATCGCCAGCTGGATATTGGTGCGGTGATTGGTGCCGTCGGCCTCGTCGTGATGCTGGCCGGTGTCGATCAGACCCGCATTGGCGTAGATATCCCGCTCATCGATGACGGCTTCCATGAAGCCCCAGAATACCAGGTTGTCGCCCGCCTTGGTGAAAACGGGTGAAAACAGATTGAAGCCTGTCCGGCCGCTGGGAAGCCTGACCGGCCCTGCCAGAATGGGTTTGGCCTTCGACGCGGCCCGGTCCATGGCGACCCGCGAGGAGCGGAATTTCTTGAAATCGGTTCCGATCATCCGCTCGTTTCCGGCAAGCGGAAAGGTCATTTGGATCACGGCATTGGGCGCGGCACTGACGCGCACCATCTGCGGGTTCTGGATGAGGAGCTTGGTGGCCAGCTGGTCGAAAAGCGATTGCGCAATATTCGGATCGGCGGAAAGATTGTTGGCAAAGCCGCGCAGCGCCGTGATGTTGTTGTTGATTTCGCTCTGCAGGCGCAGCGAGACGAGATTGAGGTCGTTCTGAACGCTGCTTTTCAGCTCGTTGCGGAAATTTGCACGGTTCTGTTCCGCAAACAGATAGCCACCGGTAAAGACGACGGCGGCTGCGATGAACGCGGGAATGAGCGACGGTTTCGCCAGCCGGGCAAGCGTCCAGACGCGATGACGGATTGTAGCATTTTTGATCAAAAGCCATGCACCTCATATTCAACCGGTTCACGGTAGAGAGGGAGTCTTAAGATTGGCTTTAGGCTCTGATCCTGTTATGAAATTTGCGCTTGCGGAAGGGGTTGGCAAAGACCGGTCAAGGCTTCGTTAACCATGTGCGTTCCAAATTCGATAAAATTTTAAATGACACGACAACGGGCGATTTTTGCCACAATCAGGGGTCAAATAATGGGCACAACAAAATTGAATGAATCACTGAAGAGGGCAAGACAGATGCGTTTCATCGTTGCTACGTTGATGGCCGCAGCCGGTTTCTTTTCACCGCTTGCCGCGTTCGCCGAAAGTGCAGATGTCGAAGCCGTGATCACCGGCGTCGATACGGACAAGCTGAGCCTGTCGCTGGACGACGGCAAGAATTACCAGGCGCCAGAGGAATTCAATTTCGATGGCCTCAAAGCGGGCGTCAAGGTTCTGGTGTTCTACACCGAGGTTGACGGCAAGCGCGTCATCAACGATCTGGAAATCGTGCAGTAAGATTAAAGATCGATGAAGCGCCAAGCATCGGCGCTATCGATCCCTGTACGAAATTGTATTCGCGGCATCGGTACAGTGCCGCAGACTGGTGATAAACAAAGGTATTATCTAACAATCCTGCAGGTCACTGGGGAAATTGAGCGGGTTGCAAAACTCTCCGTCATCCTCGCCCTTGTGGCGGGGATCCAGCCAGCTCAAGTCCTTGAGCTGAAAGAGTCTTTTGACCCGACGGACGTCGGGTCGCTGGATCCCCGCCACAAGGGCGAGGATGACGGAGAGTGAGGTATCGTTCTCGTCAAACAAGCTTATTCAGTGGCAGCAGTCTGGTACCACCGGTTCAGTGTTGCGCCGTCGGTTTGGGTTCAGAGCCAGCCGATCGTGCCGTTCTCAATTTTCAAAATCCGGTCCTGAGGGATGGCGCCAAGCGCTGCCTCTTCCGCGTCCATTGCGCCGCATATCTTGAACAAGGTGCGGATGACGCCGCCATGGCTGACGCAGACGGTTGGGCCCGAAACGCTGGAAAGCCAGGCGCCAACCCGCCATGACAGGATCTCATAGCTTTCGGCATCCGCTCCCGGCGGGATGAAATCCCATTTCGACAATTCCCGCTCGGCGACACGTTCGGGCATGTCCCGCTCGAGTTCGGCCATTGTATAGCCTTCCCAATCCCCGAAGGAGACTTCCTTCAAGCGGTCGTCCATCCGGTATCCGGAGCGGGCAAGGCCCATCGCTTCGCGAATGAGTTCCATGGTCTCGCGGGTGCGGTGAAGCGGACTGGCGACGAAGTCGAATGTGTCCGCCTCCTGTCCCAGAAGCTCGAGAAGGGCGCGGCCATTGCCGCTCGCCTGCCGCCTGCCGGTATCGTTGAGCGGAATGTCCTTCTGCCCCTGCATGCGGATTTGCGCATTCCAGTCGGTCTGGCCGTGGCGGATCATGTAAATGGTCACGGAGAAACTCCGGGAGAGGGGCCCTTGAGACCCAAGGCAGGAGCCGGGGCGGCCGTTCTACAGCAGCCCCGGAATGCTTTCGTCTGCGTGTCAGTCCTTGACGACGGCGATATCCGGCGCATCGACCGCCTTCATGCCGACGACATGATAGCCGCTATCGGCATGATGGACCTCGCCGGTCACCGAGCGCGACAGGTCCGACAGCATGTAGAGGCCGACATCGCCGACTTCCTCGATGGTAACGGTGCGGCGCAGCGGTGCATTATATTCGTTCCACTTAAGAATATAGCGGAAGTCGCCGATGCCGGAGGCGGCAAGCGTCTTGATCGGGCCGGCCGAGATCGCGTTGACGCGGATGTTCTTCGGGCCGAGATCGACGGCAAGATATTTGACGCTGGCTTCGAGGGCCGCCTTTGCAACGCCCATGACGTTGTAGTTCGGCATCACCTTTTCGGCGCCGTAATAGGTCATGGTCAGCATCGAGCCGCCATCGGTCATCAGCTTTTCGGCGCGCCGTGCAACGGCGGTGAAGGAATAGACCGAGATGTTCATCGTCAGGGCAAAGTTGGCCGCCGACGTATCGACATAGCGGCCGGTCAGTTCGTCCTTGTCGGAAAAGCCGATGGCGTGCACGAGGAAGTCGATCTTGCCCCAGGTCTTTTCCAGATGTTCGAAGACGGCGTCGATGGTGGTCTCGTCGCTGACGTCGCAATGGCCGGCGAGAACCGCACCGAGTTCCTCGGCCAGCGGCTCGACCCGCTTCTTCAGCGCATCGCCCTGATAGGTGAATGCCAGTTCGCCGCCCTGCGCGTGAATTGCCTTGGCAATGCCCCATGCGATCGACCGGTTGTTCGCGACCCCCATGATGAGGCCGCGTTTGCCCTTCATCAGACCGGATGTTTGCGACATGATGTTATGCCCCCAATAAAGCCTATGCTTTCATCAGCCAGGCCTGTGCCGGCTGGAAATGCGCATATGTTGAACTTGCCGGAGCCCTCGCGCCCCTTGCGGTCGCGTCGGCTCTGAATTTTTCGAGCATTGGCTATGACATAGCCGTCCCGGTGGTTCAAGCGCGGGGGAGATCAGGAACTGTTAGTCCCCGTAATATTGGGTCAGTAGCCGGAAAGGCCGCCGTCATCCCAAGATTTTGTCGCAAAACCGTTACAGGAACAGGCCGTTGCGCAGGCTGCGCATCAGGTCGGTCACCTTTTCGTCCGGCTTTTCCCACAGCATCAGCCGCAGTTCCACCAGAAGGTCGCCGCGTCTGCCCTCAGCTGCCGGCAGGCCATGGCCTTCCAGCCTGATCACGTGGTCGGAGCCCGACCAGGCCGGGATGGTGACGCTGACCGGGCCGGTCAGGGTTTCGACCGTCGTCTCGCAGCCAAGGATTGCGTCCTGGATATTGACGGGAAGGGTGGTGCGCAGGTCCGTGCCATCGGTGCGGAAGCGGCCGTCCTCAAGCACGCGCACCGCAACGACGACATCGCCGCGCTGCATGCCGTTCAGCCGGTAGCCCATTTCCTTGAGGCGCACGACGCTGCCATCGGTGGTGCCCAGGGGCAGGGCGACCTTCAGGGTCTGGCCGTCGGGCAGCGTTGCCACAGGCTTTTCGCGGCGGAAAATGTCCTCGATCGAAACCGTGACGTCGCAGAAAATATCCGGCACCTTTTCAAGCGCGGGTTTGCTTGCCGCACCCCGGATCCGCCGCACGATGGCCGAAACCAGGTCTGCGGCCGGTGCCGCCGCGCGCGGAAAGCCGCCGAAGATCGGCATTTTGTCCGCTGGTTCGGCCTTCGCTTCGGTGCTGGTCTCCAGTTCTGCCTCTGCCTTTTGTTCGGGCTTGGGTTCGGCTTTGGGTTCGGGCCTCGCCTCGGACTTCGGTTCGGCCCTTTGTTGCGGCTTTGCGTCCGTCTTTGCCTTTGGTGTGGCGGCCTGCGGTGCGGCTGCCGGCTTGCGGTCTTCGCGGCGGGCGTTCTCGGCCTTTGCCCGATCGTCGGCGCCGAAGATGCGCGAGATCATGTCTTCGGCGGTTTCCGGATCGATGGTCTCTTCCTCTGACCCGCGCGCCTTGCGCTTCATGTCTTCCATGCGGCGCAGTTCGGCTTCCCGGCGGGCATAGTCGTAGCGGTTGCGCAGTTTCGGGTCCTTCAGCACCTCATAGGCGCGCCCGGCCTCGGCAAAGCGCTGTGTGGCGAGCGGATCGTCCTTGTTCTGGTCGGGATGCACGGCTTTCGCCACGGAGCGCCAGGCGGCCTTGATCTCGTCGGGTCCGGCATTGCGTCTGACGCCGAGCACTGAATAGGGATCACGCATGCCTGTCACCGCCCTTGAAGACCGAGGCCGCATGTTGCGGTTCGCTTCAGCCTGTTGAAACAATCGGGAAGCCGCACCGGCGGCTTTCTCCCTTTTGCGGTGATGATGTAAAGCGGCTGCTTAAATTCCGGTTAGCTGCGGGCGCCCGCCGGTTGTGTAAATCGCCCTCCACCGCGCCTTTGTTGCAGCGTGGTTAACGGGCGGTATCGGCAAAGGATCAGCTGCGCGGGCCAAAACTGGTCAGATACCATTCGCCATTGCCCAGAAGGCAGGTGTTACCGTCGAATTTGGCGATGCCCTGATAGGAATGACGCGTGGTGGTAAAGCGGCGGCAGGTGGTGCCGTTGACCTGTTCCTCGGCGATGCTGCTGATCACGCCGGCGCTGCCCGAGCTGGAATTCGCCCAGGGAATGGGATTTCCGGACATGCGGGTCACATCGGCCGATGACACGGCGTTTCTGACGGTGACGGCATCGGAATTGTCTTCGTCACTGCGCACAGCCGGAACCGAGCTTGTCGAAACGGTCCTGTCGACATCCGGCGTTCCGGAGAAGTCGAGGCCGCCGAGGCATCCCGAAAGGCTGGTCGCAGTCAGGCACAGTGCGGCAATCCCGCCCAACCGGGATAAAACCTTTCTGTCCTCGATCCACTTTGCTATGTCTTGCAATGGCATACCTGTCAGACTGGAAAGAGCGGCTTCAAGGTCCGGAGACGCAACGTGCGAGCTCTGACATTTTTTGTTCGGCGGGCGAAACGGCGTCGCGCCACACATTACGGCATTGGATGGCAATATGAGTGAGACTGGGTTAACAACTGGTGACTTCACGCAAGAGAATGAGCCCTTTTCCCTTTTTGGCACATGGCTGAAAGAGGCGCAGGCCGCAGAAATCAACGATCCCAATGCCTTGGCGCTGGCGACGGTGGACGGCGATGGCCTGCCGGATGTGCGCATGGTGCTGTTGAAGGATTTCGACGAGCGCGGCTTCGTGTTCTACACCAATTTCGAAAGCCAGAAAGGGCAGGAAATCCTCGGCAATATGAAGGCGGCAATGTGTTTTCATTGGAAAACCTTGCGCCGCCAGGTCCGGGTGCGCGGCCCTGTCGAGATCGTCAGCTCCCAGGAGGCCGACGAATATTACAAGACGCGGGCGCGCGGCAGCCGCATCGGTGCCTGGGCCTCCAAGCAATCGCGGCCGCTCGAAAGCCGGTTCGCGCTGGAAAAGGCGGTTGCCGAATATACGCTGAAATACGCCATCGGCGATATTCCGCGCCCCGATCACTGGTCGGGTTTCCGCATCAAGCCGACCTCGATCGAGTTCTGGAAGGACGGCGCTTTCCGCCTGCACGACCGCATCGAATTCCGCCGCGACGCGGCGGAAGGCGACTGGAACAAGGTGCGGATGTATCCCTGACGAATAGGGAAGGGTCTCAGCGCGCGCCCATCAGTTTGAAGGCAATGCCAGAGGCAAGCGCGCTGACATAACGCGCCTTCTGAAAATGGCCGTTCAGAGATATGCGCGGCAGGGCCGTCATGCCGGCGGTCCCCGAGAGGGTTCCCGGCTGCGTGGTCACTGCGGTCGTAAATCCCAGCGACGCCGCCAGGCGGTGGTCGCGCACAGAAACGGCGCTGGCAAAACCATAGGGATAGGCAAGCGATGCCGGCCGGTTTCCGGTGATCGTTTCCACCCTGCGGGCTGAATGCTCCATTTCCATGCCGGCCGTCACGTCGCTCAGGCGCGTCACCGAGCGATGGCTGATCGTATGCGCCCCGAGGCTAGCGAGCGGATTGTCAGTGAGACGCCTGAGCCCTGTTTCGTCCAGCGTCAGGGCAGCGGTTATTCCCATGGGATCGATGCCAAGCGCCTGCGCTGTCTGGTTGAGACGGGTGATCGCCGTGGCCTCGTCGATGGCGTGAAGAAAGGCCGCAAACCGGTCGAATACGGCCTGTTTCTCACGCAGCGTGCCAAGCGCGACAGTCTCTTCGCCTGCGCCAATATCGAACGTCAGGTTGGATTGCCCCTCCAGCAGATCGGCAAGCGTTTCCCACCAGAGCGTATGGGTGCGGTCGATGAACCCGCCTGCGACAAACACGGTGAAGGGCACGCCGTGCCGGGAGAAAACCGGCGCGGCATAGTCGAGATTGTTGCGGTAGCCATCATCCAGCGTGAAGACCGCAACCGGCTGGGGATCACTGGACGCAAGATGGACAGGCAGGGCATCAAGCGCGATGAACCGGTAGCCATCGCGCTTCAACGTCATGATCGCCGTTTCCAGAAATTCTGGCGTGATCTCCAGATGGGCGTTGGGATCGAAGGCGCGCGGCTGTTTCGGGCGCACATGATGCAGCGTGAAGATCGCGCCGCGCCCGCGCGCCTGCCGCATGGCGCCACAGGCCTGCAACACGAATGCAGCGTTCAGGCCAGCGGTAATGGCCGAGCGTTTGACAGCCTGTCGCAGCATGGATTTCAAGTCTGTTCCCCAGTCGAAATGAACAGCGCAACATTAACGGCGGCGGCGTTAACACCGGCTGAACGCTGCCACATGCGGTTTTCGCACAAAGAAAAAAGGCGGACTGCTTTCGCAATCCGCCTTCGATACTGTTTCAGTCCACACCGTTAACGGGCAAGCACGCCGTCAACTTCGTCACGCTGGCGGCCGCCGAGTGCCGCGCCGACCGCAGCAACGAAGCCGCCAATCAGCAGGGACAACGCACCGAACAGGGCAACCGATGCACTGGTCTTGCGCGCCGTCTCAGCTGCTTCGGTCGCGGCAACCTTGGCATCGTCGATGCTTTTCAGGACGCCATCAACGCGGGCCTTGGCATCGGCTTCGGAAAGACCGGTGCGCGAGGCAACGAGTTGGTCGAGATAGGTGCGGTCGCCCGCAGACATTTCGCCATTCGCAGCGCTGTTGATGAGAATGCGCGACACCTGTCCTGCCGTATCGTCGGCAGAGCCTGCAGCTGCAGGCGACGGGGCTGTCGGACGCAGCAGATTATCGACAAAATAGGATGTCGCATTGCTGCCCGCATCCGAAGATGCGGCCGCTGCACCCGCTGCCGTTGCACCGGCGGTCACCGTTGCAGTCGCCTGCACGCCAGCGCCGACCGTAGCGGAGATGGCCGACCCCAGAGCACCGGCTACGATCAATGTGGCCAGTGCCCAGGCGAGAACGCCATGCGCCGTATCGCGGAAAAACACTTCGTCACGGTTGACGCCTGTCCATTTCGTCCGCAGCCGTCCGGCAATATAGCCGCCGAAACCGGCAGACGCCCATTGCACGATGATCAGCCAGATCGCCGTGGTGATGGCGAATGTGGTCAGGGATGCGCCTTCGGATGAGAAAGGTGACGCCATGCTCAATCCGATGCCGGATCCGAGCAGCGACAGAACGACCGTGATTGCAGAAGCCGCCACGGCGCCTGCGATAATTGCACCCCAGCTGACAGCGGAATCCGATGATTCGATGGTGGTGCCGGCTGGCACCGTTGAGACCGGGATTGTCATCGCGCCACCTATCGGAAGAAGAGGGCGAGAAGTATAATAATGGGGATCGGAACCCCCAGCAGCCAAAGTAGAATTCCGCGTCCCATGATGTCTCTCCTTGCAATGAACCGGCCGCTTTTTCAAACGGTTATGCGGCGTGCCCGAATAACGCGGCGAGGGGCGTTTGGTTCCCGCGACAACTGAACCTTGCAGCAAATGAACAGGATTGCCGCCCGGAGCCTTGGTGGAAGCCTGTTGGCTGGCGGCTTTGGTCCCGCCCGGACGGTGTCCGTGTTAAATCTTCGTTTACCAGCCGGACAAAAGTTGTGCCGTATAAACGCAATCGGCCGCAAAGTTGCAGCAAAGACACGGCTCTGTCTCCCTATGACGCACGGCGCCTGCTTGCCGGTGCGATTGAGGGGGACCGGCATGATGACCTTCCGCTGCCTGCTTTTGGCAATATTGACATTCGCGCTTGCGCCGTCCGTGGCCTTGGCCGGCAGTGCCGCAATCATCATCGATGCCCGCACCGGCAAGGTGCTGTCCTCGGAAAATCCAGACACGCTCAATCATCCGGCCTCGCTCACCAAGATGATGTCGCTCTATCTTGCTTTCGAGGCGCTTCATCGCGGCACGATCGATTGGGATAGCACGATCAAGGTGTCGAAGACGGCGGCGGCCAAGCCGCCGATGCGGCTGGGGCTGAAGGCCGGGATGAAACTGACGGTGCGCGAGGCAGTGCTGGGCATGATCGTGCGCTCGGGCAACGATGCTGCGGCCGCCATGGCGGAAAAGCTCGGCGGCACGGAAGCGAGATTTGCCCAGATGATGACGAAAAAGGCGCGCCAGCTCGGCATGAGCCGCACCGTCTTCATCAATGCCTCCGGCTTGCCGGCCTCGGCCCAGGTGACCACGGCGCGCGACATGTCCACGCTTGCCATCGCGCTGATGCGGGATTTCCCAAGGGAATACAGGCTGTTTGCGACGCAGAGCTTCATGTTTCGCGGCCGCAAGGTGCGTGGCCATAACAATCTGATGTATCGCTATGACGGCATGGACGGGATCAAGACCGGCTATACCAATGCCTCCGGCTTCAACCTGGTCAGCGCCGTGCGCCATGGCAACCGGCGTGTGGTCGGCGTGGTGCTCGGCGGCCGCACGGCAAAAAGCCGCGACAACAAGATGGCAGCCCTTCTCGACCGTCATCTGGGCAAGGCGTCGAACGCAGGCAGCCGCGCGCTGCTCGCTGCGGCCAAGACCGGTGGCGCGGTCGAGGTGGCAGCGCTCGGTGCGTCCGATGTCCCATTGCCCTTTGCCGCCCCCAAGCGCCGGGGCGGCGACGCCGTTGCCGCACTGATCGCCTCGTCGCACGCGACAATCCCGGCCGAGCGCCCGGCCGTCATGGACGAGTTGGAAAAGACGGCGGATATCTTGCCCGCCGGTGCCTGGCAGATCCAGATTTCAGCGGCACCGACGCAGGAAGCCGCGCGGGCACTTTTGGCGCAGGCACGCTCCGTTGCCGGCCATACGCTGAAATCAGCCTCACCCTATACGGAAGCCGTCGGCCAAGGGGCCGGCACCATCTACCGCGCCCGGTTCGTCGGGTTCGACAGCCGCGACGAGGCGGATGCCGCCTGCAACTGGCTGAAGCAGCACTCCTACGACTGCATGCTGCTGCCGTCACGCGGCTGACGGGGAGGGGCTTGGCAACTGGTGAGCCCGGCCGTCGTTGCTGCCGGTCTCTCCAAAATGCGGCCTTTCTTCAATCAGGCCTGCGTGCCGCCAACGGTCATTTCGTTCATGCGCAGATGCGGCTGGCCGACGCCGACGGGGACCCATTGGCCGCCCTTGCCGCAATTGCCCATGCCGGTATCGAGCTTCATATCGTTTCCGATCATGGTGATCCGCTGCATGGCGTCCGGGCCATTGCCGATCAGCATCGCGCCCTTGACGGGCGCGCCGATCTTGCCGTTGTCGATCAGATAGGCCTCGGTGCAGCCGAAGACGAACTTGCCCGAGGTGATATCCACCTGGCCGCCGCCGAAGGAAACCGCATAGATACCCTTCTTGACGGAGGCGATGATCTCGTCCGGGCTCTTGTCGCCGCCAAGCATATAGGTGTTGGTCATGCGCGGCATCGGCACATGCGCGTAGGATTCGCGCCGCCCGTTGCCGGTCGCCTTCATGCCCATCAGCCGGGCGTTCTGGCGGTCCTGCATATAGCCAACCAGCTTGCCGTCGTCGATCAGCACGTTATAGGCGGATGGTGTGCCCTCGTCATCGATGGTGAGCGAGCCGCGGCGGCTTTCGATCGTGCCGTCATCGACCACGGTCACGCCCTTGGCCGCCACCTGTTGACCGAGCAGCCCGGCAAAAGCCGATGTCTTCTTGCGGTTGAAATCGCCCTCCAGGCCATGGCCGACCGCTTCATGCAGCATGACGCCCGGCCAGCCGGAGGACAAAACCACATCCATGGTTCCGGCCGGTGCGTCGATGGCGTCCAGATTGACCAGCGCCTGGCGCAGCGCTTCGTCGGCGCCACTCTGCCAATTGCCGGCAGCAACGAAATCGCCGAAGCCGCGACGGCCGCCGACGCCGTAGGAGCCGGCTTCCTGCCGGTCACCGTCGCCGACCACGACGGAGATGTTGAGGCGCGTCATCGGCCGGATATCATGCATGCGCTCGCCATCGGCGCGCAGGATATCGACCACCTGCCAGCTGGCAGCGATCGAGGCCGTCACCTGGCGGACCTTCGGGTGTTTGGCACGAAGATAGGCATCGATCTCCTGCAGCAGCGTAACCTTGGCCTCGAAGCTCGGCTCACCGATGGGGTTCTCGTCGCCATAGAGTTTCTTGTTGGTGCGCTGGGGCGCGGCCGCATAGGTGCCGGAATAACCGCGCGTCACGGCGCCGACCGCATCGGCAGCCCGTTTCAAAGCCGACAGCGAAAGATCGCCCGCATGTGCATAACCAACGGCTTCGCCGGCAACCGCCCGCAGGCCAAATCCCTGATCGGTATTGAAGCTGCCGCCCTTCAGGCGGCCATTGTCGAAGGACAGCGATTCCGACTGGCTATGCTCGATGAACAGCTCGCCATCATCGGCGCCCGCCAAGGTCTGCGCCAGCACGTCGCGAATGGCAGCCTCGTCGCTGTCGAACAGTTTGATGAGATCGGTGTTCATGGGCGAGGGGCTCCATATGCAGAGGGGGACCCTGCTTATCTAGGGACCCGTAAGAGAAGGGGCAAGCACAGATGTGGAGACGCTACCGCCGTGATGCATTGGTTTGCCATTTTTGCAAAAAAGCGGGCGGCTCCTCTTCTCCCCAGCGGGGAGAAGGTGGCGCGTCGCGCCGGATGAGGGGGAGCCTCACAGACAGTCCGTGCCCTTGGCCCCCTCATCGCCTCACTGCGTTCGGCACTTCTCCCCGCTGGGGAGAAGAGAAAAAGAAACTGCTTACGGCAGTGCGTCGTAGCCTTCGCCGAACCCCTTCAGGTCAACCGGAATACCGATGCCTTCTTCCGGAGACTGGAAGACGATGAAGGTTGCCTGGGCGCCGGAGCGGAAGGTTTTCAGGAGTTCGTCTTCCAGAACCACTTCGGCATAGCAGCCGTCGGAGAAGCAGCGGACGAAATAGGCGCGGCCGATATCCTTGCCATCGACATTGAGGCCAAGCCCGTTCGGCAAGAGAACGCCGAGCGGAGCAAGCACGCGCAGGATCTTCGCCTTGCGGTCCGCCGTCTTCAGGACGACGACCGAAAGGCCCACCTCGGGACGGTCCTCGGCAATGACGTTCTGCATCAGCGCGCATTGTTCGGCGGTTGCGCCGGCCGGCTGGTCGCAGACGATCGACCACGCACCATGGTTTGATTTCACGGTGCCGGGTGTACCTGGCTGTTGTGCTCCGGGCTGTTGGGCCGCTGCCGTATAGGAAAAGAGTGTGGCAGCAAGTCCGAACGCCGCGATCGGCAGCCGGGAAAGGAGGGACAGGCCCATGAAAACCTCAAACTTAAGAATCAGTCTGGCTATTCTTGAAGCGCGTAGCCGCAAATGAAAAGCCCCGCGCGGTACATTCCAGCCCGGTGTGGCGGAAATGGGGCTCCTGGACCGGTCTAAATCGTCCGGTTTTAGTGAAACGCCGCTTTAATAGGCTGCGGATGGAGTGCCGGTCGTTCCTTATATATGCTATAGGGGCGATAAGACTGGCGTGAAAGACTGGGATGGCGCGCGTGCTGTATGGAGCCGCTGCCGGTAACGGTGGGCGCCGCATGGCTGAACAGTTTGTGTGAAAAGCACAGTTTGCGCAAAATGCCGCATGGGCTTGAATGGACAGATGTTGCGGCGTTCATCAAACTGTGGTTTGAAGCGCTTCAGTATGGCTAAGGATTCTGCGTTACGGTTTGATCCTGATCAAGCGCCCAGGGAGACACTATAGTGAAAAACAAGGCTTTTGCAGTTTTGGCATCGATTGCCTGTCTGCTCTTCGCTTCGAATGCTTTGGCTGACAAGCCGGTCGCATGGCAGACCAACTTTCAGACCGCAGCAACCGGGATCATGGAAGAAATTACATGGTTCGAGCATTACACGCTCTGGTTCATCATTCCGATCACGCTTTTCGTTCTGGCGCTCCTGGTCTGGATCGTGATCCGGTTCCGCGAAAGCAAGAACCCGGTTCCCTCCAAGACCAGCCATAACACGGCGATCGAGATCGTCTGGACGCTGGGTCCGGTGGTCATTCTCCTGTTCCTGGCCATTCCCTCCTTCCAGCTTTTGACCGCGCAGCTGACGCCGCCGGAAAATCCGGATATCACGCTGAAGGCGACAGGCAACCAGTGGTACTGGTCCTATGAATATGAAATCGGCGAAAGCCCGCTCTCCTTCGATAGCTTGATGATGAAGGAAGAAGACCGCGCCTCGCTCGGCAAGGAAGACAAGCACGAATATCCGCGTCTTCTGGCCGTCGACAACGAAGTCGTCGTTCCCATCGGCAAGACCGTTCGTGTTCTGGTCACCGCAGCCGATGTCATCCACGCCTTCGCCATGCCGGCTTTCGGCGTGAAGATCGACGCCGTTCCCGGCCGTCTCAATGAAACCTGGTTCAAGGCTGAGCGCGAAGGTCTCTACTACGGCCAGTGTTCCGAGCTCTGCGGCAAGGATCACGCCTATATGCCGATCGCCATCCGTGTGGTCAGCGAAGACAAGTACAACACTTGGCTTGCTGCCGCCGCCACCAATGTTGGTGAAGCGAACAAGGCACTCATGGCTTCCATCGACGGCGCGGCCAAGACCGTAGACGTCGCTGAAAACGCCGCACAGTAATTCGCCCTACAGAATTCGAAGGGGAGCTCGACCCAATGGCCGGAACAACCGCGCAAAACGACCACCTTCATGACCATGCCCACGATCACGGGCACGACCATGACCACGCCCACAAGCCGCTGACCTTCTTTCAGCGCTGGTTCCTCTCGACCAACCACAAGGACATCGGCACGCTGTACCTGATCTTCGCGATCTTCGCGGGCATCGTCGGCGGCACACTGTCGGTCTTCATGCGCGCCGAGCTGCAGGAGCCGGGCATCCAGATCTTCCACGGCCTGGCCTCCATGGTCTACGGCTTCGAAGGCGACGCTGCCATCGACGGCGGCAAGCAGATGTTCAACGTCTTCACCACGGCGCATGCGCTGATCATGATCTTCTTCATGGTCATGCCGGCGCTGATCGGCGGCTTTGCCAACTGGATGGTCCCGATCATGATCGGTGCGCCTGACATGGCGTTCCCGCGCATGAACAACATCTCCTTCTGGCTGATCATCCCGGCCTTCCTGCTGGTACTCCTGTCGATGTTCGTCGAAGGCCCGGCCGGTGGCTATGGCTCCGGAGGCGGCTGGACGATCTATCCGCCTCTCTCGACGGCGGGAACGCCCGGACCCTCCATGGACCTCGTGATCCTCGGCCTGCACATTGCCGGCGCCTCGTCGATCCTCGGTGCGATCAACTTCATCACCACGATCCTCAACATGCGCGCTCCCGGCATGACGCTGCACAAGATGCCGCTGTTTGCCTGGTCGGTTCTGATTACCGCTTTCCTTCTGCTTCTCTCGCTGCCGGTTCTGGCAGGCGGCATCACCATGCTGCTCACCGACCGCAACTTCGGCACGTCCTTCTTCGCGCCTGAAGGCGGCGGCGACCCGATCCTGTTCCAGCACCTGTTCTGGTTCTTCGGTCACCCGGAAGTGTACATCCTGATCCTACCCGGCTTCGGCATCGTCAGCCACATCGTCTCGACCTTCTCGCGCAAGCCGATCTTCGGTTACCTCGGCATGGCCTATGCCATGGTCGCCATCGGCGCCGTCGGCTTCATCGTCTGGGCGCACCATATGTACACGGTCGGCATGTCGCTCGACACGCAGCGTTACTTCGTCTTCGCGACGATGGTCATCGCGGTTCCGACCGGCGTGAAGATCTTCTCCTGGATTGCGACGATGTGGGGCGGTTCGATCCGCTTCACCACGCCGATGGTCTGGGCGATCGGCTTCATCTTCCTGTTCACCGTGGGCGGCGTCACCGGCGTTCAGCTCGCTAATGCCGGTCTCGACCGTTCGCTGCACGACACCTATTACGTGGTTGCCCATTTCCACTACGTTCTGTCGCTCGGCGCCGTGTTTGCGATCTTTGCCGGCTGGTACTACTGGTTCCCGAAAATGACCGGCTACATGTATTCGGAACTGATCGGCAAGCTGCACTTCTGGGTCATGTTCGTCGGCGTGAACCTTGTGTTCTTCCCGCAGCATTTCCTCGGCCTTGCCGGCATGCCGCGCCGTTACATCGACTATCCGGATGCCTATGCCGGCTGGAACGCCGTATCGTCCTACGGTTCCTACATCTCGGCTTTCGCCGTTCTGATCTTCCTGTTCGGCGTCTTTGAAGCCTTCTCCAAGAAGCGCGTTGCCGGCAACAACCCCTGGGGTGAGGGCGCCAACACGCTCGAATGGCAGCTGACATCGCCGCCGCCGTTCCACCAGTGGGAACAGCTGCCGCGCATCAAGTAAGCGCTTGCAAACCTGGGCCGCCGGAAACGGCGGCTCCTCGACTTGAGGGAAAGCTGATACCGGCCGGGAGCGATGGTTCGTTAGGCCAAACCCGGCAAACCACCCTCCGTCATCCTCGGGCTTGACCCGAGGATCCACACCATTCCCTCCTGTATGCCTGGGCTGGCATGCTTGGGAATGGATCCTCGGGTCAGGCCCGAGGATGACAATGGGTACACTCGCCCGGCGGTGACGATGGAGAGACAGGCCATGAGGCCTGCTCTCCCGGAACCGTACAACAGAAACGGAACGGACATGCAGGTTATCGACAATCACGAAGCAATCGGCACGGAAGGCGGCGTTCGTCTCTCTGAGGCCTCTGCGCGCGATTATTTCGAGCTGCTGAAGCCGCGCGTCATGTCGCTGGTGGTGTTCACGGGTCTCGCCGGCATGGTGATGGCACCCGGGCACATCAACCCGTTCATCGGTTTCATTGCGATCCTCTGTATCGCCGTGGGTGCTGGAGCGTCCGGCGCCCTCAACATGTGGTACGACGCGGATATTGACGCTGTCATGACCCGTACGGCAAAGCGGCCGATCCCGTCTGGCAAGATCACGGCGCAGGAAGCGCTGTCGTTCGGCATGACGCTGTCTGCCTTTTCCGTCTGCATTCTCGGCATCGTCGTCAACTGGCTGTCGGCCGGCCTGCTCGCATTCACGATCTTCTTCTATGTGGTGATCTACACGATGTGGCTGAAGCGCTCGACGCCGCAGAACATCGTCATCGGCGGTGCTGCCGGCGCATTCCCGCCGATGATCGGCTGGGCTTGCGTCACCAATGGTATCGCCATCGAGAGCATCGTGCTCTTCCTCATCACCTTCCTGTGGACGCCGGCCCATTTCTGGGCGCTCGCCCTGTTCAAGATGCGCGATTACGGCGCCGTCGGCGTGCCGATGCTGCCGAATGTCTCGGGCGAGGCGACCACCAAGACGCAGATCGTCATCTATGCCGTGCTCACCGCGATCATCGGCGTTGTGCCGACGATCCTCGGGTTCTCGAGCACCTATTACGGCGCTTTTGCCGCAGCGCTTGGCCTCGGCTTCATCTGGTACTCCATCGGCGTGCACCGCATGCCGGAAGGGGACGAGAAGATGGTGCCGGCCAAGAAGCTCTTTGCATTTTCGATCCTCTATCTCTTCGCGATCTTCTCCGCGCTGATGGTCGATCATCTGATTGCCACGCTGTGGCTTACTGCCGGAAAGGTTGCCTGATGGAACTCGTGACACTCACGGACGCCCAGAAGAAGTCGCGCCGCGGCCGCAATATCGCGCTGGGTGCGGTCCTCTTCGGTCTCGTTGCCATTTTCTATGTCGTAACGCTGATCAAGTTCAGCAACGGCATGGTTCAATAGGGAGAGATCATGGCCCCGATCAAAACACCGGAGCAGAAGAAGGAGCGGGCAAACGGCGTCATCGTCGCCTCCTGCATCGCCTTCGTCGTCGGCATGACCGGCATGGCCTATGCCGCCGTGCCGCTCTACGACATGTTCTGCCGGGTGACAGGCTATAACGGCACGACCAAACGCGTCGAGCAGGCCTCCGACGTCATCCTCGACCGGAAGATCAAGGTGACGTTCGATGCCAATATCGCATCCGATCTGCCCTGGGTGTTCAAGCCCGTGCAGCGCGAGATCGAACTGAAGATCGGCGAAACCGTGCAGGTCGAGTTCGAAGCAACCAATGTGGCGAAGAAAGCGACGACCGGTCAGGCGGTCTTCAACGTCACGCCGATGGCGGCCGGCGCCTATTTCAACAAGGTCGAGTGCTTCTGCTTTACCGAGACGACGCTGCAGCCAGGCGAAGACCTGAAGATGCCGGTGGTGTTCTTCATCGATCCGGAAATCGTCAAGGCGGTTGAGACCAAGGGGATCAACACGCTGACGCTCTCCTACACATTCTACGCCCGCGAGCCGTCGAAGCCGGTCGCGGCGCTCAAGGCAAAACCTGCCGAAACTGACAGAAAACTTTGACAGATCACAGTTTTCGGCTAAGCCGGAAATGACGACATGAGAAAGACTTATCGGGGATAGTCCACATGGCCGATGCGCACCAGAAAAATCACGACTACCACATCATCGATCCGAGCCCCTGGCCGCTGATCGCCTCGATCGGCGCCTTCGTCATGGCCTTTGGCGGCGTCGGCTATATGCGATACCTGTCGGGCGGCACGCTGCACCTGTTCGGCCTGAACTGGGCGCATCCGTGGTTCTTCTTCATCGGCCTCGCCGTCGTGCTCTACACGATGTATGGCTGGTGGGCCGACACGATCAAGGAAGCGCATGAGGGGCATCATACCCGCGTCGTGTCGCTGCACCTGCGTTACGGCATGATCATGTTCATCGCTTCGGAAGTGATGTTCTTCGTCGCCTGGTTCTGGGCCTATTTCGATGCCAGCCTGTTTCCGGGCGAGGCCATCCAGGCCACCCGCGCCGCCTTCACCGGCGGCACATGGCCGCCCAAGGGCATCGAGGTTCTCGATCCCTGGCACCTGCCGCTCTACAACACCGTCATCCTGCTTCTGTCCGGCACCACGGTCACCTGGGCGCACCACGCCCTGCTGCACGGCGACCGCAAGGGCCTGATCAACGGCCTGACGCTGACGGTCCTGCTCGGCATCCTGTTCTCGGGCGTTCAGGCCTACGAATATGTCCACGCTCCGTTCGCCTTCAAGGATTCGATCTACGGCGCGACTTTCTTCATGGCGACCGGCTTCCATGGTTTCCACGTCCTGGTCGGCACGATCTTCCTCGCCATCTGCCTGATCCGCGCGCTGAAGGGCGACTTTACCCCCAAGCAGCATTTCGGCTTCGAAGCCGCCGCCTGGTACTGGCATTTCGTCGACGTGGTCTGGCTCTTCCTGTTCTTCTCGATCTACGTCTGGGGCGGCTGGGGTGCCCCGATCCACGGCTGATCGGACGACACACAAAATTTTCGGGCGGCCGCAGCAATGTGGCCGTTTCTGTTTGAAGCGATGGCTGAGGGTAAATTGACGGAATGTATCCTTTCGGATACGATTGATCATGCTCGTATTTGAAACAACCGATGTGTTCAAGGATTGGCTGTTTTCGCTGCGGGACGTGAAGGCGAAGGCCAGAATTCTTGCGCGGATACGCTCCGCCGAGTTCGGCAATCTGGGAGACTGCGCACCGGTTGGCGAGGGTGTCTCGGAAATGCGGATCCATTATGGACCAGGGTATCGCTTGTATTTCAAACGGCGTGGCGACGTTGTCTATCTCCTACTCGCCGGGGGCGACAAGTCCAGCCAGAAGCGGGACATAGCAGCCGCATTGAAGATGGCGAAGTCGCTTTAGAAGGATAAATCATGACAACGGTCTCCAGATTTGACGCATCCGAGTTTCTCGATGACGATGACCTTGTCGCCGAATATCTCACGGCTGCGATGGAAGATGACAATCCCGATGTCTTCATCGCAGCTCTGGGTGATGTCGCCAAGGCGCGCGGAATGACTGAGATTGCGAGGGCCTCGGGGCTTGGCCGTGAAAGCCTCTACAAGTCGCTGCGGGGCGGATCGAAGGCCCGGTTTGAAACGCTCCACAAGATCGTTAATACGCTCGGGTTGAAGATGACGATTGTTGCCGATCGCCCAACACCTTGAGTGCAACTTTGCTCCCCGTCGCACGATGCGTCTTTGTCGCAGGCTTTGCCCTTGGACGAAGGCGGGCGCTGGGGTTACGTAGTCGGCTGACTCCTTGGCACACAGCCGCCGCGAACAGTTTGGAAGAACCGGATGAACGAAGACAGCGCACATTTTCCACCGGTCGAGCCGGTGAGGGCCGGGCTCAAGGGGCTTTGCCCGCGCTGCGGGCAGGGCAAGCTGTTTGACGGCTTTTTGACATTGAAGCCGGCCTGCGCCAATTGCGGCCTGGATTACGGCTTTGCCGATGCCGGCGATGGGCCGGTGGTGTTCGTCATCCTGATCGTCGGTTTCGTCGTTGTGGGCGCAGCACTCTGGATGGAGGTCAATATCAATCCGCCGCTCTGGGTGCATTTCCTGTTGTGGATTCCGCTCGCCATCGTCTTCAGCCTGGCGCTGATGCGCATGCTCAAGGGCGTGCTCATCAATGTCCAGTTCCGCAACAATGCGCGCCAGGGCGAGATCGATCGTGGCTGATAGCGTGTCAACGAAGAAGGGCGGCGGTCTGGTCGGCCGCATCGCCGGCATCGTGCTGGTCCTCGTCGCGCTGGCGATCCTCCTGGCGCTCGGCACATGGCAGATGGAACGGCTGGCCTGGAAAGAGGGGCTTCTGGCCTCGATTGCGGAGCGGCGCGCGGCACCGCCCGTTGACCTTGCGGCCATCGAGGCTCTGGCCAAGGCCGGAGACGACGTCGATTACCGCACGGTGCGCGTCACTGGCACCTATCTCAACAACAAGGAACGGCATTTCTTCGCCACCTTTGGCGGCCGCACCGGCTATTACGTCTATACGCCGCTTGAGCTGAGCGATGGCCGGATCGTTCTCGTCAATCGCGGCTTCGTCACCTTCGAGGCGAAGGAACCGGAAATGCGCAAGCAGGGCCAGCTGACCGGCGAGCAGACCGTCACCGGGCTGTCGCGCGCCAAGCTTCTGGAAAAACCTTCCTGGGCCGTGCCGGACAATGATATCGCCAAGAACATCTTCTACTGGAAGGATCTCGATGTCATGGCATCGAGCGCCGGCCTCGATCCCGCCAAGGTCGAGCCCTTCTTCATCGATGCCGATGCGACGGCGCATGACGGCGGCATGCCGATCGGCGGCGTGACGCAGTTCGATCTGCCCAACAGCCATCTGCAATATGCGATGACCTGGTACGGGCTGGCTGCCGCCCTGGTCGTCATCAGCGGGATTTTCATCTTCCGGCGGAAGACATAAGGTCGATCCAGTCCGGAGCGGAGGGAATCGAATGGCCATTCTTGCAAACATCCTGATCGCCGTGACGGCGCTGATGCATGCCGGGTTTCTCGTGCTCGAAATGTTTCTCTGGACCGGGCCGCAGGCGCGAAAAATCTTCCGGATGACATCGGAACAGGCGCAGGCGACCAGGGTTCTGGCGGCCAATCAGGGGCTCTATAACGGCTTTCTCGCCGCCGGACTTGTGTGGTCGCTGATTGCTGCGTTGCCCGAATTTGCCGTGCAGTTGAAGCTGTTCTTCCTTGTGTGCGTGATCGTTGCCGCTATATATGGCGCATGGTCGGTCAAGCCGCGCATCCTGCTCGTGCAGGGCGGCCCGGCCATTCTCGGCCTTGTGTTCACCTTACTGGCATTCTGATCAATGGCGACGTCCCTTCCAGCAAAGACCCCGATCACCCTGCGCCTGTGCGGCCCGCGCGGTTTTTGCGCCGGGGTCGACCGGGCGATCCAGATCGTCGTTCTGGCGCTGAAGGAATTTGGCGCGCCTGTTTATGTCCGCCACGAGATCGTTCACAACCGCTATGTCGTCGAAGGGCTTGAGGCCAAGGGCGCGATCTTCGTGGAGGAACTCGACGAGATCCCGCCGGAGCATCGCAAGCAACCGGTGGTGTTTTCCGCCCATGGCGTACCGAAATCGGTTCCGGCCGATGCGATGCAGCGCAATCTCTTCTACCTCGACGCCACATGCCCGCTGGTCTCCAAGGTCCACAAGCAGGCCATGCGCCATCAGAAGCTCGGCCGCCATGTGGTGCTGATCGGCCATGCCGGACATCCCGAGGTGATCGGCACGATGGGGCAATTGCCCGAAGGTGCGGTGTCGCTGGTGGAAACGGTCGAAGACGCCGAAACCTATATGCCGCCAGATGCCGACAATCTCGGTTTCGTCACCCAGACGACGCTCTCTGTCGATGATACGGCAGGCGTCATCAAGCGGCTGCACGAGCGCTTCCCGAACCTGACCGCGCCTGCCGCCGATTCGATCTGCTACGCAACGACCAACCGCCAGGAAGCGGTGAAACAGGCGGCTCCCGGCTGCGATCATTTCATCATCGTCGGCGCGCCGAACTCGTCCAATTCCAAGCGGCTGGTGGAAGTGGCACTGCGCGCCGGGGCAAAAAAATCGGTGCTGGTCCAGCGGGCGTCGGAAATCGACTGGGATGATTTCGCCGATATCTCTACAGTCGGCCTGTCGGCGGGCGCGTCGGCACCGGAAGTCATCGTCAACGAGATCATCGAGGCTTTTCGCCAGCGCTATGATGCCGCCGTGGAATTGGCCGACACGGTCGAGGAAACCGAAAACTTCCTCGTCAACCGCGAATTGCGCCACGTTCCCTTGACGGCGCAGGACATGGCGTTTGTGAATGGGGAGTGACGGCAAAACGTGCATGCGGCGTGGATCCTCGGGTCAAGCCCGAGGATGACGGCTTCGAGTTTGTTATGTTTTGAAGCCAATTGCCTGCGCTGTGGCCGTCCCACTCTCCGTCATCCTCGGGCTTGACCCGAGGATCCATTCGCAGGCAAACCCCTTCCACCTATTCTAGCTCAGAGATCCGACCTTGGCAGTTTACACCGATATCACCGAAGACGATCTCAACGGCTTTCTGAAGCAATATGATGTCGGCACGCTGACGTCCTACAAGGGCATTGCCGAAGGCGTCGAGAACACCAATTTTCTGCTGCACACCACCAAGGGTGCCTATATCCTGACGCTTTACGAAAAGCGGGTGGACCAGAACGACCTGCCGTTTTTCCTCGGACTGATGCATCATCTCGCCGGCAACGGTTTGTCATGCCCGCTGCCTCTGCCGCGTGCCGATGGCGAATTGCTCGGCCATCTCTCGGGCCGTCCGGCCGCCGTCATTTCCTTCCTCGAGGGCATGTGGCTGCGCAAGCCGGATGCCAGCCATTGCCGCGAGGTCGGCAAGGCGCTCGCCGCCATGCATGTGGCCGGCGAGGGGTTCGAGATCCGCCGTCCCAACGCGCTGTCCGTCGGCGGCTGGCGGCCGTTGTGGAACAATTCGCGCGACCGCGCCGACGAGGTGCAACAGGGGCTGGCGGATGAGATTGCCCATGAACTGGATTTCCTCGAGGCCAACTGGCCGAAGGACCTGCCGGAAGGCGTCATCCATGCCGATCTCTTTCCCGACAACGTCTTCTTCCTTGGCGACCAACTGTCCGGCCTGATCGACTTCTATTTTGCCTGCAACGACCTGCTCGCCTATGACGTCTCGGTCTGCCTGAATGCCTGGTGCTTCGAAAAGGACGGCGCGTTCAACATCACCAAGGCCATGGCGCTGCTTGCGGGTTACCAGAGCGTGCGGCCGCTGACATCTGCCGAGATCGAGGCGCTGCCGCTGCTGGCGCGCGGTTCGGCGCTGCGGTTTTTCCTGACGCGGCTCTACGACTGGCTGATGACGCCGGCCGGTGCCCTCGTGGTCAAGAAGGACCCGCTGGAATATCTGAAGAAGCTGCAGTTCCACCGCTCCGTCGCAACATCAGCCGAATACGGCCTCACCAACGAGACAATGCCCGCATGAAACATGTTGATATCTTCACCGATGGCGCCTGCTCCGGAAACCCCGGTCCGGGCGGCTGGGGCGCGGTGCTGCGCTATGGCGAGACCGAGAAGGACCTGTGCGGCGGCGAGGCGGAAACCACCAACAACCGTATGGAACTGCTGGCGGCAATCACCGCGCTCACGAGCCTGAAGACACAGTGTGAAGTCGATCTCTATACCGATTCGAAATATGTCATGGACGGCATCGGCAAGTGGATCCACGGCTGGAAGAAGAACGGCTGGAAGACCGCAGACAAGAAGCCGGTGAAGAACGGCGAACTCTGGCAGGCGCTCGATGCCGCCAACCAGAGCCACAAGGTCACCTGGCACTGGGTCAAGGGCCATGCCGGCCACCCGGAAAACGAACGCGCCGACGAACTCGCCCGCAAGGGCATGGAACCGTTTAAGAAGAAGCGGTAAGCTCTATCGTCCGTCGGTAAACTCGACCAGATCCCAGAGATTTCCATAGAGGTCCTCGAACACGGCGACGATGCCGTAGGGAGCCTCTTTCGGTTCGCGGATAAAGCGGATTCCTGTCTCGACCATCTTTGCATGATCGCGCCAGAAATCATCGGTCTGCAAAAACAGGAACACGCGCCCGCCCGCCTGATTGCCGACGAATGGTTCCTGAACCGGCGAGGACGCCTTTGCCAAAAGCAGCGCTGTGCTGCCCTTGCCAGGCGGCGGCACAACCACCCAGCGTTTGTCCTGCTCGGGCTGGTAACTGTCCTCGACCAGCACGAAACCGAGCTTGCCGACGTAAAAAGCAATCGCCGCGTCATAATCGGCAACGACGAGCGCGATCAGCGCGATGCTCTGGTTCATGACATCCCCTTGCCGGTTACTTCACGGTGCAGACACCATTGGCGCCGCCCTTGCCGGTATAGGAGACATCCGCCGATCCATCCGGACTGATGGTGAGCGATATGGTGACACCGCCGCCCTTGGCTTCATAATAGTTCTCGTTGAAGACCTTGAGCTTGCCTTCCTTGCCGTTGATATAGATCGGACCGCCCTGATCGGCGTGAACGTCGATATTGCCGGGGCAGGTGGCGTTCACAAGCGGAATCTTGGCTGCGGCCTGACCAGCCACCGTCATGACGGCAATAGCCACACCGATACGAAAAAACGTCTTCATCGTGACCTCCCGAATGCGTCTTCCATGAAAACATGCCCTCTCGCCATGGCAAGTCAAGGACCGGAGGAAAACACTTAGCTCTTGCGGTAAGTGTTGCGTTGTGATACTTAGCTTTATGGATCAGTATTCACACCAGCTCGACGGGATTTTCCAGGCGCTGGCAGACCCGACGCGGCGGGCCGTGCTGGCGCGGCTGGGCAATGGACCGGCCAGCATCAGCGACCTTGCCGAACCCTTCGCCATGGCCCTGCCGTCCTTCATGAAACACATTCATTTTCTGGAGGGCAGCGGCCTGATCAAGACCCGCAAGCAGGGGCGGGTCCGCACCTGCACCATCGAGAAACAGCAGTTTGCCGCAGTCGATGCGTGGCTGTCGGCGCAGCGTTCGCTGTGGGAGGGCCGTACCGACAGGCTTGAGCAGTTCGTTACCAGGACAAAAGAAACCAAGACTTAAGGCACAAGGAGGCTGACAATGACCACACCCGACCCCAAGCTCGACCTGACGATTTCCCGGATCATCAAGGCGCCGCGATCGCTTGTCTGGAGCGCCTGGACCGATCCGTCACGCTTCGAGCAATGGTGGATCCCCGCGCCGGCCAAATGCAAGGTGGTCGCCATGGACCTGCGCCCGGGCGGAGCCCTTACGACGCAGATGAGCGAAAACGGCGGCGATTTCCAGCCGCATCTCTCCGCCTGCTTCCTGGATGTGCAGGATGGCGAGCGGATCGTCTTCACCAACGCGCTGACCGGCGGCTGGCGCCCGGCCGAACAGCCCTTCATGACGGCCATCGTCACGCTGCAGGATCATCCAGACGGCACCGATTACCACGCTTATGTCATGCACAAGAGCAATGCCGACCGGACAATGCACGAAGAGCTGGGCTTCTTCGACGGCTGGGGCACTGTCATCGGCCAGCTTGCAACATTGGTCGAGAAGCGGGTTCGGTAGGTTTTACCGGCCCCAAGGCCTGCCGGTCCAACCGGCAGGCGATGCTGCAATCATCTGGCCTGAACGCCAGGCCTCAAATCTGCTCGAGCATGGCGGCAGCGGCAGAGACGGTCGCCTGTCCGGGGCTTTCCTCGACATTGATGGTTTTCACCACGCCGTCTTCCACCAGCATCGAATAGCGCTTGGAGCGCAGGCCGAGCGTGCCGGCCGAGAGATCGATATCCATGCCGAGAGCCTTGGTGAAGGCGGCGTTCCAGTCGGAGAGAAAATGGATCTTGCCCATGCCGCCCGATGCGGTTGCCCAGGCGCCCATCACATGCAGGTCGTTGACGGCGACGACGGCGATATCATCGACGCCGCGGGCAAGGATAGCGTCGCGGTTTTCCAGATAGCCCGGCAGGTGGTTGAGCGAGCAGGTCGGCGTGAAAGCGCCGGGAACGGCAAAGAGCACGACCTTCTTGCCGGAAAACAGCTGGTCGGTGGTGATTTCGACCGGGCCATCGGCGGTCTTTTCCTTGAAGGTGGCGGCAGGCAGCTTGTCTCCGACGGAAATGGTCACGGTCTCACTCCTTGAAGTCTTTTTCGGGAAGGCCGGAGCGCTGAAGGCTCCGTGGTCGATGGGAATATAGATTCGGTTCAGTCAAAGGCAAGCGGGGTTTCGATGCTCTGTTCGCCCGAACGCGCAACCAGCGTCACCGCGCCGCTTTTCAAGGCGCCGCCCTTGGCGGGAACCCTGACCGGCACCACGGCCGTCACCTTGCCATCCTGCGCGACAACTGTGTCCGGCGTGCCGAAACTATAGCCGGCAGGACCGGACAGGAAGATTTCCGCAGGCATTGCCGCCGGCGTTACCAGTTCCAGGTGCAGGCGCTTTTCAGCCGCGTCGAAGGCGGCGGCCGTCACCTTGAAGGTGCCGGACGGCGGCATCGGCAGGGCCGCGACGGCATCCTCGATCCGGGCCCGGTCGAGCGGGTTTTCCGCAAGTCCCTCGGGCAGCGAAAGATGCAGGTCTGCCTGCACCGGGATGCAGATATCCTTGCAAATCCCGAGAAACACCGAGGCATTCAGGCTGAGATCGCCGCTTTTCTCGCGCTTCAGAGAGAGCGGAAAGGCCACCGAATGATCATAGCCCGTATATCCCGCAATGCCGTCGTGAAAGGCCTTCGGTGCTGGAAAGCGCAGACCGGAAAAGGCAATGCCGTCCGTCGGGTCGATGGTGATCTGCGGCGGGATCCCGCTGGCACCGGGGTCGATCCAGTAGGTCTTCCAGCCGGGCTTCAGCCGGATGTCGAGAATGGCCGGGATCGTGCCATCAGCGAGCGGTTTGGCGGCGACGATGCGAACCTCGCCGCCTTGCGACTGCACCCACTGGCTTTGTGCGGCCATGGCGGACGGGGCAATAAAAAAATATGCTGCAAGGGTTGCCAGCGCAGCCAAATGAGGCACAATCTCTCGGAGGCGATGATGTTTCATGACGCTGAGGCTTACCGGTTTTGAGGCAGGCTTGAAAGATGCCGGCTCTCACCTCGCGATCATTTTCTCTTGATGGCACACGGCTTCGAGACGCGGGATATCCGCAAATTAAAGACCAGAGTGGAAGCGCTTTTCATTTGAACCTGAGGCTAAGACCATGATGGCGACGTTCCAGAAAAAGCGCGAACGCGGGGTGTTGGACGGTCAGTTCCTGATCGCCATGCCCGGCATGTTCGACAGCAATTTTGCCCGCACCGTTATTTTCGTCTGCGCCCATTCGGACGACGGCGCCATGGGCTTCGTGCTCAACCGGCCGCAGCAACTGACATTTCCCGATGTTCTCCTGCATCTGCAGATCATCGATCAGGAACAGGCCATCCGGCTTCCAGGCATTACGCGCGATTTCCAGATCCAGACCGGCGGCCCGGTGGAAACCGGCCGTGGCTTCGTTCTGCATTCGGATGATTACCTCAGCGAGTCCAGCATTCCCGTCAATGACGACATCTGCCTGACGGCAACGCTCGATATCGTACGGGCGATTTCGCGCGGCGAGGGGCCTGCCAAGGCGATGATGATGCTCGGCTATGCCGGGTGGGGTGCGGGCCAGCTTGAAAATGAAATCGCCAACAATGGCTGGCTGAATTGCCCGGCCAGCGAGGAGCTGATCTTCGACCGCGGCCTCGGCGACAAATACGACCGGGCTCTGGCCTCGATGGGTGTGGCGCCTGCCATGCTGTCGGTCGATGCCGGCCATGCATAGGGCCAATCTATTTTCGACTTTGTTGTCTTAAGCCGGAACAAATTCAGCCGCTCTCCGTTTTCCAGTCGCAAGGACAGGACGATCCGATCCTGACCTCAACCTCTCAAGGAGACTGATCATGGGTAGCACTTCCGACAAGATTTCCGGCGCCGCCAATCAGGCAGCAGGCAAGGTCAAGCAGGCAGCAGGCAAGGCAACCGGCAGTGAAAAGCTGCAGGCTGAAGGCAAGGGCCAGGAAGTCAAGGGCAAGGTCCAGACGGCTACAGGCAAGGCCAAGGACGCCGTCAAGGGTACCGTTGATCGCATGTAATCCGGTTTGCCGCTGGCAGGCCTCATCGGCCACCGGCGGCTCCCAAGTGCGCGAATCGACTGTCCTGACGGGTTCAACTGGATAGAAGATTTCAGCGCCGATGCCCGCTGTGCCTTGTGCCGGCGGGCATTTCTTTGCGAGACACCACATATTCAGGCAATGGCTGTCACGGCAGTCACTCTTCATTCATCATCGGCGGAGCCATAGGCGGGGCGATTTTCATGAGACTTTACGAATGCGGCAACTGCGGAAATCCCGTCCATTTCGACAATCGCGTCTGCATCAATTGCGGGTCGCAACTCGGCTTCCTGCCGGAGGCCATGTCGATGCAGGCGGTAACACCCGCAAGCGAAGACCTGTGGCAGGCATCTTCGCGTCCGGTGGCGGATGTGCGCTTCTGCGCCAATGCCGCCCACGATATCTGCAACTGGCTGATCTCCACCAATGACGATCACGCCTATTGCCAGGCCTGCCGCTACAACCGCATCGTGCCGGTGACAGACAATCCCGAAGGCTTGGCGCGCTGGCAAAAGATCGGCCAGGCGCAGCGGCATCTGTTCTATTCGCTTCTGCGCTGGAAACTGCCGCGCCCCGGCCGCGACGCCGATCCGCAGGGCGGTCTCGTGTTCGATTTCCTGGCCGACGAGGTGGATGCGAACGGCAATGTGGTTCCCGCCATGACCGGCCACGAAGACGGCCTGATCAGCCTGCGTGCAGCCGAGGCCAATGACGCGACGCGCGAAAGCGTGCGCGTCTCGATGAACGAGCCTTACAGGACGCTGCTCGGCCATTTCCGCCATGAGATCGGCCATTTCTACTGGGCGCAATTGGTGCGCGACGAGCAAACGCTTGCCGAAGCCCGCGCCCTGTTCGGCGACGAGCGCGAGGACTATGCCGAGGCGCTGAAGCGCAACTACGAACAGGGACCGCCAGCCGACTGGCAACTGAACTTCATCAGCACCTATGCCAGCGCCCACCCGGCCGAAGATTTTGCCGAATGCTGGGCGCATTTCTTCCACATCGTCGATACGCTGGAGACAGCCCGCTCCTTCGGCCTGTCCACCGAGCCCCGCCGCCACGAGGACATGGCCGCCGAAGTCGATTTCGACCCCTACCGCGCGAATGATGCCCAACCCCTCGTCGATGCCTGGGTCCCCTTGAGCGTGGCACTCAACAGCATCCAGCGCAGCATGGGCCAGCCCGACAGCTACCCCTTCGTGCTGTCACCCCCGGTGGTACAAAAACTCGATTTCATAAACAGTTTGATCCGCCGGGCAGGGGCGGTGTACGGGCAGTAGGGTTGAACATCGGCCGCCGTTTGACTGAAGGCCGTAAATCCCGATTTTACGTCGTAAACGCCGTTGGTGGCTTAGGTGCTGCCGACGGCTGTTTGTCTACAGACGTTGCCGTCGGATCGCTCGTCGGGTGACCAAATTGGGTCATATAACCGTCGGCCGCCTCGTCTGTCTTGCACCAAAAGCGGACAACGGGCTAATTGCGATCCGGAGCTATCGCTTGTTGGACACGCAACGGCATAACAATGGCAACGAAGTATGGAATACGTATAAAAGCTGCGCCCAAAGTGGGAAACATCTATTGGTGTGACTTACACCCCGAAAACGTGATCCATATCCCTGAATTCTGGAAAAAGCGCCCTGTCGTTGTCGTCAGCAAGAACGCAACCTTGCACGGTAAGGTCACGGTATTGCCGATGACTACGGATGACGACAACGCGAAGAATGCGAACGCCATTGAGATCAGCGCCGAAATGCAAGGCAGGATTGATGGCAAGCGTACATGGGTAGTGTGTGACCATCTCATGACAGTGGCAACCAGCAGGCTCGACAATGTGAGCAACACTCCGCCGCGTTTAAAGGGTGACGAACTAACGGTGATTTTACAGAAGGCGCATGCCATCATTGCGGGGTGGGTGCCACCTCTGCCGGCGAACGTAGCAGTTACAAAAACACGGCCGTCCGAGTGACCCCATCAACGGCCGTTGCTGGGACGGTAGAAACAGTACAAACGAAGACGGAACGGAAGCCTCTGAGATGACGCAGCGTGATCGATCTCGATACAGCACGGCTTCATGGGTGTTGACTACGACAGAGTCCAAAGCTAAATATAGATCATTCGCGGGGCCGATGAGGTCGCCGTCTCTCCGCAAGGAGACTCATAAGCCAAGCCACCCTCGCGGGTGGCTTTGGTCGTTCTAGGGGTATACCCGAGTACGTGGACTATGAGCGGCATCACCAACGTAGCCGCGATGCGGGTACGGAGTCGCTCGGGAAGCCACACAGAGTCAGGAGCGGAATGAATGCCATTTGTTCAACGGGGCACTGATGCAATTGATTTGCTCCGAGCGGATGGTTTGCCGTCATCTTGTAAAGTACCGACCAGACGCAAAATGCAGAAGCGAGGAATGTCGGTATGGGTCCACTTCCTACGTCTGAAGTGATTGCCTTACCTCTCGTAACCGCTTTCAGCCAAAGCTGACGCCTGTCGAACTGGCTACATCGTAGCAAAATTCACCCTCTGCCTCACGCCCGCTTCATCAACGGAAACCTCTCCTTCAGCAGCCGCTGGATCGAGTCCGAGCCGATGGGGGGGCCGAAGAGGAAGCTTTGGCCGAAATCGCAGCCCATCTGGGCGAGCTGGATGGCGTCTTCCTCGGATTCGATGCCTTCGGCGACGACCTGCATCTCCAGTTCGCGGGCCATGGTGATGACGGAGCGCAGGAGGATGGAGCGTTTGTCGCTGGGGTCGCGGACCAGCGACTTGTCGATCTTGATCGTGTCGAACGGAAAGCGGGTGAGGTAGGCAAGCGACGAATGGCCGGTGCCGAAATCGTCGAGCGCCAGCCGCAAGCCCGCATCCTTGAGCTTCTCCAGCACAAGCCGCGCCTGTTCCGGGTTTTCCATGACGACGGATTCGGTCAGTTCCACCTTCACCTTATGCGGATCGCAATGGTTCTTGTTCAAGACCGCACGGATGTCGTCATAGAGTTCGTTGTTGAGCAGTTGCGCGCTCGACAGGTTGACGGAAACGAAGATCGGCAGCTCGCCGGTCTGGATCTGCCATTCGGTCAGGTCGCTGGTGGCCTTTTCGAAGGCGAACATGCCGAGCTCGTTGATCAGATCGGAATTTTCGGCGATCGGAATGAATTCCGACGGCGAGATGCTGCCACGCTTGGGATGTTCCCAGCGCATCAACGCCTCGAAGCCGGCAATTTCGGCATCGACCAGGCGCACGATCGGCTGATAGACGAGGCTGAGTTCCTTGCGCTCGATGGCGCGGCGCAGGTCGGTTTCGAGCTGCAGGCGGTCGGTGCCCGAGGCGCGGAAGGCCGGGCGGAAGGGTTCGACGCGGTTGCCGCCGGCCTTCTTGGCGCGGAACATCGCAAGCTCGGCATCGTCAAGCAGGCCGGCTGCATTTTCCTGCTGATCGACCCAGGAGACGAGGCCGATCGAGGCCGTCAGGTTGATTTCTTTGTTGCCGAAATTGAGCGGTACCATAATCGCCTTGGAAACGGCATCGGCAAAATCGGCGACCTTGGCCGTGTCGCGCTCCGACATCAGGATCAGCCCGAATTCGTCGCCGCCAAGCCGCGCCAGCGTGTCCTGAGGCTTGACCAGGCGGCGCAGGCGGCGGGTCAGCGCGATCAGGATATTGTCGCCGGCGGCAATGCCAAGCATGTCGTTGACCTGCTTGTAGCGGTCGATATCGATGGTGATAACGGTGGGGCGCACAGCCGTCGAGCCTGGTGCCAGCGACAGAAGCGATTGCAGCCGGTCGAGGAAAATCTGCCGGTTCGGCAGGCCCGTGAGGTTGTCGTTCAGCGCATTGTGCAGCAGCCGGTCGATCGAATTCTTCTGCTCGGTAATATCGACGATCGTGCCGACGCAGCGGATGATTTCGCCGTTGGCGCCGAGCACCGGGCGGGCGCGGATCGAGAGCCAGTGATAATGCCCGTCTTCGGCGCGCACGCGGAACTCGTGGTTGAGACGGCCCCTGCGATGTTCCAGAAGCACGTCAAGCGTGGCGCGGAACCGGTCGCGGTCGTCGGGATGCAGCCTCGGCAGCCAGTTGCGGGCAGCGCCGTGCATGGTGCCGGGCGAGAGGCCGAGCTGGCCGGAAATATCCGGGATGGTGACGACACGGTCGCGCGCCACGTCCCAGTCCCAGACGGTATCGCCCGAACCGGTCAGCGCCAGCGACTGGCGCTCCAGGTCCGAAAACAGCCCCTGGCTATAGGCGCCGCCGGCAAAGGCATGCTGCATCACCGTGAAGCCGATCAGAAGCACGATCAGAACCAGGCCGCCGCCAAGCGCCGGCTGGACGATATCGTTGGCCAGCTGTCCGGTGACGGTCAGCCAGGCGCCAAACAGCCAGACGAGGATCAGAAGCCAGGCCGGCACCAGAAGGATGGCGCGGTCATAGCGGTTGAAGCCGAGATAGGCGATCAGCACGATGCCGGCAGTACCGGTCAGCGCAAACGAGAGGCGGGCAATACCGGACGCGATCGCCGGGTCGTAAATCGCTACGCCGAACAAAAGGCCAAGTCCGAGGATCCAGGCGAGCGTCGCATAGCTCAGGTGCTGGTGCCAGCGGTTGAGGTTGAGATAGGTGAACAGGAAGATGACAAGACCGGCGGCGAGAAACACCTCGCTGCCTGCGCGCCAGATGCGCTCGTCGCCTGCGGTGATCGAGATCAGTTTCGACAGGAAGCCGAAATCGACGCAGATATAGGCAAGCACCGCCCAGGCCAGTGCCGCCGTCGCCGGCAGCATCGAGGTTCCCTTGACGACGAAGAGAATGGTGAGGAACACGGCCAAGAGGCCGGCAATGCCCAGCACGATGCCGCGATAGAGCGTGAACGCGTTTACCGTGTCCTTGTAGGCGTCCGGCTGCCAGAGATAGATCTGCGGCAGGTCAGGCCCGGCAAGTTCGGCGACGAAGGTGATGACCGAACCGGGATTGAGCGTGATGCGGAACACGTCGGCCTCGTCGCTCGGCTGGCGGTCGAGCGCAAACCCCTCGCTCGGGGTGATCGACAGGATGCGCTGCGAGCCAAGGTCCGGCCAGAACAGCTTCGAATTCACCAGACGGAAATGCGGGGCGACGATGACGCGCTCCAGCTGCTCTTCCGACACGTTGGCCAGCGCAAACACCGCCCAGTCGCCCTGATGGTTGTCGGCGCTGGAGCGAACCTCGATGCGCCGTACGATGCCGTCTGTGCCGGGCGCCGTCGAAACCTGGAAGGCTTCGCCGCGGCCGGTATAGATTTCCGTCGTTGCCGTCAGATCAAGCGCCGTGTCCTCGCGTGAAATCTTGACTGGCTCGGTGGCAAGCGCAGCACCGCTCCCGATCAGGCAGAACGCGATCATCATGGCGGTGAGAAGCGCCAAAAGTCTGCGTGCTGACGGGTGAGGTGGCAGGCGGGTCAAAAACATCAATCACTCGAATTCTTATGTTGCATGCTGTCCTGCGAGAGGAGGGAAAACATCAGATGATCCCGCCATTGCCCGTTGATTTTCAGGTATTCCCGCAAATAGCCTTCGCGCTGAAACCCGGCCTTTTCAAGGAGCCGGATGCTTCTGTGGTTCTCGGGAATACAGGCTGCTTCAATACGGTGCAACTGAAGGCTCGAAAAGATATAGGGGATTGCGAGCTTGACGGCCTGCGCCATGTGCCCCTTGCCGGCAAATCTTTCGCCCATCCAGTAGCCGATCATGCAGCATTGGGCGGCGCCCCGGCGGATATAGCCGATTGTCAGGCCGCCGATCAGCTGGTCTTCGTCGCGTGAAATGATGAACAGGGGAACGGCCTGGCCGGAGGAAAATTCCTGTTCATTGCGGATGACGCGGGTGCGAAAGGCGCTTTCGGTCATCTCGTCGGCCCGCCATGTCGGCTCCCAGGGCTCCAGAAAGGCGCGGCTTTCGCTGCGCAGCTGGTACCATTGGCGGTAATCGGTGGATTTGGGCAGGCGCAGCATGTGCGCCGCATTGCCAATTTCGATCGGACCCGGCTGCCTCGACAGAAACCGAAACACCGATCGTGTCATGGAAGCCTCCGCAGCGGATGGGTTGATACCATATGCGAGAGTGCCGGGCGCTCGGCGAACGCCCGGAGGTCGCTCATCAGAAAAGAATTAGCCGTTGGCAGCCCGAGCCCGGACGGCCTTGTTGGACAGTGCACCCAGAATATCGCCCATCGGCGCCAGCTTCTCGACCGGACCGATCGCCGACAGCGTCGGTACCGTGTCGAAGAACAAGCGGCCGGCAAGATCCGTCAGGCGTTCCACGGTGATACCGGACAGGCGCTCCATGAGTTCCTCATTCGGGATCGGGCGGCCATAGAGCATCATCTGGCGGGCAATCTGGCCGGCGCGCGCTGCCGGGCTTTCCTGCCCCATCAAAAGCTGGGCCCGGATCTGCGCGCGGGCGCGGTCGATTTCCTGCTGCTCGATATTCATCGAGGACTTGCGCAGCTCATCGATGATGACGGGCATCAGTTCCGGCAGGTTCTCGCCGCCGGTCGCCGCATGCACGCCGAAAATGCCGGTATCGGAAAAGCCCCAGTGGAAGGCATAGACCGAATAGCACAGGCCGCGATGCTCGCGCACCTCCTGGAACAGCCGGGACGACATGCCGCCGCCGAGAATATTGGCAAGGATCTGCGAACAGTAGAAATCGCGGGCATGGTAGGCCTTGCCCTCGAAGCCGAGCAGAACCTGCGCATCCATCAGGTCGCGGCCTTCGCGCACGTCGCCGCCGGTATAATGGGCGGTCTCGGCAACAGGCGACGCCACCGGCTTTTGCGGCAGGCTGGAAAAACGGTCTTCAACCTGTCGCACAAAGCTATCATGATCGATTGCACCGGCACCGACGACGAACATGCGGTCTGTGGTGTAGTTGCGGTCGAGATAGGTGCGGATCTGTTCGGGCGTGAAGGATAGAACCGTTTCCGGCGTGCCGAGGATCGGGCGGCCGATCGTCTGGTTGGCAAAGGCGGTTTCGGCGAATTTGTCGAAGACGACATCGTCGGGCGTGTCGTTGGCGGCGCCGATTTCCTGCAGGATGACCTGCTTTTCGCGCTGCAGCTCGTCCTCGTCGAAGGAGGATTCCGTCAGGATGTCGGCGAGAATATCGACCGCGAGCGGAACGTCGTCCTGAAGAATGCGGGCGTAGTAGGAGGTGGTTTCGGTTGACGTCGCGGCGTTGACCTCGCCGCCGACATTTTCGATCTGCTCGGCAATGTCGCGGGCCGTGCGCCGTGCTGTGCCTTTGAACGCCATATGTTCCAGCAGATGGGCAATTCCGTGCTCGTCCGTGGTTTCATCGCGTGAACCGGATTTGATCCAGACCCCGAGTGCGACGCTTTCAAGATGCGGCATGTTCTCGGTGACGACCGTCAACCCGGATTGAAGCCGGGTGCACTCAACTTTCATCATACGTCTTTCTGCGTCCTTATTTCCGGATGCGGGCCCGCTCATTGATAAAGGTTTCAACAGCTTTTAGCTCGGCGTCAAGAACGTCGAAACGCTCCTCCCTGACCATCAGATTAGCAAGCCACGTTGGAAGCGCCGGGTCAATACCACAGGCCGATTTAACTGCGGCCGGGAATTTTGCCGGATGCGCGGTCGCAAGCGTCACCATGGGAACGCTGGATGTCTCGTGCTTGTTGGCAACGAAGACGCCGATCGCCGTATGCGGATCGAGAAGATAGCCGGTGGTCTCCAGCGTCCTGGCGATCGTTTTGGCCACTTCCTTCTCGGTGGCGCGCCCCGCGCGAAACACCTTGCGGATGGATTTCAGCGCATCCTCCTCGATGTCGAAGGAGCCGGACTGCTTCAGGCTGGCCATGGCGCCGCGCACCTTGGAAGCGTCGCGTCCATAGGCCTCGAACAGCAGCCGTTCGAAATTCGACGAGATCTGGATATCCATCGATGGCGAGGTGGTCGCCTTGACGTCGCGCATCTCGTAGCGGCCGGTCTCCAGCGTGCGGGCGACAATATCGTTCTCGTTGGTAGCAACGACCAGCTTGTCGATCGGCAGGCCCATCTGGCGGGCCACGTAACCGGCAAAAATATCGCCGAAATTGCCGGTCGGAACGGTGAACGACACCATCCGGTCGGGACCGCCGAGCGCCAGAGCCGTGGTGAAATAATAGACGATCTGGGCCATGATCCGGGCCCAGTTGATCGAGTTGACGCCGGAGAGCGCCACGCTGTCGCGGAAGGAAATGTCGTTGAACATCTCTTTGACGAGGCTCTGGCAATCGTCGAAATTGCCGTTGATCGCCACCGCGTGGACATTGCTGGCCGCCGAGGTGGTCATCTGGCGCTGCTGCACCGGCGAGACCTTGCTATGCGGAAAGAGGATGAAGATATCGGTACGGTCGCGTCCGGCAAAGGCGTCGATCGCGGCACCGCCGGTATCGCCCGATGTGGCGCCGACGATGGTGGCGCGTTCGTTTCGCTCCGTCAGAACATGATCCATCAGCCGCGCCAAAAGCTGCATCGCCACATCCTTGAAGGCGAGCGTCGAGCCGTGGAAAAGCTCCATGATGAAGGCGTTCGCCCCGGTCTGGACGACCGGCGCGATGGCCGGATGGCGGAAGGTCGAATAGGCCTCGTCGATCATCGCGCGGAACGTGGCGTCAGGGATTTCACCGTCGATGAAGGGGCTCAGAACCGTGAACGCGATATCCTGGTAGGATTGTCCGCGCAGCGCCCGGATTTCCTTTTTGGTGAAGCTTGGCCATTGTTCCGGCACGTAAAGCCCGCCGTCGCGGCCAAGGCCCGCCAGAAGCGCATCGCAAAAACCCAGCGAAGGGGCTTCGCCCCGCGTCGAGATATACTTCACCGTGACCATCCTTCGTCGTCTGTTTGCTGCCGCAGACGTTGCGGCGGGAATTGAGCCGCACCCTAGTGGAAGCGGGCGGGAATTGCGGTTCTCTTTGCGTCAGCCCTTGGCAAAGCTGACGGAAATATCGGATTTTCGTCTGTCACCGGCCCTTTCAGCGCGCGCTGAAAAATTGGCGTTGCGGCATCAGACTCCAATCGATTTTTCAATGCGTCGCTGCTATAGACCATCGCCAAGGGTCTTGAAAGGCTCAAGTTGCAGGGCAGAAAACCGAAAAATACCTTATTTTGCGGTCAGTCACGCCTGCGGCATCAATTTGTGCAAGGCAGGGGGTCAAGTCAGGTGTTTGGTAAAGTTTCCATCCGTCTTCTCGGAATTTCGCTTCTCGTGGTCATCGCAGGCTGCAACAAGACAGACACGGGCGGCGCGATCGACGCCGGCGGCAATGCGGCAGCACCGACACCGGCCGTCATCCAGGGCACATGCCCGCAGGTCTACCTGCTCGATGGCACCGCCAATTACCGGACCTATGCCAAGGGCGCCAAGGACGATCCGACCAAGATCGTCTACCAGGCGTCGCTCGCCGACACGACCCGCCAATGCGTCCAGAACGAGAGCCAGCTGGTCATGACCGTCGTCGTCCAGGGCCGCGTCGTTGCAGGCCCTGCCGGTGGCGCCGGCACCGTCAACCTGCCGATCCGCGTCGCCGCAACCGACGGCAAGAACACGCTCTATTCGGAGTTGACACAATACCCCGTCGAAGTCCCCACCGGCGTCGGCACCACCCAGTTCATCTTCACCAAGACCAACATCGCACTCCCCGGCGGCGCCGGCGATTTCGCCAAGGTCTATATCGGCTTCGACGAGGGCCCGGCTGCGGCGAAGAAGAAGAAATAAGCGGTATTTTTGCCTAATTGTGAAAAGCCGGCGCGAGGTTTTGTGCCGGTTTTTCAGCTGACGGAGGTGGGCGGTGCCGGTTCTCGCTGAAAAACCAACCCAAATTCGTTATGCCGTCAGCGTTTCCGACCATTCCGACAGCGCTGCAATCACGCCCGGAAGGGCGCTCATGCGGGAAATCACGGTTTCGGCGCCGGCTTCCGTCAGCTTGTCGGCGTGCGAGGGATAGGTGTGCGAGGCGCCGGTGAAGCCGACGACGCGCATGCCGGCGGCAATCGCGCCGTGAATGCCGTGGACGGAATCCTCGATCACCAGGACGCGCGAGGGATCGACGCCGAACTGCTTGGCGCCGTGCAGGAAAATGTCCGGCTTCGGCTTGACCCGGTCTTCGCCGAGATCGCGGGCGGAATAGATATGCTTGCCGAAATGATCCTTGATGCCGACCCGGGTCAGCATCGAGGCAAGCCGCGCCGAGGTCGAGTTCGAGCAGATGCAATGCGGCAGCTTGAGCTGCGCCAGCATCGGCTTGACGCCCTCGATGATGTTGAGGTCTTCTGCCAGGCGCTTGTCGAGAATGGCTTCCGACTTGGTAAGGAGCGAGGCCGACAACGGGATGTCGGCTTCCTTCTCGATGGCCAGCAGCGTGTTGTGCCAGGTCATGCCGGCGAAGCGCTCGGCCATTTCCTCGGTGCTGATCGGATAACCCGCCTCCGTCAGAAGCTCGGCTTCGACTTCGCTGGCGATGATTTCCGAATCGACGAGAACGCCGTCGCAATCGAAGATGATGAGATCAATGCTGGTCATGCCGGGAGAATCCTTGGGGGAGATGCTGGCCGTTTACACGATGCCTTCGAAAAGCTCAACCGCGCCCGGCGGAAACCTGCCATGCGCCGGAGGCGGAACGGATGAAGGTGATGCCGACGGCACAGCCGTTCCCTATGTCCGGCGTCTTCCCACGCGCGGCGTCATTTCTGGCCAGGCAACGCCTTGACGAAATCGATGAAGGCCCGGAGCGGTGCGGGCACCAGGCGCCGTCCGGGATAATAGAGAAACGGCCCCGAAAAGGATTGCCACCACGGTTCCAGAACCGGCTCCAGCGTGCCGGCGTTGAGATGCGGGCGCAGCCAGTCCTCAAACAGCGAAATGATCCCGGTCCCGGCAATGGCGGCATCGACGGCAAGGTCGATGGAGCCGCCGACGCTGACGATCAGCGGTCCGGCCGGATCAACAAGCACCACCTCGCCGTCGCGCTCGAACTCCCAGGGTGCCGTCGTCTTGCCGCTGGAAAAGCGGCCGAGCAGGCAGGCGTGCTCGAGCAGGTCGCGCGGGTGCGAAGGGCGGCCGCAGCGGTTCAGGTAGCCGGGCGCGGCTGCGGTGGCAAAGCGCTGCACACGCGGCCCGATCGGCACGGCGATCATGTCCTGCTCCAACCGCTCGTCATAGCGGATACCGGCATCGCAACCGGCGGCGAGCATATCGACAAAGCTGTCCTCGGCCATGATCTCCAGCCGGATATCGGGATAGGCAGCCAGGAATGGCGGTACGATCGCCGGCAGCACCAGCCGTGCCGCGCTGACGGGCACGTTCAGCCGCAGGGTTCCCGCCGGCCGGCCGCGAAAGCCGTTGACCACTTCCAGCGCCGCCTCGACCTCGCTCAGCGCCGGACCAAGCCGCTCCAGCAGGCCCTTGCCTGCCTCGGTCGCAACCACGCTGCGGGTGGTACGATTGAGCAGCCGCACGCCCAGCTGCGTCTCCAGGCGCCGCACGGCTTCGCTGAGGAAGGAGGCGCTGGCGCCGCTGATGCGGGCGCCCTCGCGAAAACCACCGGCGCGCGCCACCGCCACGAATGCGTTGAGATCACCAAGGTCCGTCTTCATTGTTCGCCATCCCGCACAGCCTGTGCTGATTATGACCCGTTATCACGTAAGCCAGCAACGCCTATGTTCAGATCAGCTCTTGAAAGGAGTGAGATCATGTCCATTATCGAACAGTCCGGTACGTTCACCCTCGGAGGCCGCAGCGTCGAAAGGCTCGGCTACGGCGCCATGCAGCTCGCCGGCCCCGGCGTTTACGGCCCGCCGAAAGACCATGATGCGGCGCTCGCCGTGCTGCGCGAGGCGGTTGAAAGCGGGGTCGATCATATCGATACCAGCGATTTCTACGGTCCGCATGTCACCAACCAGATCATTCGCGAGGCGCTGCATCCCTACCGCGACGATCTCGTTATCGTCACCAAGGTCGGCGCACGGCGCGGCGAGGACAAGTCCTGGAACCCGGCTTTCTCGCGCGAGGAGCTGACGCAGGCCGTGCATGACAATCTGCGCAATCTCGGCCTCGATGTCATCGATGTCGTCAATCTTCGCCTGATGTTTGATGTGCACGGTCCGGCGGAAGGGTCGCTGGAAGAACCGTTGACCGTGCTGGCGGACCTGCAGCGCCAGGGTCTCATCCGTCATATCGGGCTCAGCAACGTCACGGCCACGCAGATCGCCGAGGGCCAGTCCATTACCAAGATCGTCTGCGTCCAGAACCAATACAATCTCGCCCATCGCGGCGACGATGCCCTGATCGACGACCTTGCGAGCAGCGGTATCGCCTATGTGCCGTTCTTTCCGCTCGGGGGCTTCAGCCCGCTGCAGTCATCGACCCTGTCGAATGTCGCCGCGCGGCTGAACGCCACCCCCATGCAGGTGGCGCTCGCCTGGCTTTTGCGCCGCGCCCCCAATATCCTGCTGATCCCCGGCACATCCTCCGTCGGTCACCTCCGCGAAAACCTGGCTGCAGCAGCTCTGGTGCTGTCCGACGAGGTCGTCAAGGAACTCGATCAGGTGGGTGAGATCGCCGCCTGATTGGTCCGGACACCGCACATCATCCGCTCCGCCGCGCTTTCCCGGCGGTGGAGCGGATGGCGTATGTCTGAGTTGGCGGGCTTACCCGGCAAGCAGTTGCCGTTGGCGGCATTGCCGGGTAAGACACGGATTTTGTCCTAGCCAAGGCTTCCATGACCGTCCGTCTGCGCCCGCATCACCTGCTTTGCATGCTGACCTTTATCGGCAAGGGCTATACGGCTGCCTTCACCGAAAACTACATCCGCATCGCCGCCCGTCTGTCCGCAGGCGAGGATATCGAGGTGGTCGAGGGGCCGGACGATATCTGTGCGCCGATGCTGGGCGAGCCGGGCATGCACTGCCTGAACGAGGAGAGCGTGCCGCATCGGGATTTGAAGGCAAGCGAGGCGGTCGAGGCTTTGCTCGGCATATCCGCGCGTCCCGGCGCATCGATCCGGCTGAGCGCCGATAGGCTCTTGCGAATGCGTGCGGCCTTTGCGGAGGGCTCGATCCGCGATGCCTGCCAGCGCTGCGAATGGTCGCCGCTCTGTACCAGCATTGCCGGGTCGGATTTCGACGGCGTGCTTGTGGCGCGAGCTGGTTGTTAGAGCGCAAGCGGCTTATCGCAGGGCGACAACCGGCGTGGCATCCGCCCGCACGGCAAGCTCGCAAAGAGCAAGCGCGCCGATCCCGGCTGCAAAGAAGCCCGCCGCGAGGATAAGTGTTGTGCCGTCGTAAAAGGCGCCCAATGCGACGGCTAACAGGGTGGCGATCAGGCTTGACCCAGACGCAATCAGCGAGGCGCCAAGACCTGCGACATCCCCCAGAGAGCACATGGCCATGGCGTTGAGATTGCCGAACAACACGCCGATTGCAAAGAACGCCGAAAAGGCTGTTATCATCAGGACGGGCAGGGGCGGCCGCCCGATCCAATATCCTGATGCCGCCAGCATCATCAATCCCGCCCCGGCAAGCCCGCAAAAACCGAAGCGCGCCATGGTCTGCGCACCGAATCGCCCAACCAGTTTGGCATTGAGGAACGAGGCAAGCCCGATGCCGGTGGCAAGGCCTGCAAAATAGAGCGGGAACGTGTCGGCGATCCCATAGACGTCGAAGAACAGATCGGCCGCCGTGCTGAGATAGACGAGCTGTGCGCCAAAGACGAGCCCGGTTGCCGAGATCAGCAAGACCACGCGCCGGTTCGACAGGATGCGCCGGCCGTTGGACAGGAGTAGCCGGGGGCGCAGCGGAATGCGGCGGGTGGGCGCCAATGTTTCCGGCTGGCGCGTCACCAGCCAGATGCCGAGCAGGCCTGCTACGGCGAGATAGACGGCAAAGACACTGCGCCAGCCGCTGAGCGCGATGATGCCCTGGGCGAGCGCTGGCGCCAGCATCGGCACGAGGATGAACAGCGTAAACATCAACGACATCACCCGGGCCATCGCATCGCCCTCGAACTGGTCGCGGATCATCGCTCTTGTCGCAATCTTCGGCCCGGAAACGCCGATGCCTTGGACAAACCGTCCAAGGATGACCATTTCGAGCGAGGTGGCGAGCATGGCGATCACCGTTCCCAGCGCGTAGATGCAAAGCCCCAGAAGCAGCGCCTTCTTTCGCCCCAAAGCGTCCGAGAGCGGCCCCAGCAGCAATTCGCCAAACACCATGCCGAAGATGAACAGCGATATGACATGCTGGGTGGAGAGCGGCGGCGCGGCGCCGACATCCGCGCCGATCTGGCGCAATCCCGGCAGCAGGGCATCGATGCTGATGGAGGTGAGCGAGGTTAGGCAGGCATAGAGCGCGATGCGCTCGCGAAAACCGGGGGACACTGTCATGGGCCGCATTCGAGGGAGAAGAATTGGTCGGAGCTGTAGCAGCCTTTTGGTTCACACGCCCATAGCATGCACGTACTGGCGCCCGGCTGGCGTCGGCGCGGGCAGGGGGAAGAGCTTGGCAAACGCTTTCTCGCCGGTGCCGGTAAACCGGATGGCGCGGCTGCCGGGTTCGCGCAGCGCCCAGCCTTTGTCGAGAAACAGCGTGAGCAGCGCCTGGCCGAGCGAGCCGGACAGATGCGAGCGGCGTTCGCTCCAGTCGAGGCAGGCGCGGCAGAGCGGGCGGCGTAACCTTTTCAGCGCCGCAAGGTCGATGCCGAGCGCCGTCATGCTGGCAGCGCCCGACGCCGTCAGATGCAGCGTATCGCCAGCGCCGGAAATCACCTCTTCGGCGATCAGGCTATCAAGCATGCGCACGCCGTAATCGCCCGCCAGATGGTTGTAGCAGACGCGGGCCTTGCGCAGCGCCGGGTCCTTGGGGCCGGTGCGATGGCGGGTAAAACCGCGATAGGCGGCAAAGCCCATCAGCCCCTCGATCATCAGCCCGACATCGTCGTCGGCCAGGGTGAAATAGCGGTGGCGGCCCTGCTTGCGCTGGGCGATCAGGCCGCCGGCCTCAAGCTTGGAGAGGTGCGAACTCGCCGTCTGCAGGGTGATCCCCGCCGTCCCGGCAAGCTCAGTCGCCGTCAATGCCTTGCCGCTGGTGAGCGCGGTCAGCATATTGGCGCGGGCGGGATCGCCGATCAGCGATCCGATGAGAGCGATATCTGGACCTTCTTTCATGCCGCGATGGTAACTGCAGCGAGAAGCACCGGCAAGGCCCGACACTTCGATCGTCATCGAAGCATCAGGCACTTCGAAACTGGCACAAGGGGACATCCGCAACCGAAGGAGCGTCCCATGATCACCTGTTTCATCCGCTATGAAATCGACCCGTTCAAGCGCGAGGAATTCGCCGCCTATGCCCGCAACTGGGGACAGGCCATCCCGCGCAACGGCGCCGACCTGATCGGCTATTTCGCCCCGCATGAGGGCTCGGCGACGACGGCCTATGCCGCCTACAATATCGACAGCCTCGCGGCTTACGAAGCCTATCGCGCCCGCCTTGCCGCCGATCCGCTCGGGGCGGAAAACTATCAGTTCGCAAGGAAAGAACGGTTTATTCTCAAGGAGGACCGGATTTTCCTCAAGAACGTCTCCGGCCCGCATGCAAAGGCGGTGTCGTTTTGATCGCCGTGATTTTCGAGGTGGAGCCGGCGGATGACCGGCGCAGCGCCTATCTGGATCTGGCAGCCCAGCTTCACGGCAAGCTGAACGAGATCGACGGGTTCCTGTCGATCGAGCGGTTCGAAAGCCTGAAGGTGCTCGGCAAGATCCTGTCCCTGTCGTTCTGGCGCGACGAGGCGGCGATCGCCACCTGGCGCAACGGCCCCGAACACCGCGCCGCCCAGCACGCCGGCCGCAACGGCACCTTCGCCGCCTACCGCCTGCGCATCGCCGCGGTCATCCGCGATTATGGCATGACCGAGCGGGACGAGGCGCCGGAGGATAGCCGGATTTTTCATGAGACAAGAGAGAACCGCAAATAGGCGCCGGGCGTCGCTCCGGTTCATGGAAAGAGGGTAACGCATCTGCGCTAAACTTTCCATCCTCCTGTATCATTTCACGAATTCCGCCTCCGCCTTCAGCATTTGGTAACCAAGTTCGGTAACCATAAGGACTGAAATCAGTTCCGAGTAAGCGTAGGTGCGAGTGTCCATGTCATCAGTTGTTTCGTTGGCCGAAATCTCCCGCGGCGCCAGCCCTGCAGGCTGGCTCGATTCCATCATCAAAGGCGATTGCGTCGCCGCTCTTGAGGCGCTTCCCGACAACTCCGTTGACGTCGTCTTCGCAGACCCGCCCTACAACCTCCAGCTCGGCGGTTCGCTGCACCGGCCCGATCAGTCGCTGGTCGATGCGGTCGATGACGACTGGGATCAGTTCGTATCCTTCGAGGCGTATGATGCTTTTACCCGCGCCTGGCTGCTGGCCTGCCGCCGCGTCCTGAAGCCGACCGGAACGCTCTGGGTCATCGGCTCCTACCACAACATCTTCCGCGTCGGCGCGACCCTGCAGGACCTGAACTTCTGGATCCTCAACGATATCATCTGGCGCAAGACCAACCCGATGCCGAACTTCAAGGGCCGCCGGTTTCAGAATGCCCATGAGACGCTGATCTGGGCAAGCCCCAGCGCCAAGGGTAAGGGCTACACGTTCAACTACGATGCCCTGAAGGCCTCGAACGACGACGTGCAGATGCGCTCCGACTGGCTGTTTCCGATCTGCTCGGGCGGCGAGCGCCTGAAGGGCGACGACGGCAAGAAGGCGCATCCGACCCAAAAGCCGGAAGCGCTGCTTGCCCGTATCCTGATGGCCTCGACCAAGCCGGGCGATATCGTGCTCGATCCCTTCTTCGGCTCCGGCACCACCGGTGCGGTCGCCAAGCGCCTCGGCCGCCATTTCGTCGGCATCGAACGCGAGCAGGCCTATATCGATGCGGCATCCGAACGCATCGCCGCTGTCGAGCCGCTCGGCAAGGCAACCCTGTCGGTCATGACCGGCAAGAAGGCCGAACCGCGCGTCGCCTTCAACACGCTGATCGAAAGCGGCATGATCAAGCCGGGCACGGTGCTGACCGATGCGAAGCGCCGCTACAGCGCCATCGTGCGCGCCGACGGAACGGTGGCAAGCGGCGGCGACGCCGGCTCGATCCATCGCCTCGGCGCCAAAGTCCAGGGTCTCGACGCCTGCAACGGCTGGACCTTCTGGCACTATGAAGAGGGCACGTCGCTCAAGCCGATCGACGACCTGCGCGCCGTCATCCGCAGTGATATGGCCAAGATCAACTGATCATTTCCAACCCGGAAATGCAAAACGCCGCGCTCCGTATGGGATGCGCGGCGTTTGTGTATGCAATTATGAAACTCTCAATAGACCGTCTTCACGACTTGCCTGACGGTTCCATCAAAACGTCGAAACAGCGGGCGCAGTAGCCGAACTCATAGCCGCTGGTCTGCCATGGCTCCACCGGCTCTTCGCAAGCGATGCAATGGATGACCCAACGCGCCGGGCTTTCGGAATTGTTGTCCGGGCCGAGCTGCCCGTCCTTGGATTTTTTCGAAATCTCGGTGGTCTCGTTCATATGCTCTGCCTTCTCTGTCTGCCGGCTGGCCCGTTTCCCGGCTGGCCCCGTTTGTCGGTTTGAACGAGGTCGTGAAAAAACAAGTTTCAAAATGGGACAGATTTTTTATGCGTCCGTGCCCATCGCACAGGGACTGTGTCTGTCGCGAATCACGGCCATGTGGACGTTTGCGCATTGTCTGCCCGGCTTGTTCCCTTGAAGCAAGAATGCCGGATTTACAGGAATTATTGGTGCCGCCCGCAATGTGGGATGTCCTAAAATATCCGGCCTTAACGGGCTTGAATAGCTAATGTTTGCCCCGCCATTTCCTCTTTGAAATCAGTCGCTGGATGCCCGCCTTTTAGAACAATTTAACCATCCCGCCTGTAATCTGCCCAGCAAGCAGGACGACCGTGTGATCAACCACGCGAGGCGCGCGGGCCAGCCCGTAGAATGCTTGACGGCGCGGTGAAAGCCGCCCGTTTCAGAGATAGTTTTCGTCCGGTTTCGTACCTTCAGTCCCGGACGGAGACTTAAACGCCCAGGATCAGCGATGATCCTGGGCGTTTGTGTTTTGATCGCCGGAACGCACCCGGTTAAAGGATGAAATCGTCGGCAAACATCTTGGTGACGCCGTTCATCTTGATCTGGAAATCGGCACGGCCGTCGCCATCGGTATCGCCCGAAATGATGCCGTTCTTGAACTGCAGCTCGCCCGCCTTGCCATGGAAGGCCGAACCGCCGATGAAGCTGAAGTTCTGGTTGCCGCTGACGCGTTCATTGGCATCGATCGTGCTGAGATCGACGATGTCATTTTCCGAGGCGCGGAAATCGCTGATGATATCGCGCTTGCTGCCAACGGCGGATTCACTGGCAAAATCGAAATCGAAAATGTCGGCACCAGAGCCGCCGCTGAGGAAATCGAAGCCCGAGCCGCCAAGCAGATAGTCCGCCCCGGTACCACCCACCAGATCGTCATCGCCGGAACCGCCGACCAGATCGTCGTCGCCCGTGCCGCCGTAGAGATCGTCATTGCCGGCACCGCCATAAAGGTCGTCATTGCCGCCGAGGCCGTCGAGAATGTCGTTGCCGCCCAGGCCCTGAAGGATATTGCGGCCCGAACTGCCGGTAATGTCGTCATGGCCTCGGTCGGTGCCCGTGGCATTTTCGATGCTGATCAGCGTTTCCCGGTGGCCATTTGTCGTGGACGCCCATTGTCTGCCAAGATCGATGGTCACGCCCTTGCCGCGCTGCGAGGCATAATCGTCCTGCAGTGCGTAGCTGATCGTGTCCGTGCCGGTGCCGCCGTTAAAATAATTGTCGACGCCGACGGAGAGAAACGTGTCGTTACCGGCATCGCCGTAATATTTGCTGGCTTCGGTATCCACTTCGAAACGGTCATTGCCGTTGCCGCCATGCACGATGTCGTAGCCGTTGCTGTCGCCGGCGCGGATATCGGCGATGTAGAGATCGTTGCCGTCACCCAGCACGATATCGTTGCCGCCTTCGAAATAGTTGACGACCTTGTCATTGCCCGAGCCGGCATTGACATAGTTGTCGCCACCGTAGCTGCTGGTCACATTGAGATAGATGGTGTCGTTGCCGCCATAGCCGTAAATCTCGACGGGACGTCCGGTGTAATCGCCCTGGACGATGGTATCGCTGCCGTTGGTGCCATCAATAATCTTTGCCATGGAAACGCGGCCTTTCGGATGAGTTGGATGCTGAATTTCGAAGCCGATCATGCCCTCGATCAGGTGAATGACAGCTGAACCAATTGCGGCGTTTTGGTGATTTCAAAAAGGGCTTTTGGTGTCAGAAGTCGGTGACATCGACGCTGATGATTTTGCCCTGGTCGTTGAAGGTGATGGTCTCCTCGCCCCGGCGGACAAGCGGCGTCCCGGTGGAGGAACTGGTGGCCTGCAGGCTCCAGACGGCGCGGGCTGCCAGCGGCGAGATTTTCACGATCAGGCTGTCCTCCGCCACCTGGTCGGGATATTCGGCGAAATAGCGCCGGAACGCCGCCATGATGTCGGCGCGTCCCTCCAGCCCGCCGACCTTGCCGGACGAATAGGTGGCGTCATCGGCAAAGAAATTTTCGATCGTATCGAAGTCGAGATCACCGATTGCCGCATGAAAACGCTCGGCTGCAGCAGCCGGATCGAAGGCATTGAGGGTCATGGTCACACCGAAAGTCCATAGGCCAGAAGGTCCGATTGCAGCGTCTGCGGATCGGTGAAATGCACGGCTTGCCAGCCTGCGGCGCGCGCGCCTTCGACATTCGGCATGCTGTCGTCGATGAACAGGGTTGCCGCCGGATCGAGATCGAAATTGTCCGCATGCGTCTGGTAGATCGCCACATCCGGCTTGATCAGCCGGATATCGCCAGACACGGTGACGCCGCGCGGCAAGGTGAGAAAGGGAAACCGCTTCTGCGCTTCCTTGAACGTATCGGAGGCGAAATTGGTCAGCATGGTCACGTCGTAGCCCTTGGCGATCAGGCTTTCCATGATGGAGACGCATTCGACATAGGCATGCGGCACCATCTCGTGCCAGTATGTGCGAAAGGCACGGATGCTGTCGGCATGATCCGGATACTGCGCGATCAACAGGTCTTCCGCCTCGCGCCAGTCGCGGCCGCGATCCTGCTCGATGTTCCAGTCATGGGTGCAGACATTGGCAAAGAACCATTTGCGCTCGGCGTCATCGGGAATGATTCGCGAAAACGGGAGATGCGGGTCGTAGTGGATCAGCACCTTGCCGATGTCGAAGACGATGTGGCGGATTTCGACGCTGCTCATCGGGTATTCCTCAGTTTCCAAGGCTGTCCGGACCGTCCTTGAAAGCGTCCGGTATAGCCTGGGCGATTGCTTTTTTCATGACGGTCGGGAGTGCTTGCGCCTTGAGAGAGACAAGCGGTTCCCACCAGCCGTTTCCTGTTTTGTTCTCATTTGTGACCTTGGCCCGATAGATCGACAAGCGCAACTCAAAATGCGTAAAAACATGTGTGATTGTTCCGCACGGCTCCCATGGGGCGGCAAAAGGCTGGGCGGAAATGGTGTTGTCGCCGTCGATGCGCGAGGTCCAGGGCGTGCCGGGAACTTCCGTCATGCCGCCGAGCAGCCCCGTCTCGCCGCGCTTTTGCAGATAGACGGCGCCGTCGATGCGGCTGGCAACGAAGGCAGCGCCCACCCGCAGCGGTTTTTCCTTTTTCGCCGCCTTGCGTGGAAAGGTCTCCGGATCGGCCGTCTTTAGGGCGAGACAGCCTTCGTTGAGCGGACAGAGCGCGCAGGCCGGCCGTCTCGGCGTGCAGATGGTCGCGCCGAGATCCATCATCCCCTGAGCAAAATCGCCGGGCCGATCCGCTGGCGTCATGGCAGCCACCAGCGCCCGCATCTGCGGCTTTGCGGCCGGCAGCGGTGTCTCAATCGCGTGGAGCCGCGAAATCACCCGCTCGACATTGCCGTCGAGAACAGCGCTTTGCCGGTTGAAGGCGATGGCCGAGACGGCGGCTGCGGTATAGTCGCCAATGCCCGGCAGCGCCCGCAAGCCTTCCTCGGTATCGGGAAACACACCGGAATGGTCGCGGGCCACGGCCTCCGCGCATTTCTTCAGGTTGCGCGCCCGGGCATAATAGCCAAGCCCCGCCCAGGCTTTCATCACCTCCTCGGTATCGGCTGAGGCAAGATCGGTCACCTCTGGCCAGAGCGCCAGGAACTTGTGGAAATAGGGTTTCACCGCCTGCACGGTGGTCTGCTGCAGCATCACTTCCGACAGCCAGATATGGTAGGGATCGGCCACCACGCCATCGCGCGCCATCGGCGGGGAAATGCGCCAGGGCAGGTCGCGGTGATGCCGGTCATACCAGGAAAGAAGCCGGTTGGCCGCATCGGCCGGGGTCATTGTCTGCTGCATCATTTGCCGGAATGTTGGTTGGGGTCTATCATTGGCGAAGTGTTCGCCATCCTTCAAGGCGGATTCGGAACCTGAAAGATATCTGTTGAAACAACCTTATACTCGCAAGGGCGGCCGGCAGATCAGCGAGATCGCCAATGGCATGATCGATCCGGTGCTGGCCAAGCGCGCCGGGATCAACACGCTGTTGCTCGGTTCCTGGGATGAGATCGCCGGCGAGGATTTCGCCGATTGCACCCGGCCGGAAAAGATCGCCTGGCCGCGACGCGCCTCCGAAATGACGGGCGAGGGGGGCTATCAGCCGGGGGTACTGACCATCGCCTGCGAAGGCGCGCGCGCCCTGTTTCTCACCCACGCGCAGGGTGAACTGATCCAGCGGATCAACGGGTTTTTCGGTTTTCCGGCCATCAACCAGATGCGCATCGTGCAAAAACCGGTCTCTGCCCCGCCCAAGCCCTATCGCAAGCCCAAGCCGCTGACGGGCGAGCCAGCCCGCCGGCTGGAGACGCTGGTCGATGGTATCGAAAACGATGCGCTCAAAGCGGCGCTGACCCGGCTCGGCACGGCAGTGCTGGCGCCTGGAAAAAAGTGACCGGGCCATCAGCCGGTCACAATTGTTTGAATGGTGATGAGCAACAGCCCCTTGTCGCCCCGAACAAGGCAAGTTATCGAATTTCAGACCGATTTCGTCCATCCCCTCACACAGGTGAATTCATGTCCCTTTCTGAACTGAGCCCTTTCAAGCGCCTCCTGAGCGGCGTCGCCGTGGCTGCCATTGCTGTGACGCTCGCCGCCTGCAGCGACGAGAAGAAGGAGACAGCCGCCAGCACACCGGCCGCAGAAAGCACCGCAACAGTCGCCAAGACCGAAGTGACGCCCGCTGCCGGCGGATCGATGATGTCATCGACATCGGCGATGAAGCCGGCTGAGGGTGGTTCGATGATGTCGGCCGCCACCAAGCCTGTGGATGGCACGACGACGTCCTCCACCACATCGTCTGCTGCAACGCCGGCAACGGCCGATGCCGGGCAGACGCAGGTGGCGCAGGCCGCAGCGCCCGCAGCCAAGGTCGAGGTTCCGCAATCGGAAGGCGAAGTCGACATCGCCAAGCTGATGGCGCCCGGCCCGCTGCCGGAAATGTCCGTCGGTAAGGCCGATGCCAAGGTGACGATCGTCGAATATATGTCGATGACCTGCCCGCATTGCGCCCGTTTCCACAATGAAACCTATGACGCCATCAAGGCGAAATATGTCGATAGCGGCCAGGTGCGCTTCGTGGTGCGCGAATTCCCGTTCGATCCGCGTGCTGCCGCCGCTTTCATGCTGGCGCGCTGCGCCCCGGAAGGCCAGTATTTCCCGATGATCTCGATGCTGTTCAAGCAGCAGGAACAGTGGGCCGCCGCACAAAACGGCCGCGATGCGCTGCTGCAGATGTCGAAACTCGCCGGTTTTACACAGGAGAGCTTCGAGGCCTGCTTGACGAACCAGAAACTTCTGGATGATGTGCAGGCAACGATGCAGAAGGGCGACAAGGATTTCGGCGTCAAGGCCACCCCAACCTTCTTCGTCAATGGCAAGAAGTATTCCGGAGAAATGTCGGTTGACACCATGTCGGCCCTTATCGACTCGATGCTCTGATCCATCGCAGTTCTCAGGAACAACCGGCGGGCGCCTCAGTGCGCCCGTTTTTGTATACCTCCCCCTTGAGGGGGGAGGTCGCGCGCATGCGCGGGTGGGGGTGACCCGCCGTATCTGGCAAGGCGTCACCCCACCCCGGAGCTTCGCTCCGACCCTCCCCCTCAAGGGGAGGGTAAAACCATGAAATTCACCAAGCTCCGTCTTCTCGGCTTCAAGTCCTTCGTCGAACCCTCCGAATTCGTGATCGAGCGCGGGCTGACCGGGGTGGTCGGGCCGAATGGGTGTGGCAAGTCGAACCTGGTGGAAGCGTTGCGCTGGGTGATGGGGGAGAATTCCTACAAGAACATGCGGGCGTCCGGCATGGACGACGTGATCTTTTCCGGTTCCGGCAATCGTCCCGCCCGCAACACGGCGGAAGTCGGCCTCTATCTCGACAATTCCGATCGCACCGCGCCCGCCGCCTTCAACGACAGCGACGAGATCCAGGTGACGCGGCGGATCGAGCGGGAGAACGGCTCGGTCTACCGCATCAACGGCAAGGAAGCCCGCGCCAAGGATGTGCAGCTGTTGTTTGCCGATGCTTCGACCGGCGCGCGCTCGCCCTCGATGGTGGGGCAGGGCCGGATCGGCGAGCTGATTGCGGCAAAGCCCCAGGCGCGCCGCCAGTTGCTCGAAGAAGCCGCGGGCATTTCGGGCCTGCATTCGCGCCGCCACGAGGCCGAGCTGCGGCTGAAGGGGGCCGAAACCAATCTCGAGCGGCTGGAAGACGTTACCTCCCAGCTCGAAAGCCAGATCGAAAGCCTGAAACGCCAGTCGCGCCAGGCCAATCGTTTCAAGCTTCTGTCCTCCGATATCCGCCGCCACGAGGCGATGCTTTTGCATATCCGCTGGGTACAGGCCAAGGAGGCCGAGGGCGAGGCCGATAGCCAGCTGAACCAGGCGACATCGCTGGTGGCCGAAAAGGCGCAAGGTCAAATGGAAGCGGCCAAGGCCCAGGCGATCGCCAGCCTGAAATTGCCGGAACTGCGCGAAGCCGAGGCGAGGGCGGCTGCCGCCCTGCAGCGCCTGCAGATCGCCAAGTCGCAGCTGGAGGAAGATGCCGGCCGTATCCTGCGCCGCCGCGACGAATTGCAGCGCCGCCTGTCGCAACTGCGGGAAGATATCGTGCGCGAAGAGCGGCTGGTTGCCGACAATGCCGGTATTCTCACCCGGCTGGACGAGGAAGAGCACGAGCTTGCCGAGATGCTTTCGGAAGCGGGCGAGCGGGCCGAGGACGCCCGCGAGCGGCTGGCCGATGCGAGCGAAAAACTGTCTTCAAGCGAAAGCCTGCTCGGCCTGCTAACGGCCGAAAAGGCCGAGGCCCAGGCATCGCGCAACCAGCTGGAAAAAACCATCCGCGACCTGAGCGAACGGCAGGCGCGTCTTGCCCGCCAGCTGTCCGACCAGAGCCGCGACCTCGACGAACTCGACCGGCAGATTGCGGCGCTTCCCGATCCCGCTGAAAAGCAGGAGGACGTCGAAGCCGCTTTATCCGCTCTCGAGCAGGCGGAAAATGCCGTTGCCGATATCGAGGAGGCGCTGGCTGAGGCCCGCCAGGCCGAAATCGCCGCCCGCCCGTCTGTCGATGCCGCCCGCGCAACGGTCAATGGTATCGAGACCGAAGCCCGCACCATCCGGCGTATGCTGGAGGCATCGGCCGTGCAGGGGGCTGCCCCGCCGGTCGTTGATGACATGAAGGTCGATCGGGGCTTCGAGACCGCGCTGGGTGCAGCCCTTGGCGAAGATCTGGAATCGCCGCTCGATCCGAAGGCGCCTGCCCATTGGCGGGCACCGGGCGACGGCGCCGATGATCCGCCATTGCCCGGTGGCGCCGTTTCGCTCACCCAATATGTGCGTGCCCCGCAGATCCTGGAACGCGGCCTGCGCCAGATCGGCATTGTCGATGATGATGCAGAGGCAAAGCGCCTCCTGCCATCGCTGAAGGCCGGTCAGAGGCTGGTGACGCGCGATGGTGCGGTGTGGCGCTGGGACGGCCATGTCACGGGCGCCGATGCGCCGAGTGCGGCAGCGCTCAGACTGGCGCAGAAAAACCGCCTTGCCGAGCTTGAAGGCGAATTGACCGAAGCCCGCGATCAGCTGGCGGAGCGCGAGGCCGGGCTTGCCGCCGCCGCCGCTCGTATCCGTGCTGAGGACGAGCGGCTGCGGCTGTCGCGCGAGACCCAGCGCATGGTGGTGCGCAAGCTGTCTGAAGCCCGCGATGCGCTGGCGCAGGCCGAGCGTGCCTCCGGCGATCTCGTCCGTCGCCGGGCGGTGCTTGCCGAAACCTCAAGCCAGCTTTCGCTGCAGGTCGAGGAGATCGGCGAGCAGATGGAGGGCGCGCGCGACGCGCTGGAGGATGCGCCTGACGTGGCCGCGTTGGAGCAGACGCTGAACAGCCAGATGACGGCGGTTGCGACAGACCGGGCGCTGGTTGCGGAAGCCCGCGCCATCAATGACGGCCTTGCCCGCGAAAACGAAGTCCGGCAACGCCGCATCCGCGCCATCGCCACCGAGCGCCAAACTTGGACCGAAAGGGCCGCCAGCGCGCAGGAGCATATCGAGACCCTGCGCGAGCGCGAAAGCGAAGCCCGCGAGGAGGTCGAGGAGCTGCTCGAAGCGCCCGATGAATTCGACGAAAAGCGCCGTGCGCTGATGAACGAACTGTCGAAGGCGGAGGACGCGCGCCGCGCGGCGGCCGACGTGCTCGCCACAGCCGAAACCCGCCAGCGCGATGCCGACCGGATTGCCGTGACGGCTTTGTCGGAACTGGCCGAAACGCGCGAAAAACGGGGCCGGGCCGAAGAACGGCTGGTCTCCGCGCGCGAAAAGCGGCTGGAAAGCGAAGCCCGTATCCGCGATGTGCTGCACTGCGCCCCGCATGAGGTGATGCGGCTCACCGGCCTTGCCGTCGACGCCGAGCTGCCGGATATCCGCCAGATCGAGCGCGAACTCGACCGGCTGAAGATCGAACGCGAGCGGCTGGGCGCCGTCAACCTGCGGGCCGAGGAGGAGCAGAAGGAACTCTCCGACAAGCTGGAGGCGATGCTGAAGGAGCGTGAGGACATTATCGACGCGATCCGCAAGCTGCGCTCGGCGATCCAGAATCTCAACCGCGAAGGCCGCGAACGCCTGCTGGCCGCCTTCGATGTGGTCAATGTTCAGTTCCAGCGGCTGTTCACCCACCTGTTCGGCGGCGGCACGGCCGAATTGCAGCTGATTGAGAGCGACGATCCGCTCGATGCCGGCCTTGAAATCCTTGCCCGTCCGCCGGGCAAGAAGCCGCAGACGATGACGCTTCTCTCGGGCGGCGAACAGGCGCTGACGGCGATGGCGCTGATCTTTGCGGTATTCCTCACCAACCCGGCGCCGATCTGCGTGCTCGACGAAGTCGATGCGCCGCTCGACGACCACAATGTCGAGCGCTATTGCAACCTGATGGACGAGATGGCCGCCTCGACGGAAACGCGCTTCGTCATCATCACCCATAACCCGATCACCATGGCCCGCATGAACCGCCTGTTCGGCGTCACCATGGCCGAACAGGGCGTCTCCCAACTCGTCTCCGTCGATCTGCAGACGGCCGAGCAGCTGCGCGAAGCGGTGTAGCAGCCGTATCTGCCGTTCAAAACGCGCGGATCGGTTTCCCGCCTGTCGATCTCGAAAAACCCCCGCCCGGGACGAATTATTAGCATTTTCTAAATTATGAGCAAAGATGGTATGGCTATACCCCGCCACAATCCATTGGCGTAAGCGTCCGGTAAGACATTCTTTTCATATCTGGGCGCACACTTTCACCAGCGGCCTTCTTGGAAGGCCTGCCGGTCGCCGGGGGGATGAACCTTGACGGATTTCACGGGCGCAGATGCGTTGATGCTGTTGGAGGCCGTGCCCGTGGCGTCGCTGTGCGTCAATGCAGGCGGCATCATCGTTTTTGCCAACGGCATGGTGACGGCCATGGCCGGTGGCGGGCCGGGGCTTGTGCGAACGCCGGTCTCGCGGCTCCTGCCGGAATGGCACACTGTCTCCAGCGGATCCGCCCCATCCTTTCGCCGCGAAACGCTGCTTTTGCGCTGTGATGGCAGCATCATTCCCGTGGAGCTTTCGGTCGTGCGGTTCAGCGAAGCCCTGACGGGCGTCGTCATCCGCGATCTCATCGATGAACGGTCGATGGAAACGATGCGGCTGGAGCTTGAGCGGCAAAACGAGGAGGCGCTTCTGGAGGCAAGGGCTGCGCACCGGCGGCTCGGTTTCTTCATCGACATGCTGCCGCAGGCGGCCTGCGTCTTCGATGCCGAGGACCGCTATATCCTGTGGAACGAAAAATATGCAGCTTTGTATCCGGAGATCGCCGGTTACCTGCGTCCCGGAATGCCCTTTCGCGAAATCCTCGAAATCAGCCTGGCCAGCGGCGAGATGCCGGAACTGGTCACGGATCCGCAACGCTGGCTTGAGGAGCGGATGCGCAAGCACAGGCTGCCGGTCTCGCAGGAAGAGCAGATGCTGCGCGACGGGCGCTGGCTGCGCCACGACGATCGCCGCACGCCCGACGGCGGCGCCATCGGCATGCGCATCGATATCACCGATCTCAAGCATCGCGAGGAATCGTTCCGGCTTCTGTTCGATGCCAACCCGATGCCAATGATGGTCTGCGATGCCGTGACGCTGGATATCGTCGCCGTCAACAGCGCGGCAGTCCGGCTCTACGGTTTCCCGGCCGAAGCCATGCCGCAAAAACGCGTCACCGATTTTCACAGCGGCAGCGAGGGCGAGCGGCTGGGCACCATGCTGCGCGGGCTGGAGGGCGATTGCGAGGCCCGCACCGTCTGGCATCAGAAAGGGGCCAATGGCAGCGAACATCACGTCCTGATCTATGTGCGCATCATCAATGATGGGCCGTCACGGCGGCTGCTTTTGACGATTGCCGATGTTAGCGACCGCATCCGGGCCGAAGCGCACGCCACGCATCTGGCCCATCACGATCCACTGACCGGCCTGCCCAACCGCATGCAGTTTCGCCAGAAGCTCGAATCCGCATTGGAAAGGGCGGCCCGCGAGGGCGAGGAACTGGCGGTCCACTATCTCGATCTCGACGGCTTCAAGCCGGTCAACGATACGTTCGGTCATGCGGCCGGCGATCTCCTGCTGAAACAGGTTGCCGAACGGCTGAAATCAGTCCTGCTCAATGGTGATCTGGTGGCACGGCTGGGCGGTGACGAATTCGCCATCCTGCAGCATGCCTCGGCATCGAAGGCGGCCGATATTGCCGACCGCTGCATTCTGGCGCTCGGCAAGCCCTTCGGTATCGCCGACCGTCAGATCGGCATCAGCGTCAGCATCGGCATTGCGGTGGCGCCCGGCAACGGCTTTGATCCCGACGAGCTGATGAGCGCTGCCGACACCGCCCTGTACCAGGCCAAGGCCGGCGGCAAGAGCACCTGGCGCCGCAGCAGCTCGGCAGCTTAGAGCCTCGTACGATCAATGAGACAGGTTTTGTGATGATTTTGCTGCAATGCAGCAAAATTCCGCCACCGGTGCATTTTAAAGCCGAAAAGGATACTGTAACGTGCGGTGGGAGCCGTATGGGTGGAGAAGTGGCATGATGAAGTGGGTTTATACCTTCGGCGGGGGAGAAGCCGAGGGAAATGCGGGCGATCGCGATCTCTTGGGAGGCAAGGGGGCCAATCTGGCGGAGATGTGCAATCTCGGCCTTCCCGTGCCGCCCGGCCTGACGATCATCACCGAAGCCTGCGGCAGATATTACGCCGATGGCCGCAGCATTCCTGCCGAACTGAAGGCGCAGGTCTCGGCCGGTATCGAGACGATGCAGGCGATCACCGGCCGCGTGTTTGGCGATACCGAGCGCCCCTTGCTTTTGTCTGTGCGCTCCGGCGCCCGCGCCTCGATGCCCGGCATGATGGATACGGTGCTCAATCTCGGCCTCAACGATGCGACTGTGCAGGCGCTTGGCCACGATGCCGGTGACGCCCGGTTTGCCTGGGACAGCTACCGCCGCTTCATCCAGATGTATGCCGATGTGGTCATGGGTCTCGATCACGAGGTCTTTGAGGAAATCCTCGAGGATGAGAAGGGCCGTCTTGGCCATGAACAGGACACCGAGCTTTCCGCCGTCGAATGGCAGCACATCATCTCGCTCTACAAGCGCGTGATCGAGGAGGAGCTTGGCGAGGCGTTCCCGCAGGATCCCGAGGTTCAGCTCTGGGGAGCGATCGGCGCCGTCTTTGCCAGCTGGATGAACCCGCGCGCCATCACCTACCGCCATCTGCACAATATTCCCGCCGCCTGGGGCACCGCAGTCAACGTCCAGGCCATGGTCTTCGGCAATCTCGGCAATACGTCGGCCACCGGCGTCGCCTTCACCCGCAATCCCTCGACCGGCGAAAACGAGCTTTACGGCGAATTCCTCGTCAATGCGCAGGGCGAGGATGTCGTTGCCGGCATTCGTACGCCGCAGAATATCACCGAGGCCGCCCGCATCGCGTCGGGCTCCGACAAGCCCTCGCTGGAAAAGCTGATGCCGGAAGCCTTCGAAGAGTTCCAGGCGATCTGCGACCGGCTGGAAGGCCATTACCGCGACATGCAGGACCTTGAATTCACCATCGAGCGCGGCAAGCTGTGGATGCTGCAGACACGGTCCGGCAAGCGCACCGCCAAGGCGGCGCTCCGGATCGCCGTCGATATGGCCGAAGCCCGCACCATCACGAAGGATCAGGCGGTCTCCCGCATCGATCCGGCCTCGCTCGATCAGCTGCTGCACCCGACCATCGACCCGCGCGCGCGCCGCGACATCATCGGCTCCGGCCTGCCGGCGTCACCAGGGGCGGCCACCGGCGAAATCGTCTTCACCTCTGAAGAAGCGGTGCTTGCCAACAAGGAAGGCCGCAAGGTCATCCTGGTGCGCGTCGAAACCAGCCCGGAAGACATTCACGGCATGCATGCGGCCGAAGGCATTCTCACCTGCCGTGGCGGCATGACCAGCCATGCGGCCGTGGTCGCGCGCGGCATGGGCATTCCTTGCGTCTCGGGCGCCGGCAACCTGCGGGTCGATGCCCGCAACGAACTGCTGATCGCCGCCGGCATGACGCTGGCCAAGGGCGAGGTCATCACCATCGACGGCTCGTCCGGCCAGGTGCTGAAGGGCGAAATCCCGATGCTGCAGCCGGAACTCTCGGGCGATTTCGGCAAGATCATGGCCTGGGCCGATGCCAGCCGCCGCATGACCGTGCGCACCAATGCTGAGACCCCGGCCGATGCGCGGGCCGCCCGCTCGTTCGGCGCCGAGGGCATTGGTCTATGCCGCACCGAGCATATGTTCTTCGAGGGCGAGCGCATCAATGTCATGCGCGAAATGATCCTGGCGGCCGACGAGGCGGGGCGGCGGGTCTCGCTTGCCAAGCTCCTGCCGATGCAGCGCTCCGATTTCACCGAGCTGTTCTCGATCATGCACGGCCTGCCGGTGACCATCCGCCTGCTCGATCCGCCGCTGCACGAATTCCTGCCGAAGACCGATGAGGAGATCGGCGATGTCGCGGCCGTACTTGGCATGAACCCGGCGGAGCTGCGCCAGCGTGTCGATGCGCTGCACGAGTTCAATCCGATGCTCGGCCATCGCGGCTGCCGCCTGGCGATTTCCTATCCGGAAATCTGCGAGATGCAGGCCCGCGCCATCTTCGAGGCCGCCGTCGAGGCTGCCCGCGAAACCGGCGCGGCCGTCGTTCCCGAAATCATGGTGCCGCTGGTCGGCCTGAAATCCGAGCTGGATTACGTCAAGGCCTGTATCGATGCGGTGGCAAAGGAGGTCATCGGCGAATCCGGCATCGGGATCGAATATCTCGTCGGCACGATGATCGAGCTGCCGCGCGCCGCCCTTCGCGCCCATGTCATCGCCGAAAGCGCCGACTTCTTCTCCTTCGGCACCAACGACCTGACGCAGACCACTTTCGGCATCTCGCGTGACGACGCAGCCCAGTTCCTCAATACCTATATCCAGAAGGGCATCGTCGAGAAGGATCCGTTCGTCTCGCTCGATTTCGATGGCGTCGGCGAACTCATCCAGATCGCCGCCGAGCGCGGCCGCCGCACCAAGAACGGGCTGAAACTCGGCATCTGCGGCGAGCACGGCGGCGATCCCGCCTCGATCCGCTTCTGCGAGGAAACTGGCCTCGACTACGTCTCCTGCTCCCCCTTCCGCGTCCCCATCGCCCGCCTTGCCGCAGCACAAGCCGCCATCAACGGCAAGGGGTGAGGGGGCTCAACTCTGCGGCAGGACGGTGACGCCGGAGTGCCGGGCTGCCTGCGCAAGCGCCCTGTCCAGCGTTGCCAGCGGCAGCCGTAGCCGCTGGGCAAGTTCCAGATAGGCAGCGTCATAGACCGTCAAGCCGTGCAGATCGGCAAGCGTCACCGTTGCTGACCAGGCATGGAGGCGGGTTTCTTCGTCGGTGACAATGTCCAGCTTCTGTAGATAACCGAGAAACTGGTCCCGTGCTTGGCTCGCAATACGCTTCCGGCGCACGGACACACAAAGACTGTTGGCAACTTCCAGATGCCAGAGAGCGGGCACGATGGCGCCGTTCTGGATGACCTGGTCGAAGACATCAGCGATTGCCGGTGTCTGTTCGTCCTCAAGCAAAAAGGCGAGTGTCGCCGAGCAGTCGAGAACCAAACTCACCGGCGGCCCTCATCGCGATATTGCTTCCACTCGTCCCATTCGAATGCGCCAAGCTTGATGTCTTTCGCCAGCGCCCGGATGCCCTTCGCGGCCTCGATGGCAGCCGTCCGATCCTGCAACGGTGTCTCCCTAATCATCCGCGCGACAGGTTTGCCATGCCGCGTGATCACGATTTCCTCGCCATTCTCGACAAGGTCAAGAAGCGTGCCGAGCGTATTCTTCGCCTCAAAGGCTCCGATCTTGCGCATCCGAATTCTCCTCGGGAAAAACCTAGCTGAGCTAGCTTAATCCCGTAACGTGCTACGAGCAAGCTGCCAAGGGCCAGCAGTCAGACGTGAGGCAAAGACAAGCTGTTTCAATCCACGCATGAATCAGAGTTGCGTTGTCGAACAGACTGAAGCTTTTTCTCTGTAAGGCCAAGCGGGCTGAAAATTGACTTGAGAAATCCTATATCCTAACTGTCTGTAGCAATGCCGGTATTCAACTCTCCAGGGAGACCTCCGTGAAGCATGTCTCAATCATCGTTCGCGCTATTTGGGATGAAGAAGCCAGTGTCTGGGTCGCGACGTCAACGGATATTGATGGTCTTGCAGTTGAAGCGGATACGATGGAATTGCTGGAGCCGAAGATTTTGGCGGCGATCTCCGATCTGCTTGAATTGAATGACATATCCTCTGATCTCAGCGAAATTCCCGTGCACATCATGTCTGAACATCTGACCAGCGTTGCCAACCCGCGTTTCTGACCGCCAATGTCTAGCTATTTGCGCGACCTCAAGGATTTGCTGATGAAAGCCGGTTGTCACTATGTGAGGCCCGGCAAGGGCGATCACGAAATTTGGTTCAGCCCGATTTCCCAGCGGCATTTCACGGTCGATCATGGCGTTAAATCGCGCCATACTGCCAATGAAACGTTGAAACAGGCCGGCTTGCGGAAGGCTTTCTAGTCAGTTGACAGCACCTGCCGGCCTTACCGCTGTCATATTCCTACCGATCAATAAAATCCCGCACCGCTTTGTTATAGCGTTGCGGGTCCTGCAGCATGGCGAAATGGCTGGTATCCTTGAGGATGATCAGCTTAGCGCCGGGGATCGTGCTGGCCAGATAATCGGTATGCGCGCGGCTGATCGCCTCGTCATGGTCGCCCAGAACAATGGCGGTCGGGGTGGTGATCTTCTTCAGGTCCTCGTCGCTCCAGTTCGGCTGGCTTGCCCACATATTGCTGATCTGGGTGACGAAGGCGTCGTATTCGGTGGGTGTCGGGGAGATCTTTTTGTAGACCTCGCCGGCTTTCTCGATGTAGCTGGCAAAGGTCTTGTTTTCCATCACGGTCGGGATCACCCCGTCGATCTTCGAATTGGCGGCCTGGGCAAACAGTCTGGTCAGACGCTCCGGATGATGGATGGCGATGTCGAGCCCGATAATGCCGCCGTCACTCCAGCCGACAATCGCTGTCCTGTCGATCTTCAGGTAGTCGAGCAGCGCCAGATAATCCGACGACATCAGGTCGTAGCTATAGGGTTCGGCATTGCGGGTGGAGCGGCCATGGCCGCGGCTTTCGGCTGTGATGACGGTGTGATCCCTGGAGAGATCGGCCACCTGCGCGCCCCAGACATCGGCATAGCCAAGGCCGCCATGGATGAGGAGCACCGGCGGTCCGGAGCCGTAGACGGCATAGTACATGTTGATGCCGTTGACCGGTGCCGCGCCGGTCTTGTCCGTTTTCGGCAAGGGGGCGGGGTCGGGCAGGTCCTGCCAGCGCTCGGCGGCGAGCGCCGGGATGGCGGAGAGCAGGAAAAGGGCGCAGACTATTTTCAGCATGGCTTTCATGGAAAATCTCCCGATCGGTTTCATGCACCATCATAGGCGCCAATCCGCTTTGCCAAAGCAAAAGCCTGCGCCTAACGGCGCTTAATGCGGAATTTTCTTGCAAGCCGCTTGGCGGTTCTCGAACGATTTCAGCGTGCGAGGCTCTAAAACTTATCGGAGAATAACCGGCCGGTTCCAGCCCCAGAGCATCGGGTCGTTGCCGTAGCGCAGCGAGCGCGATTCCGCCCGGCGGTCGAGATCGATGCGCTGCAGGCAGGTGGCAAGTGCATCGGTGCCACGGCGAAAACCGTAGGACAGGCAGGTTTTCTCATCCGCGGCGCGGCGCTCCTGCGGGGTCAATGTGGTGCAGCCGGCAAGCAGGATGCCAAGGGCGGCGAGCGGCAGGATCTTCCGGATAGACATGCTGATACCTTGAAGGATTGCAGACTGCGCTCTGTCTATCAGATACGCTGCAGCACATCCACAAAGGCTTCGGCGAAATTCTTCAGGTCCGCCGTCGTCTCGTCCGGCGTCTCGATACGGATCTTGTTTCCGCCGGTTTCCAAGCAAGCAAAGATCGTCGCCATGGTGGTGCTGCCATCCTTGGGAATGCGCAGCACGGCGATACGGTCACAATCGGCAACCAGGCCGGAGGCGGGCAACTCAAACAGAAGCGCGCCATCGATGGCGCCAACAGCCGCACGCACATGGGCGGAAAAACCGTCCGGCCCTGTCGTGAAACCGTCCAGCGACAGTTCAAGCTCGAGCAGTTCCATGGTCAGGCCGGGGTCGGCGGCCGGCATTGCCTTTTGCGTGGCGGTCATTTCGGATGATAGCATGCTCACTCTCCTTTCAAGCCGCAGTGAAAAAAGACTTCCCGCGCGCTTGGAAATTCCGATGTGTGTGCAAACCCGTTCCACGCCCCATGAACCGGAAAAACACCGCTGATCCCCATCTTTAAGACTTGATCATGGAGAATGGCGAATTTGCGGCATGTTAGCAAGAGCGGATGTTTGCGTTTCCGGGCAGCCGAACCCGCTGCAACGCCCACATCTCTGCCACGATCCCCGGTAAAAACCACTTCACCGCTGTCGTCATCAAGCTTTCGTTTCAAGATGAAGCGCTCTAAACAGGAGGTTGCCTTATCCGGCCAAGGGATTGATTCTGCCAGATGATGATCAAGTACGAGCGCCCTCCTTCTGCCGCCGCCCGCTGGGCGCGCCGGATCGCCCGCTTTGCCTTCGGTCTCTTTGTCGGGGCCCTGCTGGCACATCGATTCGGTCCGCTCGTCACGCCGCATTTCGTGGCGTTGATGGTGCTGTCGGCCGGGCTTGCGGCGCTTGCGGTCGTGCTTGCCATGATCGGCCTTGTCCGCTTCTGGCAGGTGGCCGCCATGGGCGGCATCGCATCTTTCGTGGCCCTGGTCTATGCCGCCGTGCCGCTCGCCGCTGCGGGCTACGGCCTGGCCGAATATTTCTCAAAGCCCGCCATTTACGATGTCAGCACCGACACGGTGACGCCGCCGCCCTGGATCAAGCCGCCCAATGCCGCGCAGGGCTGGCTGAAGCGATCACCCGAGGTGACGCCGGCAGACCGCGAGGCGCAGGTGCTGGCCTATCCGGGACTGACCGGCCGCCGCTACGATGGCGCGCTCGACCGCGTTTTCGAAGGGGTGAAGAAAGTTGCGGAACAGTCGGGCATAACCATCATTGCCGAGGAGGGCGTTGAAAATGCCAGGGCCGATCTCGAGGACATGGCCGTCAAGCCTTCGGACGCCGCACCTGCCGATAGCGACCCCGACGATGTGCCGATCCCGCTGCAGCGCCCCGAAATCGTCACCGGCGAGATGCCCGTTGGCCGGCGCGCCTCCGATATCCTGCTGCAGGGCGAATGGCAGACGCTGATGACAGGCCTGCGGTTCGATGTGCTGATCCGGCTGCGCGAAGAGGCCGAAACCACCTTCGTCGATATGCGTGTCGCCGCGCGCTATGGCGGCCATGATCTGGGCTTGGGCGCCGAATTCGCCGATCAGTTCCTGCATGCGCTCGATGCCGAATTGCTGGGGATCGCCGGGGATTGATCGGCCAGGTCAGCCCGTAAAATAGCCGTCCATCCATGCGGCAAAGGCCACCGCCTGCGGCGAGAGCTGATCGAAATCGCGCGCCACCAGAAAATAAGCTCCTTGCGGCACCGAGAGCTCGAACGGCTGGATGACGCGCCCGGCGTCGAGATCGTCCTGCGCCAGAATGGCATCCACCAGCGCAATCCCGTGGCCGCGCATCGCGGCCTGCAGGGCCAGCGCGCAATCGGCAAAGATCGGGCCGCGTATCGCCTCTGCGGACGGCGTCAGCCCGGCAGCTGCAAACCAGCGGGTCCAGACATCGCGGTTTTCCTCATGCAGCAAAATATAGGACAACAGATCCTGCGGCGTTTCGAGTGGCATTGTCAGGATGTCCGGCGATACGACCGGGATCATCGCGACCTCGCAGAGCTTGCGCGCTTGCACGCGCGGCCAGGCCGTGGCCTTGGCGCTGTGGCGGATCGCGAGTTCTGCCGCATTGCCGCGAAACTCCACCAGCCGGGCCTCGGATTCCACCGAGACGTCAATCTGCGGATGTTGCGCGCGAAAAGCTGCGAGATGCGGCACCAGCCAGCAACTGGCAAAGGCAGGCTCTGCATTGACGGTCAAAAGGGCCGGCGCCGTTGCTGCGCGGATCTCTTCCAGCCGGTGATCGATCGTATCGAAGGCCATCGCCAATGTTTCGAGCAGCCGCGCCCCCTCAGGGCTGAGGCGCACCTTGCGATGATGCCGGGTAAACAAAGCTGTTCCCAGCAGCGCTTCCAATTCGCGCACCTGCCGGCTGATCGCGGCCTGCGAAACGAACAGCTCTTCCGCAGCCAGCGTAAAGCTCTCCAGCCGTCCCGCCGCTTCAAAACTGCGCAGCGCCGTCAGGGGTAGTCGTCCGCGCTTCATCGCATAACCTCAAGTCATTCGAAGCCGACAATAAGCTCGTTTGTCCGCAGCGGGCAAGCGGGATCACACTCAGCCATCGATATCACAAGGACGACGCCGATGAATGCAATGCTGCGACTATGGATGGACGTCATCCGGCTTTTGACCCTGCAACCGAGGGCTTGTTCCGATCCGGACGGCAGGGCCAAGCGCTATAGCGAACGATCAGGGAGGCCAGGCGGCTGTTGATCCAGGCCGGAAACCGGAAAAGGCCGTGTTGCTCATGCCAGAAACCGGGCCCGGTGCTCCGGCGAAGGCACGAAGCAGGTGTTTCGGCGGCCGGCGATCCGGTAGCGGTTGCGGGCGATCCATTCATAGAGCGGGTCGCGGATGCTTTTCGGGATGAGACGCAGGATGCCAGTCAGTTTCCACGGAAAGCCGAGCCCGGCGGCCAAACGCAGCGAACCTTCGGATTTCAGATAGGCGATGCCATCGGCAATCAGGATGTTGGTCTCGTAATCGCGGCTGTCGAGGCCATAGTGCCGGTAGAGCGCTTGGCCAAGCGGCGATTGTGCCGTGATGAAGCGGTAGCGGCCCTGCCGGTCGTGCCGCAGGACGAAATTCACCCAGCCGGAGCAGAAGATGCATTCGCCGTCAAAGACGAGGATGGGGTGATCGTCGGCAAAATCCGGCACTGCCGGATCGTTGCGGTAGCTATAGGCCGGCCGCAATGGCATCAGCGCGTCCCGCCCAGCCGGAACGCCCCGGCCAGCGACGGCGCGCCATCGGTCTTGACCTCACCGCGCTCGATCAGGTCCTCCAGATGCGCAAAGACCGAAAGCGCTGCGGCCCCATGCAGCCGTGGATCGGTGGTGGCGTAGATCACCTTGACCATGTCCATGATATGGCTGTCGCCGGCCCGCACCCGTTCAAACACGGCGCGCTCGCGCATTCGCCGGTGGGCGCGCAAACCCCGCAGGAACGCCGCAGGCTCCTTCACCGGGCCGCCATGGCCGGGCAGGTAGAGCCGGTCGTCGCGGCCGAGCAGCTTTTCCAGCGACGCCATGTAGTCGCTCATCGATCCATCCGGCGGCGCGACGATCGAGGTCGCCCAGGCCATGACGTGATCGGCGGAAAAGACGATGCCGGTATCATCCGGCGTGCCGAGCGCAAAGGCCGCATGGTTGGCGGTATGGCCGGGGGTCAGAAGTGCTGTCAGCGACCAGCCGTCGCCTTCGATCCTGTCGCCGTCGGCAAGTGCGATATCGGGCGCAAAATCCATGTCCGAGCTTTCGGCAAAGGGATTGATCTCGCCTGCATGCAGCGGCCGAGCCGCCCGGTGCGGCCCTTCGGCCACCACGGTAGCGCCGGTCGCAGCCTTCAGCCGTCTGGTCAGCGGCGAGTGGTCGCGGTGGGTGTGGCTGACGGCGATATGGGTGACCTCGCGGCCCTTCAGCGCCGCCATCAGCGCCTGAAAATGCGCCTCGTCCTCAGGCCCGGGATCGATCACCGCCACCGATGAAGCGCCGACGATATAGCTGTTGGTACCATGGAAGGTGAAGGGGCCGGGATTGTTGACGGTGATGCGCTGCACCCCGTCTGCCACCGTCACCGCCTCGCCATGGGCAGGCTTGAAGTCAAGGTCGAAATCCGGACCGTCCATGCCCCGTCTCTTCACTTGTACTCGATTTCGATGAAGGACATGAAATCCTTGCCGGCATTGACGACATTGTGCTCGACGCCGGCCTCGCGCCGGTAGGCCTGGCCCTTGGCAATATCCACCCGCCGCTCGCCGCCCGGCTCCTCCAGAAGAAACCGGCAATCTGTCATCGGGATGACCACATAGCCCATGCCATGCACATGATGCCCGGTATCGGCCCCCGGCTCGAAATCCCAACGGGTGATCCGCACCACCTCGTCATCGAGAAGAACGGTCGGCTTGGCAGGCGGGCGGGCACGAAAAATGCTCATGGAGGTCTCCGGGTTGAAGACCCGACCCTATCTGAGAAAACCGGCAACAGAAACGCATTTCCCGCATCGGCCTTGCGTCTTTTGAGCCAGCCTTGTGTCTTTTGAAAACGGGGTGCGGCACCAGCTTTCCCCGCAGCGCTGCCCCTCACCCTAACCCTCTCCCCGCTCGCGGGGCGAGGGGACGACGGAGCTTGCCGCCTGTCCTTCTCCCCGCAAGCGGGGAGAAGGTGCCCGAAGGGCGGATGAGGGGCCTTTCTACACAGAAGCTTCTCCCGCAACTTTCCCAAGCCTCCCTTGAAAAATACGCTCAAAACCCAAACTTAAACATTGTCGCACGCGTCCGGCTTTGCTAAACCGGCTCTCGATTTGGCAGGGCAATCTGTTCGCGCCAAACGGTGGGGCGTAGCCAAGCGGTAAGGCACTGGTTTTTGGTACCGGCACCCCTGGTTCGAATCCAGGCGCCCCAGCCACGACTATTTTATTAAGCTAAATCAATGACTTGTGTTGCTTTAGAAAAGGCTAGCCGTAACAGTTTTCCGGCGCATATTTTTGGCGCAAATTTTGTCAGTGCGCTATGGTGTTGTTGGGGTAATCGATGCCACTCAAAGTAGAAATAAGCATCGTGGTAAACTTACGAGGTTTGAGTGGCAAAATCGTCGTGGCGTAAAAAATTTAAGAAAAACAGGGCTGAGAAGCCGCCGATTATTTTGCCGCCCCTCCTAGGCACTGACGAGCCAGATAAGTATCTTGTTTTCGACAATGATGGTGGCCGGCCTGACCTCAAGGAGTGCGTAGTTCCGATTTTCTATGTTAGCAAAGCGGAACCGAGAGAGTGGAGGTTCGTCGGCACGGCATTTTTTATTGCTCAAAATTTAGTTGCTACCGCGCGGCATGTTGTCGAAGACATATTTGTAGACAACCATCAGGCACACGACCCTTACATTTTCCAGCGGAGCGGAGAATCCGAGTTCCGTGCTCGGCCGTTAATATCTATTTGCCGATCTGCAAGCGCAGATATCGCCATAGCGCAACTCTCTCCCATCGCCGGACACAAGCACAAGGTATTGCCCCTAAGGGAAACCGAGCCTTCAATAGGCGAGATTACGTTCACTTATGCATTTCCGAATTCAGCCGTCGTTCGGCGTGACGATGGTCAGTTCGATATCGTTATGAACCCCGCTTTTTATCGCGGGACTGTGGTCGAAATATTTCCTGAAGGGCGTGATAGTGTGATGCTGCCTTGGCCGTGCTCGCGGGTGAATTTTTTCATGCATCCCGGGTCTAGTGGCGGGCCGGTTTTCGATGAAGAAGGTCGGGTTTTTGGTGTTAATTGCATGAGCGGAGAGCCTGAGCGCAATGTCGCGTATGTCACCGCGATAAAAACGCTGATCAATACTGCTTTAAACGAGGTTATTTTTGAGGGCGAATTCCATAGAGAACTGCCTTTCGAGCGATTGCTTGAGGCAGGTGTAATTCAGCTATTTTAAGGCGCAACAGTTTCGCGCTTATGCCTCACTGTTGAATTTCGGCTTCCACCCGCGAGCGATGCCACGGCTGAGCAGGCAGGACGCGGTGTAAAGCTCATCATGAAGGAATGCAGCGTCGGCGATCACGTCGCGTAGATGGTCGGCAAGGTTCGCCGCTTCTCATCATCCATAGCAGCATTCCGTAACAGTTCAGAAAAATACGTCAATTAATACAAATCACTATGGGAAAACAAAGGGCTGGGAAGAGTTGGATTATGTTCCAGGTGCCCCAGCCACTTTGTTTTTTCTTCTCTTTCAAACTCCGCAGGTCCATTACACACTTCCGCCGTGGATTTGTATTGAGCCTCCACCGCCCGCGGCAGCTGCCCAAATGGCGTTCCTTAAACCCTCACCAAAACCCGCCATCCTTTCCATCATGTTCAAACTTGCCAACGCCGGTTGCAACTGCCACCTTACACAGGCTTGATTCACGCTGACAGGAGGGGCAGTTCATGGCTCACAAGTTTGAAATCTTCAAAGACAAGGCTGGCGAATTTCGGGTTCGTTTCAAATACAACAATGAAGTGATGTTTGCGACGGAAGGCTATTCGTCCAAGTCGAGCGCGCAGAATGCCATCGAGTCGTTGAAGAAAAATGGCCCCGGTGCGCCGGTCGAGGACAATAGCTCGACCTGAGCAGCTTCCAAAGAAAAGACCCGCCAGCGTTCGCCGGCGGGTCTCTTTAAATCACACATCTGCGCTCGAAATTCTCAACTGGCCTTTTGGCCGGCCAGAAACTCCTCGCACCAGCTCGGGCCGGAGGATTTCTTGACGTCGCCGAGGACCTTGATCGAGCGGATGACATAGTCGGAGGATACGCTGAGCTGGACGGAGCAGGAGAGGAATTCGGTGCGGGCAGCGGCGATCTTCTTGCCCTTCTTGCCGTTTGCACCCTCGGCGAACTGTGCCGGGATCGTCCGCTTTTTGTAGCCGCCCTTCCAGGAATAGACCGTCGTATCGCCGCTTGAGACGTCCGACTGCGGCGGGCCGAAGGCGGCGAAGAAGACGCCGGCGGGCTGTCCGCTCCAGCGGGCTTCGACAGCATTGCGGGCCGGGCCCACGGTGGTGCAGCCGGCAAGCGCCAGCGCAAGGGCGGCGACGGTCATCAAGCGGAAATTCATCTGGTCAGGTCCCTTTGGCTTTCGGTCTCAAACATCGGTTGTCCCGGCGGCGCAACGGGCTGCCGGCCGGGGATTTTCCCTTCAGCCTCTAGCGCTAAACCGATTGAAAGAAAATCGCCGCAACAACTTATCTGCGCGCCTTTGCGCATAAATTTTCAAGCGTTGCCGAAAGGCCCCAGCAGCGCAGGCGGATGGCCGCTGAACCCAGCGTACGCTGCGGCAAAGCTGCGATCCTTCCATCGGCCACAGAGGCGGATTACCCTCTTTTCCAGGGCCATAGCGCCGCCTATCCCGTTGTTTTCAGTCCCTTTGCCGATTTTTGAAATTTGCGCCTTGTGGAAAGGAAAATGCTGTTCTATAGAGGCGCCGCTGGTCACGGAGTGTAGCGCAGCCTGGTAGCGCACGTCGTTCGGGACGACGGGGTCGGAGGTTCGAATCCTCTCACTCCGACCAGCTTATCAAAGGCTTGTAATTCCTCGCCTTTTCCCCCCGCTCAGTTTCAAAACATTTGCCCGCCGTGTCACGCCGGCTTGACCATGCGCTCGCGTGCAGAAAACGCCGATCAGCCTGTATCGCGCTTCACTCTTCCTTGACCGAAAAACGGAGTGTGACTTACAACGGATCGCATCTCTGCGCTATCGCAGATCCCCGTCATATCCCGCGTTCGCTTCGATTATCAGGGGCTCACGCCGGTCCAGCCAGCAGGAACCCTTGCGCATGTTCGATCTTTTCTGGCGTAGCGTGGCAATCGGCATTGGCGGTACGGTGCTGATGGATATCTGGGCACTGTTTCTCTATCTGGTGGCCGGTCAGAGCAAGCCGAACTGGGGGCCGGTTGGGCGCTGGTTCTGGCATTTGCGCACCGGAAAAGTCTTTCACGACACGATCGCCAAGGCCGAGCCCTATGCGCATGAGCAGGCGCTGGGCTGGATCAGCCATTATGCCGTCGGCATCGCCTATGGCATTCTTTTGGTGGCGTTTACCGGGCCTGCATGGCTGGCGGCGCCCACCTTCCTGCCGGCCTGGATCGTCGGCATCGTCACCATCGGCGCCGGCTGGTTCCTGCTGCAGCCGGGTCTCGGCCTCGGCTGGGCCGCCTCCAAGCTGCCGAATGCCAATATGGTGCGCTTCCTCAACTTCGTCTCGCACACGGTCTTTGCCGCCGGGATGTACGGCACGGCACTGCTCTTGGCTTAGAGCCAGATCATTCCTGCCTGCGCCACCGGCATGCTATGGCTGTTGCGAATAACGCGTCTAAGGACATGAGTTGAAAAAGATCGACGACCTCATCGCATCCGTGACCAGCATTCACGACCGCTACAAGGCCGGCCGCATGGAGCGCGAAACCGTGCGCGAATGGGTCCTGGGGCTCGGCGGCTATCCGGCGCCCTATGCGCAACCGCTGACGGATGCCGCCGCCTGGTTCAGGCCGCTGCGCGATATGGAGCCGGATGCGATGAAGGCTACGGATCTGGAAAAGCTGAAGGCGGTTGCCGATGCAACAGCGCAGGCCGCTCCGGCCGGGCTTTCCGTGGGGCGGCTGCGGTAAGCAGGCGGATTGGCTGCGGCTTTGGTGTTTGATCGGGAATTTGAAGGGGTATCGCTGCCCCTTCAGGCTGCTGACAAAGGTCTCATCTCACAACTCTGCAGGCCAACTGGGAAATTGAGCTTGCTCCCAAACTCCCCTCATCCTCCCCTCGGGTTTAACCCGAGGGCTTGTGGCGGGGATACAGTCAGCTCAAGTCATTGAGCTGAAAGAGTTTTTTGACCCGACGGACGTCGGGTCGCTGGATTCCCGCCACAAGGGCGGGAATGAGGGAGGGTAGGTTATCGCTCTCGTCAAACAAGCGTCCACAGGGTTGTCGCAATCTGAAGGGGCCTCGCAGCCCCTTTTATCATAGGCCTTTGGCCGCCTTACCCATCAAGCCCGTTCAGGACGTCGGAGGCCCTGCCGGCGGAGATGCGGCGGATGTCGGCTTCCTCGCGGCGGGCGGCGAAGAGTTCGGTCGCCATCAACTGGTCGGCGAGATCGGCCGGCAGCGACAGGAGAACCCGGCTTTCTTCGGTATGGATGCCGCCCAGCGACGAGCGCTTGGCGGTAATCATGCCGCCGGCCACCGTATTGTTGGTGTCGGGATCGATCAGGATGAAGGCGCCGGTGGTGCGGTTCTGCTCGTAGGCGTCGAACACGGCCTGTTCGTCGAAGGAGAGATGCACCTTGCCGATGGCGTTCATCGCAAGGCCGTCCGTGTGATGGCTCCATTTGCGGCTCTTCAAGTCCAGCTGGCTCGATGGCTGCACGGTGACGCGCTGGCGGCGCGAGCCGCTCTTCAGCCAATAGCGCTTGCCGGGCTGGATGCCGTCCGATTGCAGGGCAACAAGATGGGCATCGAAGGCAAGGCCTGTCTGTGGCTGGCTTTCCAGAGAAACGATCATGTCGCCGCGCGAGACATCGACCTGGCGGTCAAGCACCAGCGTGATCGCATCGCCGGCAACGGCGGCATTGCGCACGAGATCGAAGGTGACGATCTTGGTGACATTGGCAACCATGCCCGACGGCAGGATGACGACCGAATCGCCGGGCTTCACGGAACCACCGGCAACCGTGCCCTGATAGCCGCGAAAGCTTTCGCCCGGACGCGAGACGCGCTGGACGGGCAAGCGGAAGCCGACCGTCTGGGCAGAGCGGACCGTGGCCAGTTCCAGAACCTCAACCAGCGTCTGGCCCTCATACCAGGGCATCGACGCCTTGCCGTCATAAACGACGTTCTCGCCCTTCAGCGCCGACATCGGGATGGCGGTGATCTGGCGCACGCCGAGCGACAGAGCCAGTTCGCGGAACTCATGGCTGATCTGATCGAAGCGGGCGCGGTCATAGCCGACGAGATCGAACTTGTTGACGGCCAGCACGAACTGCTTGATCCCCATCAGCGAGGCGATCGTCGCATGGCGGCGGGTCTGTTCAAGCAGGCCGGTGCGGGCATCGACGAGCAGGATGGCGAGATCGGCGGTGGAAGCGCCGGTTGCCATGTTGCGTGTATATTGCTCGTGGCCGGGCGTGTCGGCGACGATGAAGGAGCGGTTGCCGGTGGCGAAATAGCGATAGGCGACATCGATGGTGATGCCCTGTTCGCGCTCGGCCTGCAGCCCGTCGAGCAGCAGCGCGAAATCGGGCAGGCCGAGATCGTTCTGCTTGCCGCTATCGCGGCGCAGCGTTGCCGCCTGGTCTTCCTTGACCGCCTTGGTATCCCACAGCAGCCGGCCGATCAGGGTGGATTTGCCGTCATCGACGCTGCCGCAGGTAATCAGCCGCAGCGGCCGGGTGTCGCGCACAACGCGCGTGGCCTCAGTCGCCGGGAAGGCGGTCACGGTGCCGGTGGACGGCTCGATCGTGTTTTGAGCGATTGCGGAAACGGTCATCAGAAATATCCTTCGCGCTTCTTCTTTTCCATCGAGCCGGACTGATCGCGGTCGATGGCGCGGCCCTGCCGTTCGGAAACCGTGGCGATCTCCAGTTCGGCAATGACCTCTTCAAGGTTGGTGGCCTGAGACGGAATGGCGCCCGTCAGCGGGAAATCGCCAAGGGTGCGGAAACGGATCGAGCCGTGCTGTATCTCTTCGCCCGGCTGCAATTCGAGCCGCGGATCCTCAGCCAGGATCATCATGCCGTCGCGCTCGATATAGGGGCGTTCCTTGGCATAGTAGAGCGGCACCAGCGGGGTTTCTTCCACCTGGATGTAGCGCCAGATATCCACCTCGGTCCAGTTCGACAGCGGGAAGGCGCGCACGCTTTCGCCCTTGCGGATCATGCCGTTATAGACGTTCCAAAGTTCCGGGCGCTGCGCGCGCGGATCCCAGCGATGCTCGGGCGTGCGGAAGGAATAGATGCGCTCCTTGGCGCGGCTGGCTTCCTCGTCGCGGCGCGCACCGCCGAATGCGGCGTCGAAACCGCCGGCATCCAGCGCCTGGCGCAGGCCTTCCGTCTTCATGATATCGGTAAACAGCGCCGAACCATGGGTAAACGGCGTGACGTTCTCGGCCTTGCCGCGCGGATTGATATGTTCGATGAAGTCGAGATCGTATTTTTTGACGATATCGTTGCGGAACGCGATCATCTCGGCAAATTTCCAGCCGGTGTTCACATGCAGCAGCGGAAACGGCACGCGGCCGGGATAGAACGCCTTGCGCGCCAGGTGAAGCAGGACGGAAGAATCCTTGCCGACGGAATAAAGCATGACCGGCTTTTCGAACTCGGCCGCCACTTCGCGGAAGATGTGGATCGCTTCGTTCTCGAGCGCCTTCAGATGCGGGTCGAGCGGTGTCTTTGCAGTCTGCGGATTATGCAGTTCCGTTTCCGGAAGAGTACTGGGCATTTCAAGTCTCCGGGAGTGTCTGTGAGGCGGGCCTGCGCGGATTATCGCGCAATGCTGCTGGAAAGGGGGCCGCTGGAAAGGGGGCTGCTGGAAATCGGGCTGCTTGCGGTCGTCTGCGGGATGACCGAGGTGGAAGCCTCTGCGACATGCAGGCCGCATTCGCGCGTCTCGTCGTTTTCCCACCACCAGCGGCCGGCACGCTCGGGCTCGCCCGGCTTGATCGCGCGCGTACAGGGCTCGCAGCCGATCGAAGGATAGCCGCGCGCATGCAGCGGATTGATCGGGATAGCCTCATCGGCGACATGGGCGCGGATCTTTTCGATGTCCCAGTCGGCAAGCACATTGATCTTGATCAGGCCACGGTCGGTATCGGCCTCGGCAAACGGCGTTTCGGCACGGTTGCCGGACTGGCCGCGGCGCAGGCCGGTGATCCAGAAGGATGCACCCTCAAGTGCGCGCGCAAGCGGCTTCACCTTGCGCGCACCACAACAGGCATGCCTGGCTTCAATACTGTCGTAGAAACCGTTCAGGCCATATTTCGCGGCATAGGCGTCGATATCGTCCTGTTCGGGATAAAACCGCTTGATCAGGATGCCATAGGTCTGCTCGGTCTTGTCGATCAGCGCCACGGTCTCGTTGAAGAGCCGGCCGGTCTCGAGCGTCGAAACCTCGATCGGATGCCTGCCGGTACCGATGGCAGCGGTAATGACCTGATCTTCAATGCCAACGCTGGTGGTAAAAACCGATTTGCCGTCAAGCGACGCGATCAGCGCCAGCCGGCCGGAGAGATCAAGGCTCTCCAATTGGCTGTTGAGCGCGCTGGCGCGATGTTCAAGCGATGCGGACGTCATGGGAGGATATCCTGTTCTGTTGTCAGGGAATATCGCAGCCATGTGTGACAAAAGACAGAAAAACGGATTTCTAATGTTGGAGGTTCAGAGCAAATATCTCTCCGAACAGCAAAAAACGCAGAATACTCTCTGAAATGACAGAGTTAACGGCTAAAATCTATCAAATTTATAGTTTATTGTTTTAGAAACCACCGATTTTTGCAGGCTTCCGTTCCCTCCATGATGGCGCCCGTTGACCGCTTTGTCCGGTACGTTGAATCCGTTTGCCGCTTTTGCTATCCTGCATCGCAATTGCAACGCATCGGGTCCGGTCATGAAAACTGCCACGCTTCCTTCGCTCCGGGTCGATCCGGAATTGCGAGCCGCCGCCGAAGGCGTGCTGGAAAAGGGCGAGACACTATCGGCCTTCGTGGAAAATGCCGTCAAGGCGCAGGTGCGTTATAGAAAGACACAGGCTGAATTCATCGCCCGCGGTCTTGCATCACGCGAAGAGGCCAAGCGCACCGGAATTTACTACAGCGCAGACGAGGTCCTGGGAGAGCTAAAGGGGATGCTTGAGACCAAGCGTGCTGAAAACCGTTCGAAATGAGCTATTCGGTCAGGCTCACGGCAAAGGCACGGGAGGATATCAAGCGGCTCTATGCCTATCTGCTGGATCGCGATGAGCCGGCAGCAGGGCGTGCCCTTGATGCGATTGAAAAAGCGGTGACGGTGCTCGAAAGCTTTCCGTTCAGCTGCCGCCAGGCGCCCGGCGACAATTCATTTTTCCGCGAATTCGTCATCTCTTTCGGCACGTCCGGCTATGTTGCGCTGTTCGAAATCGAGGACAGCGAAACGGTCACCATTCTGGCCGTCCGCCACCAGCGCGGAGACGACTACCACTGAACCTACCGGTCGCTCAGCTCCCAGCGCGGATTGATCCAGGGTTCCTGGTTGCTGCGGGGCAGGGGCTGTTTGCCGAGGATGTGGTCGGCGGCCTTTTCGCCGGTCATGATCGAGGGGCCGTTGAGGTTGCCGTAGGTGACGTGCGGGAAGATCGATGAATCGGCGACACGCAGGCCATCGACGCCGATGACGCTTGTTTCCGGATCGACCACCGCCATCGGATCGTTTCTATCACCCATCCGGCAGGTGCCGCAGGGGTGATAGGCGCTTTCCAGATGCTCGCGCAGGAAGGCATCGATCTGGTCGTCGGTCTGGATGCTTTCGCCCGGCTGGATTTCCGGGCCGCGATACTGGTCAAAGGCCTGCTGGCCGAAGATCTCGCGGGTGAGGCGCACGCAGTGGCGGAATTTTTCCCAGTCTTCCGGATGGCTCATATAGTTGAACTGGATGACCGGATCGGCCTTCACATCGGGTGAGCGCAGCGTGACAGAGCCGCGCGATTTCGAATGGTTGTAGCCGACATGCACCTGGAACCCGTGGCTCTTGGCCGCCGCCTTGCCATCGTAGGAAATCGCCACCGGCAGGAAGTGATACTGGATATCCGGCTGCTTAACGCCAGGGGCTGAGCGCAGGAAAGCGCAGGCTTCGAACTGGTTGGACGTGCCGAGCCCGGATTTGGTGAACATCCACTGTGCGCCGGCAACACCCTGCCAGAACCAGGGCAGCCAGGAATAGAGCGACACGGGCTTCAACGAGACCTGCTGGAAATAGAATTCCATATGGTCCTGCAGATTGGCGCCGACGCCTGGCCGGTCGGCCTTCACCTCGATGCCCATGTCTTTGAGATGCGCGCCCGGGCCGATGCCCGATAGCATCAGGAGCTTGGGCGAGTTGAACGAGGAGGCCGAAACGATCACCTCGCGATTGGCCTTCACCACCTCGATCTTGCCGCCGCGCTCGATTTCGACGCCAACGGCCCGGCCGTTCTCGATGACGATCTTGCGCGCATAGCAGCGCAGCAGTTCGACATTGGGACGCTTGAGGGCCGGCTTCAGATAGGCGGATGCCGCCGACCAGCGCCGGCCATTGTGCACCGTCTGCTCCATCAGGCCGAAACCTTCCTGCTTGGAGCCGTTATAGTCGTCGGTCAGCTCGAAGCCGGCCTGCTGTCCGGCATCGACGAAGGCCTTGAACAGCGGGTTCTTGTAGGAGCCGCGCCGCACATGCAGCGGCCCGCCGGTGCCGCGCCAGCCGTCCTCGCCGCCATGCGAATTTTCCATCCGCTTGAAATAGGGCAGCACATCGGCATAGCCCCAGCCGCGCGCGCCGAGCCCCTCCCACTCGTTATAGTCTTCCATCGAGCCGCGCACATAGACCATGCCGTTGATCGAGGACGAGCCACCGATTACCTTGCCGCGCGGCGCGGTGATGCGCCGGTTGTTGAGGTTCGGCTCCGGTTCGGAAAGATAGCCCCAGTTGTAGCGGCTCATGCTCATCGGCCAGGCGAGCGCTGCCGGCATCTGGATGAACGGCCCGAAATCGCTGCCGCCGAATTCCAGCACCAGCACCGTATTCTTGCCGTCCTCGGACAGGCGGTATGCAAGTGCGGAGCCTGCGGAGCCCGAACCGATGATGACGAAATCTGCGCTTTGCATGGACTGGGCCTCTTTTGTTTCCGGCATGCGGTGGGTCGGTGATCTCCCCCTTTGAGGGGGAGATGTCGGCGTCGCCGACAGAGGGCGGTTAGGCCGGCCCGGAATGCGAGGGAGCCACCCCCCTCTGTCCCTCCGGGACATCTCCCCCGCAAGGGGGGGAGATCAGCCGCAGACCTCGATCAATACGGCGATTGAACCGGGCTCATTGCCACATAGACGCTCTTCAGTTCCGTGTAGTGATTGAGCGCCGCCAGCGAGTTTTCCCGCCCGAAGCCAGACTGTTTGGAACCGCCGAACGGCACCTCCACCGGCGCCAGGTTATAGGTGTTGATCCACAGCGTGCCTGCTTCCAGCCGGTCTGCGACCCGGTGCGCGCGGGTGAGGTCCGAGGTAAATACTCCGGCCGAAAGCCCGAATTCGGTGCCGTTGGCGCGTTCGATCACCTCGTCCTCATGGTCGAAATCGAGCACGCACATGACCGGCCCGAAGATTTCCTCGCGCGCGATGGTCATTTCGTCGGTGACATCAGCAAACACGGTCGGCTGGATATAGGTGCCTTCGGCAGAAACGTCATTGGGAATGCCGCCGCCGGTCAGAAGTGTTGCGCCCTCGGCCTTGCCCTTTTCGATATAGGCGAACACCTTGTCGAGCTGGGCGCGCGAGACCATCGGGCCGAGCTGGGTTTCTTCAATCATCGGATCGCCGATAATGATCTTTTCGGTGCGCTCCTTCAGCCGCGACAGGAAGCGTTCCTTGATGCCCTTCTGAATGAACACGCGAGTGCCGTTGGAGCAGACCTGACCGGTCGAATAGAAATTGCCGAGCATGGCGCCGCCGATGGCGCTCTCGAGATCGGCGTCGTCAAACACGATCAGCGGCGACTTGCCGCCCAGTTCCATCGTCACATGCTTCAGCTGGGACGCGGCAGCGCCAGCCACCTTGCGGCCGGTCTCGACCGAGCCGGTCAGCGAGACCTTGGCGACGTCCTTGTGGTTGACCAGCAGCGGACCTGTCGAGCGGTCACCCTGGATGACATTGTAGAGGCCCTTCGGCAGGCCGGCCTCAAACAGGATCTCGGCAATCTTCAGGGCGCCGAGCGGCGTGTTTTCCGATGGCTTGAACACCATCGCATTGCCGGCGATCAGCGCCGGCGCGCCCTTCCAGCAGGCGATCTGCTGGGGATAGTTCCAGGCGCCGATCCCCACGCAGACCCCGAGCGGCACGCGCTTTGTAAAGGCAAAATCGCCGCCGAGCGGGATGTAATCGCCGTTCAGCGCCGCTGCCGCGACGCCGCCGAAGAATTCGAATGCATCAGCGCCCGAGGTCGGATCGGCGACGATGGTTTCCTGGATCGGCTTGCCGGTATCGAGCGTTTCCAGCTCCGACAGTTCGCGGTTGCGGGTGCGCATGATGTCGGCGGCGCGCTTGAGGATGCGGCCGCGCGCCGTCGGGCTCATCGCGGCCCATTCGCCCTGTGCCCGCTTGGCGGCCGCGATCGCCCTATCGACGATGGCGGGCGTGGCGGCATGCAGCCGGGCGATCACTTCGCCGGTGGCGGGATAGATGCTGTCGAAGGCGGTGCCCGCAGTATCCTCGACGTATTCGCCGTCGATGAAGTGGGAGGCTGGTGGCTGGGCTTTCATCTTATTCCCCTCGCGGAAAGCGTTTGGATTCTTCGAGATTGTCGAGATTCATATGGTTGCGCATGTAGCGCTCGGAGGCCCTTTGCAGCGGCTGGTGGTCCCAGGGGTAATAGGCGCCGTTGCGCAGCGCCTCGTAGACCACCCAGCGGCGCGCCTGGCTTTCGCGCACGGCGGCATCGAACGCCTCCATATCCCAGCGGCTGTCGCGCATTGCCTGGAAGGCGCGCAGCGTCGGCGCCTGGGCAGGCACCGCCGCCAGGTTGGTCATCTCCAGCGGGTCGGCGTCGAGATCGTAGAGTTGGTCGGGGTCGAGCACGCAGTGGATATATTTCCACTTGCCTTCGCGAATGCAAACCAGCGGCGCATAGGAGCCTTCGGCGGCATATTCCATCAGCACCGGCGCGATACGCTCTGCGCCGTTGATCAGCGGCACCAAGCTTTCGCCGTCGGTCCAGGGCATGATCTCGTCCATCGAAATTCCGGCGAGGTCGCATAGCGTCGGCGTGAGATCGAGATTGGATGTCGGCGCCAGATGCAGGCCGGGGGTGATGCCGGGACCGGCGACCATCAGCGGCACGCGGGCTGAGCCCTCGAAGAAGTTCATCTTGAACCAGAGCCCGCGCTCGCCGAGCATGTCGCCATGATCCGAGCAGAACAGGATCAGCGTATCGTCGAGCATCCGGGTGCGGGTCAGCGTATCCACGAGTTCGCCGACCTTTTCATCCAGGTAGGAAATATTGGCGAAATAGGCCTGGCGCGAGCGCCTGACATTCTCCTCAGACACCGAAAAGTTCTGGTAGTCGCAGGCATGGATCAGCCGCTGCGAATGCGGGTCCTGGTCGGCGAGCGGGATATCGCCGACGTCGGGAAGCAACTGGCCGCAATCATTGTAGAGATCCCAGAATTTGCGGCGCGCCACATAGGGATCGTGCGGATGGGTGAACGAGACCGTCACCGCCCAGGGGCGGCGGGCTTCGTCGCCGTGTTCGCGGCTGAGATGATAGAGCTTCTGGTTGGCGAGAAAGGCCACCTCGTCGTCATATTCCATCTGGTTGGTGATCTCGGCCACGCCCGCGCCGGTGACGGAGCCGAGATTGTGATACCACCAGTCGATCCGCTCGCCGGGCTTGCGGTAATCCGGCGTCCAGCCGAAATCGGCGGGGTAGATATCCGTCGTCAGCCGCTCCTCGAAGCCATGCAGCTGGTCGGGTCCGACGAAATGCATCTTGCCCGACAGCGCGGTGTAATAGCCGGCGCGGCGCAGGTGATGCGCATAGGTCGGGATCGACGAAACATATTCGGCGGCATTGTCATAGACCTGCGTGCGGCTTGGCAATTGCCCGGCCATCAGCGAGGCGCGGGCAGGCGCGCAGAGCGGCGAGGATGTGTAATTGTTGCGAAAACGCGCCGAACGCTTCGCCAGCGCCTTCATATGCGGCGCATGCAGAAAGTCCGCCGGACCATCGGGAAAGAACTTTCCGTTCAACTGGTCGACCATGATGATGAGAATGTTCGGCCGGGTCATGCGGCATCTTTCTGTGTCTGGCAGGCATGGAGATTGAGCGTGATGTAATCGTCGGTCAGCGCGATCGAGGCTTGCGCCGTCACCGGCGAGGAACCGAGCGCCCGGCGAATATAAAGTCCGTCGATCATGGCAGCCGTACCCTCTGCGATGCGCTGCGCATCATCTGCGACACAGAGCGCCTTCAGGTTGGCGACGAGATTGGAATGCAGCCGCCGGGCATAGATAACCAGGAACCGGCGCGTCTCTTCGGAACGTTGCGCCTCGCTGTAGAAGGCAAGCCAGGCGGCGATGGTTTCCGGCGAAAACTGGTCGGCCTGAAAGCTCACCCTGACCATCGCCGACAGGCGCTCGCGCGGCGCCGCGGCTGCCGTGAGGGCCTTCACCGTATCGTCACGCAACTGCTTCAAAAGGGAGCGGACCGTCTCGACCAGCAATTGCTCCTTGCTGCCGAAATAATGATGCGCCAAAGCCGCCGAAACGCCGGCCTGGCGCGCGATGTCGGACATGGTCACCGACAGCGTGCCCTGGTCGCCGATCACATGCAGCGCCGCATCCACAAGCGCCTTGCGGCGCACCGGTTCCATTCCGACTTTCGGCATTCCTTGTTCCCTTCGTTGCCGTCACTGTATTTTTGATTGATCCATCAATCAATAAAAAATAAATGCTGCACCCAAGGATTTTCTTGCCATTCGCAGGACTGCGGCCTCAACTGGCGATGGCCGCGTCACGCGGCGCCGCGAAAGGAATGGATGCCCATGAAAATGCTGTTTTCGTCCTGGCAGGCATGGGCGCTTCTATCGGCCGCCTTTGCGGCTTTGACGGCGATCTTTGCCAAGATCGGCATCGAGAATGTCAATTCCGACTTCGCTACCTTCATCCGTACGATCGTCATTCTTCTCGCCATCGCCCTGATGCTGTTCCTGACGGGCAACTGGCAGGCGCCTTCGACGGTCTCGGGGAAAAGCTGGCTGTTTCTGGTTCTGTCAGGTCTTGCCACCGGCGCGTCCTGGCTATGCTATTTCCGGGCCTTGAAAATGGGACATGCGGCGCAGGTGGCCCCGGTCGACAAGCTGAGCGTGGTTCTCGTCGCGCTTTTTGCCGTGCTCTTCCTCGGCGAACGCCTGTCGCCCGCCCACTGGCTGGGCGTCTGCATGATTGCCGGCGGCGCCGTGCTTCTGGCGCTGAAGATTTAGAGCCTCATTGATCGTACGAGGCTCTAAAAGCCGAAATTCGCAGCCTGGCAGTGCATTTTAAAATCCTGTTATTCTATTCAGGATTACATATAAAATGATCAAATAGCTGGAGGTTGCATCATGGTTGAAGCCGTCAATGTCGCCCTGCGCCCGCCGCTGCGGGAAAAATGGGGGTGGTTCGTCGCCCTGGGCGTGGCGCTGATCATGGGCGGCGGCATCGCGTTCGGCAATGTGCTGGCGGCAACCGTCGCCTCCGTCTATTATGTCGGCATGATCATGCTGATCGGCGGAGCGCTGCATCTGGTGCAGGCCTTCCGGGTCAAGACGTGGGAAAGCGCTCTGTACTGGATCCTCAGCGGCGCCTGCTACACGGTCGCCGGCGTCTTTGCGTTCCTCAATCCGTTGCTTGCCTCTGCCGCCCTGACATTGCTGATGGCCGTCGCGCTGGTTATCGCCGGGGCCTTGCGGATCTGGACGGCATTCAAGCTGCGGCCGCTTGCCGGCTGGGGATGGATTGCGCTCGGCGGTCTCGTCACGCTGATCGCGGGCCTGATCATTGCCGCCGGCTGGCCGGTCAACAGCCTGTGGATCCTCGGCCTGTTCCTGGCGATCGATCTGGTCATGCAGGGCCTCGCCCTCATCGCCTTCGGAGTGCTCGCCAAAGGGTAGCAACGGGTTGCGGTACTATCTCTGCATTGTATCGCTAACATACCGCAGTCATTGAACTTTCATCAAACTGTCATGCTCTGGAAACGGAAAATTCAGGCTTCCGGACGATCCTTCGCGCGATCTCGAAAATCCGCCCGGAGCTTTGCATGTCCGCCCTGTCCGCCGTCCCTGCCGAAATGCTGTCGCTGCGCCGCTTTGGTGACGACCAGATCCTTACGCTGGCGAAGCTTGCGATCGAAAATGCCTTCCAGCCGATTGCCGAGATCGCCACCGGGGCGGTGTTCGGCTATGAAACGCTGATGCGCGGCTTCGAGCGTCTGGGCTTCAAGTCGCCGGTCGAACTGCTCGACAAGGCCGAGGAGGCGGGGCAGCTTCTGGCGCTGGAGCATATGATCAACACCCGCGCCTTTGCCGGTTTTGCCAGCCTGCCGGATTTTGCTGCGCGCACCCTGTTCGTCAATTTCGACAGCCGGCTGATCGGCCTGGAAGGCGATCTCGTCGAGCGGCTCGGCAATCACCTGAAACGCGCCAATATCCCGCCATCGTCGATCTGCTTCGAATTGTCCGAACGCTTCGACAGCGGCAAGATGCCGGATTTTTCCGGCCTGGTGAAAAGGCTGCGGCTGGCCGGTTTCAAACTGGCGATTGATGATTTCGGCGTCGGGTTCAACGGGTTGAAGCTGCTCTGCGACCAGCCGGTGGATTATCTGAAGATCGACAGGCATTTCATCTCCGGCATCGAATCCAGCCCGCGCAAGCGCCATATGGTGCGCCACACGGTCAACACCGCCCATGTGCTGGGCACGCGAGTGATTGCCGAAGGGGTCGAGACCGAAGCGGAATTTGCCACCTGCCGCGACCTCGGCTGCGATCTCGTCCAGGGCTATTTCGTCGCCCGGCCGACCGTGCATTTCGCCGATCTGCAACCGGCCTATCCGCATCTGGAACAGACCGCCGGCGCAAGGCGCCAATCGACCTCGCTCGACAGTATCCTCATCCGCAAACAGATCGAACAGGTGCCGGCCCTGCGCGAAAACGACGATCTGGACTCGGTGTTCGAACTGTTCCGCCGCTCGCCACAGCGCAGCTTCTTTCCGGTCCTGAACGCCAATGGCGAGCCGCGCGGCGTCCTGCATGAATATCACGTCAAGGAAATGATCTATCATCCCTTCGGCCGCGATCTCCTCAAGAACCATCTTTACCAGCGCCATATCTCGCATTTCGTCAGCCCGGCGCCGATCGCCGATCTGGAAACGCCGGCCGACGAGATGCTGAAGATCTTTGCCGGCATGGACGGCAGCGACTGCGTGATCCTGACCGAAAACATGCGTTATGCCGGCATCCTGTCGGCGTCATCGCTGTTGAAGATCATCAGCGAAAAGCAGCTGAAGACGGCGCAGGAGCAGAACCCGCTTACCGGCCTTCCCGGCAACCGCGCCATCCGCGACTATGTGCAGGGCGCCGTGCTCGACGCCGACGAGGCGCGCTATTTTTGCTATTGCGATTTCGACAGTTTCAAGCCGTTCAACGATCACTACGGCTTCCAGAAAGGCGATCTGGCGATCTCGCTGTTTGCCGCCCTGATGCGCCGCCATTTCATCGGCGAGGAAAAATTCCTCGGCCATGTCGGCGGCGACGATTTCTTCATCGGCGTCAGCGGCTGGACGCGCGAGGAGGTTTCCACCGTGCTCTTCCGCGTCCTGTCGGAATTCCGCAGCGACGTGCGCCAGCTCTATTCGGCTGAGCATCGCGAGGCCGGCTACATGACCGGCCATGGCCGCAGCGGCGAAACCTCGGTCTTTGCGCTGATGCGCTGCTCGATTGCCGTCCTCATCCTGCCGGAAGGTTTCGTCTTTTCCGACGCCCAGGCCGTCAGCGCCCGCATTGCCGAGATCAAGAGCCTGGCCAAGGACAGCGACGACGGCCTGGTCTTCGAGACATTTGGTGCCGTCGAGGGCTGACCAGCAATTCACCAGCCTGTATGAAACGAAAACGGGCTGAAACCCATCATGGGTTCCAGCCCGCTTCTGCATGATCCCGATTGCGGCGAACCGCGGCGGGTACGCTCATGCTGACGGTATCAGTACATGACCGGCGTGATCGACGTGGCCTGATGCTTCTTGCCCATCGTCTGATAGGCGATCGTGACTTTCTCGCCGATCTTCAGGCCCGGGTTCTTGAATGCCGCCGGCAGCATGTATTTGGTGCCGTTTTTCAAGGTTACCGTCATCGCCTTCATGTCATAGGCGCGGATGGTTCCCGTGGTGGTGCTGGCCGCAAAGGCGGCGGATGACAGGGTGATGGCGGAAAGGATCGTCAATGAGGTCAGAAGAGCACGCATGGGTGTCGTCCTTGGTTGGTCCCCGCATCGGGGCCGGTCGTCTTGAAACCGTCCGAAGCCCGTCGCGTCGCAGCCTGAAGCTGCCGGCGGCTCCCGGTTCGATTGTGACGCTAGGCCCGGTGTCACACCATTTCAAATTAAAGAAACTTAATCTTTCCAAGGCTGAAGACGGCGCAATTTCGCCATGATGCGGCGCTGGGCCTGCCGCTTAAGACTTCCGAATCGAGCTGCTCCGGCTGGTGGCGGCAACAACCGCTTTGCTGTTTCGATGCGGCGCGCTAGATAACCGGTCAACATCCACCAAGGAGAACACCGTGACCCTGCCGAGCGAAATGACCTATGTCGATCTTCCGTCCCCCGGCGGCCCGGAAAAGATGGTTTTGGCACGCGGGCCGCTGCCGGAGATGAAACCCGGCTATATCCTGATCCGGGTCGAGGCTTCCGGGGTCAACCGTCCCGATGTGTTGCAGCGGCTTGGCAATTATCCGCCGCCGCCAGGCGCGAGCCCTGTTCTTGGCCTGGAAGTGGCCGGCGAAGTGGTGGCCATGGGCGAGGGGGCCGAAGGCTTCATCGTCGGCGACAAGGTCTGTGGCCTTGCCAACGGTGGCGGCTATGCCGAATTCTGCGCGCTTCCGGCAACGCAGGCCATGCCCTGGCCGAAAGGGTATGACGCGGCGCGCGCGGCGGCACTTCCCGAAACCTTCTTCACCGTCTGGGCCAATGTCTTCCAGATGGCCGATCTGGTCGAAGGTGAAAAGATCCTCATCCATGGCGGCTCCAGCGGCATCGGCACCACCGCCATCCAGCTTGCCCGCGCCTTCGGCGCCGAGGTCTTCGTCACGGCCGGCAGCAAGGACAAGTGCGACGCCTGCGTGTCGCTCGGCGCAAAGCGGGCGATCAACTACCGCGAGGAAGAGTTCAAGTCGGTCATCCTCGAGGAAACCGGCGGCAACGGCGTGGATGTCATCCTCGACATGGTCGGCGCTCCCTATTTCGACCGCAACATCGCCTCGCTCGCCAAGGACGGCCGCCTGTCGATCATCGCCTTCCTCGGCGGCGCCACCGTCGAAAAAGCCAATATCGCAGCCGTCCTTGCCAAGCGCCTGCACATCATGGGCTCCGCCATGCGGCCGCGCACGGCAGTCGAGAAGGAGGCGATCCGCGACGATCTGGAAGACAATGTTTGGCCGTTGCTGGAAGATGGCGAAGTGGCGCCGGTGATGCACGCGATCGTGCCGTTCTCTGAAGTGGCCGAAGCGCACCGCCTGATGGAAGCCGGCGATCATATCGGCAAGATCGTCATGACATTCTAAAGTCTGATCGTCTTGCTCTTGCAATCGCTCTCTTGCAATCGCCCTCTTGCAATCGAAAAGAATCGGATTACCTTTATCTCATCTTCAACGAAACGAAAGGAAGGTGATCCAGTGTCTAATGAGATTTTAAACCTCGTAACGGGCATGGGAGTTGTGATGGTCGGAACGAGGCAGCCCTCGATCTGAACCACCCTTCCGGCGGGTCGTGTCTTTGAGAAGATACGGTCCGGGCATCTTACCTGGCCAAAACTCATGGAGGGCCGCTTTTTAAGCGGCCCTTTTTGTTTGTCTGCCGCACTGCTACTGGATTTGGCGACGTGCTACCGGTAGATGTCCCGGCGATTTCCAACCTCGAGAACCAGCACAATCAACCTATCATCTTTGATTTCGCACAGCAGACGGTAGTCGCCGACCCGGTAGCTCCAATAGTGCTTGAGCGGGCCGGCCAATTGTTTGCCGAGTTGGCGTGGGTTGTCAGACGCAGCCAACCTGTCCGAGAGAAACGAGAGGATGCGGCTTGCGGCTTGTTTGTCGAGGCTGCTGATATTTTTCCGTGCTCTGGCGGTAATCTCAATCGTCCAGGCCAAGGTCTTTCCTTACCTCGGCCAAAGAGTAAACGGCTTCTTCGCCGTTTCGGACGCGCTTGGCGATCTCTGCGGCGATATTGTAGTCTTCGATGTCCTCAAGACCTTGCCTGATGAACTGGTGAACGTGGAATTCCTTGCTTTGCCCTGTTTCGCGGGCAAGCTGTTCCAGCTGCTTTTCATCGGCGTCAGAAAGGCGAATTGACAGCGTCATTGGACTGCTCCGAAGATATATTGTCTTTCTTTAGCATGAAGCGAAACCGGTTTCGAGAGTTGTCAGCCATCAGAGGGCTGCGTTTCCTGTTGGCTCTAAACCCCAAACCGCCCCAGCGCCGGGATTTTCACCGCCGGACGCATCACGTCGATACCCGCCACCAGCCCCATGAAATGCACCTCCAGACCGCTGCGCACGCCCGCCGAAATGCCGAGCAGGCCGTAGAGCGTCGCGTGCATATCCAGTCCATCGGCATCGACCGAAAACAGCTTGCCCTCCGGCAGATAGTCGCGGCCGACCGCGTCCGGCGGCAGGACGGCGCCGAGCTCCGGCACCGAGCGCAGCACATGGGCGACGAATGTATTCGAGTTCGGTCCCGGCCAGATCCTGTAGGCGCCCGGCGTCGCATAGGGATAGGACTGAATGGCCTGTTCGACCTTGGCAATCAAACTGATGGCGGTCTCGCCCTTGACGCTAGCAACCAGGTTCGGCGTGTTCGAATACCAGCGTGCATCGGCAGGATAGCCATTGCGGCGGATCGGTGAACCCCAGCCCACCTTGTCATAGCGGTTATAAACCGTATCGCCCTGTCCCTTGGTGACGATCCAGGAATGGCTGGCGACTGCCCCTTTCATGCCGCCTGTCGTGGCGGAAAAGATATAGATGGCCGCGTCCTGGTCGTCTGCCGGCCTGGGCAGGATCCGGGCCGAGGTCCAATCCGCCTCGCGCCAGTTTGCCGGTCTTTCCTTGACATACCACCAGCCGGCCGAGGCCAGCGCCGGTACGAGATAGACGAACAGGATGGCAAGAAGCAGCCAGCGAAAAAATTTCATGGGTCCGTCCGGGTTTTGCGTTGCTTTGTCTTCGTCTAAAGACAAGGGAGAAGTTGGATTTTTGAGGGCACAACCATGTCGAACCCGGTTCTTGTTGAAGTCACGCGCGGTAATCTCGTCGAAAGCCGCCATCGCGGCATGGTGATCGTTGTCGATGGCGATGGGAAGACGGTGTTTTCGCTCGGCGAGACCGATGTCGGCGTCTTTCCGCGCTCGGCCTGCAAGGCCATGCAGGCGCTGCCCTTGATGGAGACGGGGGCCGCCGATGCCTATGGCTTTGACAAGCGGGCTTTGGCGCTGTCCTGTTCCTCGCATAATGGCGAGCCGGAACATGTGGCGCTGGCGGCCGAAATGCTGGCGGCAGCCGGCCGGGATGTCTCGACGCTGGAATGCGGCGCCCATTGGTCGTTCCAACAGGATACGATCATCAACCAGGCGCGCATGCTCGATCATCCGACGGCGCTGCATAACAATTGCTCCGGCAAACATGCCGGTTTCATCTGCGCCTGCTGCCATAGCGGCGAGGAGCCGGAAGGCTATGTCACCTATGATCACCCGCTGCAGCGCGATATCCGTGGCGTCATGGAAAGCCTGACAGGTGCCGTGCTCGCCCATGACAATTGCGGCACCGACGGCTGCTCGATCCCGACCTATGCCGTGCCGTTGAAGAGCCTTGCCCATGGCTTTGCCAAGATGGCGACCGGCAACGGCCTGGAGCCGCTGCGCGCCAAAGCCTCGAAGCGCCTCATCGAAGCCTGCATGGCCGAACCCTTCTATGTCGCCGGCAGCCGGCGCGCCTGCACCCGGCTGATGCAGACCGCACCGGGCCGGATTTTCGCCAAGACCGGCGCCGAGGGCGTCTTCTGCGCTGCCATCCCGGAACAGGGCATTGCCATCGCACTGAAGTGCGAGGACGGCACCACTCGCGCCGCCGAAGCCATGATCGCCGCCACGCTCGCCCGCTTCTTCACCGATGAGCCGGAATTGCATGAGAACCTGATGGCGCAGGCCAATCACGCGATGAAAAACTGGAACGGCATCCATGTCGGCGATGTCAGGGTGACCAGCGCTTTTGCGGCTTGAGCGCAGGCTTGAAAGCCATAACGCAATGCGTTATAGTCTATCATGATCAAGAGTTTCGCTGATCGTGAGACCGAAAGTATCTGGGACGGTCGGCGCAGCTGCAAGCTGCCCGGCGAAATTCAGGTGATCGCACTGCGCAAGCTGCGATTGATCAATGCTGCCAGCAATCTGAACGACCTGCGCATTCCTCCGGGAAACCGGCTCGAAATGCTGAAGGGAAGCCGTGCAGGGCAATATTCCATCCGGATCAATGATCAGTGGCGCATTTGTTTTCGATGGCAGGAAGGTGAGGCAAGAGATGTCCAAATTGCAGACTATCACTGAGGAGGATTTGCTGCCCAATCCGCGTCCGGGTGAAATCCTCCTGCACGACTTTCTGGTGCCGATGGCTCTAAGCCAGAACGGTCTCGCGCGCGCCATCCGGGTGCCGCCGCGCCGGATCAATGAAATCGTGCTGGGAAAGCGGATCGTGACGGCTGATACCGATCTGCGGCTCGCCCGCTATTTCGGCCTGTCCGAAGGATTTTTCCTGCGGCTGCAGACGGACCACGATATCATGCAGACACGCCGGACGCTGGGCGCAGAGCTTGATCGCATCACGCCGAGGGCCGCCTAAGCCTCGATCATGCGTGAGCTTAGGCCCACCGAGTTGCGAGCGCGGCGGCACCCGACCGGAACGGCGGGATCGCAGGCTGGAAAACGGCCGGCGCCATCGTTATGGTCAGCGCGGGATCACGCGGTGCGCCGGTCAACAATCGATGGAAAGCCTGGATGTTAAAACTCTATTTTTCACCGGGAAGCTGCTCGCAGGCATCCCATATCGCCCTCGAGGAAGCCGGTGCGGTCTATGAGGCCGAACGAATCGATTTTGCCGGCCAGCAGCAACGGTCGGAAGAGTTTCTGCGGCTCAATCCGAAGGGCCGCGTTCCGGCGCTCGTCACCGAGCGCGGTATCATCACCGAATCGCCCGCCATCCTCACCTATATCGGCCAGCGCTTTGCCGGCACCCCGGTCAGTCTGCCGCAGGACCCGTTCGAGTTTGCGCGCATCCAGTCGTTCAACGCCTATCTCTGCTCGACGGTGCATGTCGCGCATGCACACAAGCGCCGTGGCAGCCGCTGGGCCGATGATCCCGCCGTCATCGAGGCCATGACCTTGAAGGTCGCCAGCAATATGAGCGATTGTTTCGAGCTGATCGAAACCACCATGTTCACTGGTCCCTGGGTCATGGGAGAGACATACTCGATCGCCGATCCCTACCTGTTGACCTTCACCGGCTGGCTGGAAGGCGACGGCGTCGATCCCAGGCGCTTTCCCAAAGTCTATGCGCACAGCCAGCGCATGGCGGAACGCCCCGCCGTACAAAAGGTCCTGTCCACCGCCGGCTGATGCGGTAAGAGCCCGACGTGCCGGCCGCCGTCATTGGGATAGAGTTCAAGCCTGGCACGCCTCGCAGCGGCGGTTTGCCGGCACCCGCACAATCTTCCCCGGAAAGGGCAGGTCGCCCAGTTCGCGTGTGTCCATCCGGGCGATATCGGGGTGGCGCAGGAGGTCGCGGCTCCAGCTTGCCTGCGTGTCTTCGTCAGCGGGGGCGGCAAGGAGCTGGTCGAGTATCGAGAAAATCTTCAACATGGGATCACCATCCTTCTTCGATATCTGCATCATCCTTCTTCTGATCAGCGATTTCAATTGAGATTGCCGCGTGTCCGGTATAGAAAAACTATATGAAAGAGCTGAACGGTATTCACCTGAATGGGTTGCGCGCGGTCGAGGCGGCTGGCCGTCTCGGTTCGCTGCAGGCGGCGGCCGGTGAGCTGGGCGTCACCATCGGTGCCGTCAGCCAGCAGATCATCAAGACCGAAAAGCAGCTTGGCCGCGTCCTGTTCGAGCGCGCTCCGCGCGGTCTGGTGGCTACGCCCTTTGCCGAAAGCTTTCTGCCGCGCCTGACCGGCGGTTTCGAAACGCTCGATCAGGCTGTCGTCTCGGCGAGGCGGCGGGACGAGACCATCCTGACGATTTCGGTGGCGCCGGTTTTTGCCGCACGCTGGCTGGTGCACAGGCTGGATCGGTTTACCGAAAAACACCCGGATATCCGCCTGCGTATCGATGCGACCACGGCGCTGGTCAATCTGGAAAGCACCGGCGTGGATATCGGCATCCGTGTCGGCGCCGGTGATTGGCCGGGCGTGAAAGCCGAGCTTCTGCTTGCGCAGGAAGCTTTTCCGGTCTGCTCGCCGGCGATTGCCGCGCAGTTGAAGGAGCCTCGGGATATCCTCGATATCCCCGCCATCATCGATGGCCATTCCACGCTCAGCTGGGAGATGTGGCTGCGCCAGGTCGGCCTGTCGGGAGAAAAGATGGTGACGCGCCACGTTTTCAACGATGCCTCGCTCTGTCTCGATGCGGCGATTGCCGGGCAGGGCGTGATGCTCGCCTGGCAGACGCTGGCGGCCTATTCGCTGATCGAGAAGCGGCTGGTCAGGCCGTTTCCCGTGCGCGCCAAGACGGGCCTGGCGCATTATTTCGTCACGCCGCCATCGCGCCGGGAAACCAAGACGGTCACGGCCTTCAAGCAATGGGTGCGCGACGAAATTGCCGGAAGCATGCGGCGTCTCGATTTTGAATAGACGCCAGATTTCAGCGGGTCGTCAGGCGGCCTCAACCTCCTTGCGCCGCCCGGCCATCATGGCTTCGAAGGCCGGGCGTGCATGGCAGCGCCCAAGCCAGGCCTTGACGGCGGGATGCCGGTCAAACAGATCGGTTTCGCTCATTGCGTAGCGCAGCACTTCGGCCAGGTTGAGATCGGCGACGGTGAAGCGGCCGCCGACAACATAGTCTTGTGTTTGCAGATGCTGTTCCAGCCGCGCCAGCGGACGCTCCAGCCCCCTGACGCAGGTCTCGATCAGGGCCTTGCCGTCCGGCGTATTGTCCTGCCCGTTATCATAGGTCAGCACGATCTTCACGCTATGTGGCTCGACCTCGGTCGCCGCCCAGAGCGTCCAGGCGATCATCTCGCCCTCTTCGCGCACGTTTGCGCCGGCGAGCGGGCCGCCATGCTTGCGGGCGAGATAGAGATTGTTGGCGAGCGATTCCGCCAGCACCAGCCCGTCATCCTCGATCGCCGGGATCAGCCCCATCGGGTTGACCGCAAGGAAAGAGGGCGATTTCGTGTTGACCGGAGCGCTGGCCGAAAACGGATCGGCAAGGCGCCGCGCCTGGATGACCGGCACGGACTGGAAGGGAAGGCCGAGTTCCTCCGCCATCCAATAGTTGCGCGAGGCGCGCGAGCAGTACACTCCATAGATCGTCAGCATGTCCGTTCCCCTTTGGCTGCGTTTCAGCGCACGCTATGGCATGCGCACCGGCGCTTGAAGCGCATGGCGTTGATGCCAGCCATGAAATCTTTTGATGTGACGGCGATCAGGCCAGCCGGTTGCCGGACAGTGTGAGATGCGCGAAGGCTTCGCTGCCACCTTTCAAAAGATCGCCGGTCGCCTTGTCGTTCCAGCGGTAGCCGAGGATCGCGCCGTCCCGCACGTCCTGAAACAGGTTGTTGGCAATCAGCGCCGTGCCGGCCCCCTCCACGACAGTGACGGCACAGCCGCCACCGGCGCCGCGCACCAGATTTCCGCTCGCCGCAACCGCGCGCATAAAAGGTCCCCAGCCGAGCATCAGGCCCCATCTCGGCGCGTTCTCGATGACATTGCCGGATATGACCGTGTCGGCTTCCGCAGCAATGCCGAAGCCGAAACCGGCGCCATCATGCACATAGGGACCGGTCAGGTGCAGGTTGCGGACGATATTGCCGCTGACGGTGGCCAACCGTCCGCCCTCGTCGAAATTGACGATCAGGATGCCGTTGGCCGCGCCGTCGATCAGGTTGCCGGAAACCACGGCGCCCTGAAAACCGAATTCAGAATAGATCGCCGTTTCGCCAGAGCGCAGGCACTGATTATCCGAGATCTGCACATTGGTGGCGGCGTTGGCGCGGATGGCCGAAAAGGCGCAGTCGGAAACATGATTGTCTGACACCATCACATTCCAGGCACGGAAAATATTGATGCCATTGCCGTTTTCGCCGGTGCCGCCGTCGTCCGCTGAGATTTTGAACACCCGGTTGCCGCTCACCATCGTGCCATCCTCGCCGGCCTCCCAGCGATGCACGAGAATGCCGCCATTGCCGCAATCCGACACGGTGTTGGCGGTGATCGAAAGCCGCGCGCTATCGACGGCATAGAGGCCGGCAAAGGCCGCCTTCGAAATGCTGTTGCTGGTGATGCGGCCGCCGCAGCGCTCTGCATGGATGCCATGTTTCGACGCGCCGGTGACCGTGCAGTTCTCGATGGTGAGATCGGCAATATCGCTCAGATGCAAAAGCCCGCCCGTTTCAGGGGCGAGCGCCTCTGCTTTGCCATCGAAAACGAGATCGGACAAAGTCAGCCTGCCAAGCGCCTGTCCGCTCAGAAACGGGCCGCTGCCGGTGTGGATCAGCCGGGTGCGGCCGGGGACGCCGCTGACAAACAGCGTGTCGGGCAGGGTAATGCCGGACACCCGGTAATCGCCGGCCGGCAGAAACACCGGCATGCCCTGTTCCGCCGCCTCCCTGAATAGACGGTTGATGGCGTCGCTCTGCTCGCCTTGGCGATCGGGGGCGACGCCATAGCCGGAAATATCGATCGTGCCGCGCAGGCCATCCTGCTGCGGTTTCATCGATGCGGCACTCGAAACGCGGCTCACGCCTGCGCAAAAGCCCATGGCGGTGATCGAAGACAGGAGCAGGCGGCGGTTCAGCATGACAAATCCTTTGGGTTGACGAAGCATGGATCGTGCCAGGTTGCGATGTGCCAAAGCGGCACACAAAGTGGAGAAGGAGTGCAATCTTGGATTGATTTTATTTTGATGGAAATCGGAATGCGTTTATTTCGCCCTTCTATCTTTAGGGAAGAATAACTTATGCCTGCTAAAAATTGACGCGGGGAATAGAGAGACGGACTGAATGTCCGTCTTTGGAGGCGCGTTTGACGAAGAATTTCAGCCGCTATCGAAGGGATAGCGGAGCCAGGATTGTCAGCAACGACGACACGCAGCGACTGATTGCGGCAAGCCAGCGGCTTGCGGCCGAAGTCTCGCGCATGTTCGCCCCCGAACCCGCCATCGCCGATCGCCATTACTGGCTGGAAACGATGATGAACCATATTCCCGATTACATCTATGCCAAGGATCTCGACGGCCGCTTTCTCATCGCCAATCAGGCGACGGTGACCGAAAACGGCTTCCGTGAGGCGCATGAGATCGTCGGCAAGTCCGACTACGATATCCACACGCTGGAAAACGCCCGTCATTTCGAGCAGGCCGAGCGCAGGGTGATCGAAACCGGCGAGCCGATGTTCGGCATCGAGGAGCTGAATGCGGTCAGCAAGGACGAGCGCTGGCTGATGACATCGAAAGTGCCGCTGCGCGACCAGCAGGGCGTCACCATCGGCGTTGTCGGCATCTCGCGCGATATTACCGATCGCAAGCGGGCGGAGCGGCTTCTGCTCGGCCAGGCCCGTCTTCTGGAACTAATTGCCACGAGCACGCCTCTGTCGGAGTTCTTCAATGAGCTGATCCTGATGATCGAGGCGCATCTGCCCGGCATTATCGGCTCGATCCTGCTTCTGTCGCCCGACGGGCGGCATCTTCTGACGGGTGCGGCACCTGGGCTCGACGGCAGCTATTGCAACGCCATCCACGGCATCGCCATCGGGCCGAAGGTTGGCTCCTGCGGCACTGCGGCCTTTCGGGGCGAGCCGGTCTTCGTCAGCGATATCCAGTCGGATCCGTTGTGGGAAGACTATGCCGGTCTGGTGCGGCCGCTCGGATACCGGTCCTGCTGGTCGATGCCGATCCTTGCGTATCAAGGCCAGGTGCTCGGCACCTTCGCGCTTTACTCGCATCAGCCGGGGCTGCCCTCGCCGGAGAAGGTCGATCTCATTTCCATGGCGGCGCATCTGGCCGGCATCGCCATCGAGCGGCGCCAGTCGGAAGAGCGCATCCAGTTCATGGCGCATCACGATGCGCTGACGGGCTTGCCGAACCGGGCCATGTTCGACGAGCGCGTCGCCATTGCCCTGGAAAAGGCGCGTGTGTCCGGCCAGTGGGTGGCGCTGGCCTTCCTCGATCTCGATAATTTCAAGCTGATCAACGATACGCTCGGTCATCATGCCGGCGACGAATTGTTGCGCGTGGTTGCCGGCCGGATGCTCGCCTGCGTGCGCAAATCGGACATGATCGTGCGGGTCGGCGGCGACGAGTTCATCATTCTCATCAACAGCCTGCCGCCTGAAAGCGGCGTCATGCTGGCGCGGCTGGAAGCGATCCGTGCGGCGATCGGCGCGCCGGTGGTGCTGGCCGGCCGCAGCCTGCAGGTCAGCTGCTCGATGGGTGTCGTCTGTTATCCCGAACATGGCGACAGCGCCACCGAACTGCTCGCCAATGCCGATTCCGCCATGTACCGCGCCAAGGAGGCCGGCCGCAACAATCTGCAGGTGTTCGACGCCGAGATGGCCGCCGCCGCGCACGAGCAATTGCGCCGTCACGAGGAACTGCGCGATGCCGTGATCGGCAGCGAATTCGTGCTGCATTATCAGCCGCAGATGAACCTGAAGTCCGGCCGGATTTTCGCAGCCGAATCGCTGCTGCGCTGGCAGCATCCCGAGCGCGGGCTGATTTCGCCCGGTGATTTCATTCCGCTTGCCGAAGAAACCGGCCTGATCGTGCCGATCGGGGATTGGGTGCTGAACGAAGCCTGCCGCCAGAACAAGGCCTGGCAGGATGCCGGCCTGGCGCCGATCGTCGTCAGCGTCAATGTGTCGGCCCGCCAGTTCAAAGAGCGCAACTGGGTGTCGAAGGTGGCCGAAGCGCTGGAGGACAGCGGGCTTGAGGCCTGTTATCTCGAGCTGGAGCTGACGGAAAGCCTGATCATGCAGGATGTCGCCTCCGCAGTCGCCACCATGCACGAACTGGAAGCGCTTGGTGTCCATCTTGCCATCGACGATTTCGGCACCGGCTATTCCAGCCTGAGTGCTCTCAAGCGCTTTCCGGTGCGCCGTTTGAAGATCGACCGCTCCTTCGTCCAGGATATTCCAGGCGATGCCGACGACCGGGCGATTACCGGCGCGATCATCTCGCTGGCGCAGAAGCTGCAGATGCAGGTCATTGCCGAAGGCGTGGAAACACAGGAGCAGGTGGATTTCCTGGCAGCCAGCGGCTGCGACGACATCCAGGGCTATTTCTTCAGCCGGCCGGTCGCCCCTGCAGCCTTCGTTTCCCTGCTGTCGAAATAGGCTGACAAGCCTGTCAGCAGCGGGTTCTGTGTCGTTTTTGCATCGCATCTGCACCCTCGCGCAGTCGTGATGGTTTGCGGAGCCCACAAGCCCCGATCCAGCCGCAATTGCCATACTTGTGGCAAGAGATCGGTATTGTCTGCCGGGATAGAATACCTGTGCGGAACTTTCGCCGCGCTTTCGCCTTTATGCGTCAAACGGAAATACAGAGTTCAATGACCCCTTCAAAAGCACTCTCCCGCCGGCAGTTTCTCAACATGTCCGGACTTGCGGTCGCGTCCGCTGGCCTTGCCGGCTGTACGTCCTCGATGAACACCGACCGCTTCCGCGCCGAAACCGCACCTTATTTTCGCAACCCGGCACTCGAGGGCCGTTTTGCCGATCCGCGCTATGGGGCCGAGCTTGAAGGCCCGGTGGGCGATGGCATGACCCCGACCGGCCTGCCGCTGCAATCGGCCTATTATGCCGAAATGTACGGCCCGAAATTCGATGGCGGCTTCAACATCCCGGCCGTGCCCTACCAGCAGATCGACGCCCGCTTCTATCGCCAGGAGGTGGACAACACGTTTGGCGAAAGACCCGGTACCATCATCGTCGATACCGGCGAGCGGTTCCTCTATCTTATCCTCTCCAACGGCTCCGCGATGCGCTACGGCGTCGGCATCGGCCGCGAGGGCTTTGCCTGGTCGGGCAGGGGCGTCCTGCAGTGGAAGCAGAAATGGCCGCGCTGGAAGCCGCCGAACGAGATGGTGGCCCGCCAGCCGCATCTGGAAAAATACTCGATCGCCAATGGCGGCATGGCGCCGGGCCTCGACAATCCGCTCGGCGCGCGCGCCATGTACATCTTCCAGAATGGCGAAGACACGCTCTACCGCCTGCACGGCTCACCGGAATGGCAATCGATCGGCAAGGCCGTCTCGTCGGGCTGCGTCCGCCTGATCAACCAGGACGTCATCGACCTCTACGACCGCGTGCGCGATAAGGCACCGATTTTGGTGATCTGAGCGGGGTCTGAACTTTCGAAATGAAGAGGCCCGCCGCCTAAGGCGGGCTTTCCTGCGCGCCCGTCACGAGATGGGCCAACCGGGCATGCTAGTCCCCGGACGCCTGATTATCCCCAAGATGCGTGTTGAGATCGTGCAGTGCCGAGCGCAGGGCGGCGGCTTCCGCCATGCTGCACCCCGTCGCCTTGCCGATCTCCGTCAGAATGCCGAAAGCATCGCCCTTCAGCGCTTCGCCCTTGTCCGTCAGCGTGACGATCACCTGGCGCTCGTCGCCCTTGTCGCGGATGCGGCTGACGAAGCCTGCGGTTTCCAGCCGCTTGAGCAGCGGCGACAGCGTGCCGGAATCCAGCCCAAGCTCTTCGCCAATTCCCTTCACCGTCATCCTGTCCTTCTGCCACAGCGCCAAGAGCACCAGATATTGCGGATAGGTGAGGCCGAATTTTTCCAAGAGCGGCTTATAGGTGCGGTTGAAGGCATGGGCGACCGAATAGACGGCGAAACAGAGCTGCTGGCCAAGCGCCAGCGCATCGCCTTCTTTCAGATCGTCCTTACGCATGTCTTGATCCTTGGTCATACTGCGTATTCTCGCAGTTTTAGCAGGATTTTGCAATTTGCAAAATTATATTGCGTCCAATTAAATTTTGCGCTATTAGAAATGTAGGCACTCTACCGCCCCGCAATCAACCGCTGAACCAAGGAGACAGACAATGCCAATTCTTTACACGACCAAGGCATCCGCAACCGGTGGCCGCGCCGGCCATGCCGTCAGTGAAAACGGTGTTCTCGATGTGACGCTGACCGTTCCGAAGGAACTCGGCGGCGATGGCGCGACCGGCACCAATCCCGAACAGCTGTTTGCAGCCGGCTATTCCGCCTGCTTCCTCGGCGCGCTGAAATTTGTCGCCGGCAAGGAAAAGGTGAAGATCCCGGAAGACGCAACGGTGACCGCCACCGTCGGCATCGGCCCGCGCGACGATGGCACCGGCTTCTACATCACCCCATCCATCTCCGTCAGCCTGCCGGGCGTTGACCGCGAAGTCGGCGAAAAACTCGTCGCCGCCGCCCATATCGTCTGCCCCTACAGCCACGCCCTGCGCACATCGACGGAAGTCGAAGCCAAGCTCGCCTGATCTGAGACAGGTCCGGATAAAAGAAACGGCGGCTCCATGGGGCCGCCGTTTTGCTGCCGGGACGGTGGTTTGTCGGTTTCTGCAGGTTGTTTTCGAAGTGTTTGATTGCCCACTCTTGGCCGGGTCCCTGGATCCTCGCCTCAAGGGCGAGGATGACGGAGGGTGGAGTTTCGCGCCTGCCAAAAAAACCCACCTGTCTGACGGCGTTCAGATGGCCGCTTGCGTTCAATCATCTCAGATTGTTGGCAACACTCAGATTCCTGAAACACTCAGAGTGCTGACAACCACTGAAGCCAATTGTCTGGCGAGAGCGCCCCCACCCTCCGTCATCCTCGCCCTTGAGGCGAGGATCCACCCCGGCGTCCGTCGGCTCAAAAAACTCTTTCGACTTAAGGACTTGAGCTAACTGGATCCTCGCCTCAAGGGCGAGGATGACGAAGGTTGGGGTTTCGCGCCCGCCAAAAAGACCCAACTGTGCATCTGACGGCGTTCAGATGGCCGCCTGCGTTCAATCATCTCAGATTGTTGGCAACCCGCAGATTCCTGAAACACTCGGAGTGCTGACAACCACTGAAGCCAATTGTCTGGCGGGCCCGAAATCCCCACCCTCTGTCATCCTCGCCCTTGAGGCGAGGATCCAGGCCCCAGCCGCTATCGGGTCAAAAAACTCTTTCAGCGCAAGGCCTTGCGCTGACCGGATCCTCGCCTCAATGGCGAGGATGACGGCGGGTGGGGTAGGCATCTTGCCTGACAATTGGCTTCAGAGGTTTTCAGCAATCTGAGCGTTGCCAACAATCTGGGATGACGCACCGCAGGCCGTCCCTTAAACGCCGATAACTACACAAGTGTGGCCTTTTGGCGGGCCCGAAACCCCACCCTCCGTCATCCTCGCCCTTGAGGCGAGGATCCAGGGCCTCAGCGTCCGTTGGCTCAAAAAACTCTTTCAGCGGGCCTTGCGCTGACTGGATCCTCGCCTCAAGGGCGAGGATGACGGCGGGTGGGGTAGGCCTCTTGCCAGACAATTGGCTTCAGTGGTTTTCAGCAATCTGAGCGTTGCCCACAATTCGGGATGACGCACCGCAGGCCGTCCTTTAAACGCCGACAACTGTACAAGTGTGGCCTTTTGGCGGGCCCGAAACCCCACCCTCCGTCATCCTCGCCCTTGAGGCGAGGATCCAAACCCCGCATCGCGACCGCAAACGGCAGCGCCCCTCCCGAAACCTATCCCCGCAACAAACACGAAAAACGCGGCCCATCCCGAGCCGCCTTTTCCATATCAAGCCCTGCCTACCGCTTCAGGCTCCCCAATATGCCGCGCACCAAAGCCCGGCCAAGAGAGGAGGCGACCGTGCGCGCCACGGATTTCATCGCGGCCTCGGCCACGCTTTCACGCTGGTAGCCGGAGCGGGCCTTTGGCTTGGGCTGTGCCGGTGCCTGCGCGTCGTCATCGCCAAAGCCGGGCAGGGTCCAGCGGCTGCCGCCGGGGGCTGCCGGGGCGGGGGCTTCGGAGGCTTCGCGGCTTTCCTCTGCCTGCTGCGTCGATTTTGCAGCGCGCTGGGCAAGGATTTCGTAGGCGGATTCCCGGTCGATATCCTCGTCATATTGCCCGGCCACCGGGCTGATGCTCATGATGTTGGCGCGCTCGGCCGGTGTCAGCGGACCGGCGCGGCTCGACGGCGGACGGATCAGCGTGCGCTCGACCATCGAGGGCGAGCCCTTGCCTTCGAGCGTCGAGACCAGCGCTTCCCCGGTGCCCAGATTGGTGATGACGGTGGCGCAGTCGAAATCCGGATTGGGGCGGAACGTGTCGGCCGCAGTCTTTACCGCCTTCTGCTCGCGCGGCGTATAGGCGCGCAGCGCATGCTGGATGCGGTTGCCAAGCTGGGCAAGCACCGTTTCCGGCACGTCGAGCGGGTTCTGCGTGACGAAATAGACGCCGACGCCCTTGGAGCGGATCAGCCGGACGACCTGCTCGATGCGCTCGAGCAGAACCTTCGGCGCATCGTTGAAGAGCAGATGCGCCTCGTCGAAGAAGAAGACCAGCTTCGGCTTGTCGGGATCGCCGATCTCGGGCAGTTCCTCGAACAGTTCCGACATCAGCCACAAGAGGAACGTGCCGTAAAGGCGCGGGTTCATCATCAGCTTGTCGGCGGCCAGCACCGAAATGGCGCCGCGGCCATCGCGGGTGGTGCGCATGATGTCGGAGACCTTGAGCGCCGGTTCGCCGAAGAAATTCTTGGCGCCCTGCTGCTCGAGGATCAGAAGCTCGCGCTGGATGGAGCCGACCGAGGCCTTGGAGATCAGCCCGTATTTGCCCGAAAGGGCAGAGGCGTTCTCGGCCATGTAATTCAGCATCGCCTGGAAATCCTTCAGATCCAGAAGCGGCAGCCCGCCCTCGTCGGCGATCTTGAAGGCGATGTTGATGACGCCTTCCTGGGCATCGGTGGCGCTCATCAGCCGGGAGAGCAGCAGCGGCCCCATCTCCGACATGGTGGTGCGCACGCGGTGGCCTTTTTCGCCGTAGAGATCCCAAAAGATCACCGGAAATTCCTGGAAGGCGAAATCGGTAAAGCCGATCTGCTCGGCACGCTGGGTGACCCAGCCCTTCGGCTCGCCGATGGCGCCGATGCCCGACAGGTCGCCCTTCACGTCGGCGCAGAAGACGGGCACGCCGGCATTGGAAAAGCTTTCGGCCAGGATCTGCAACGTTACGGTCTTGCCGGTACCGGTGGCGCCGGTGACGAGCCCGTGGCGGTTGCCGAATTTGAAATCCAGATATTCGCCCTTGTCGATCGTATCGTCCGGTTTCCGGCTGGTGCCGATATAGAGCTTCCCGTCCTCAAGCATGTGGGCCTTGTCTCCGTTGCGCCGATGAAAGCAGTAGCGCCGGCCTTCATCATATTGTTTTCCCATGACTGTTATAGGAGGAGTACCGGCCACCGGCAACAGATGGATTGGGGGCAAACCAGGGCTTGGCACACGGTTGGGCATGAGGCTGGGCGTGCGGCTTGGCCGCATTGTCTTTGCCACCAAGGCATGAAACGATGCTCAGGTTCTCGCGCAGTGGATACCCGTTCCGCACGTGCTTGAGTTTCAATCCGAGATAATTTACCTTGACGTTCACGTCAAATAAACGAGGAGAATCACCCATGAACGAACTGGTTACCCGCGTCGCGGAAAATGTCGGCATCGACCCGGCAACGGCTGAAAAAGCCATTGGCATGATGCTCGGCTTTCTGCAGCGCGAAGCCGCCGACGGCCCGGTTGCCAAGATGATCGAAGCCATTCCGGGTGCTGACGCGCTGGTTGCGCAATATAATGGCGCAGGCAGCGGCGGCGGCGGTGGCCTGCTCGGCGGCCTGCTGAGTGCCGTCGGCGCCGGTGGCGGTGTCATGGCGCTTGGCCAGCAGCTGATGGCGCAGGGTCTCGGCATGGGCGAAATCACCGCTCTTGCCAAGGAAACCATCGGTTACGCCAAGGAAAAGGCCGGCCCGGATGTGGTCGATGAGGTCGTCGCCTCGGTTCCGGGCCTCAGCCAGTTCGTCTGACAGCGTCAAGCCATGGACGCGATGTCCGATAGCGATTTGGCCGCGCACCTGAGGCAACTGGAGGAACGTCTCCACGACCCGCAGGTGCGCGGTTCTGCATTGTTCGCAGGGGAATTGTTGGACGCGGATTTTACCGAGTTCGGCAGTTCCGGTGCGGTCTATACCCGTGCCGGCATCATCGCAGCCCTGGTTGCCGAGGCCGCTGAGGCAGGGCCGGCGGTGCGATCGGAGAACTACCGGCTGACGCGCCTGTCGGAAACGGTGGCGCTGCTCACCTATGAAACGGCAAGGGAAAACTGCCGTGTGCTGCGCTCATCGATCTGGCGTTGTTCCAAGGGTCAATGGCGCATGGCCTTTCATCAGGGAACCCCGATGAAAGAATAGGCAGCTCAGGCCGCTTTCGGTGGGGCCAATGACAGGAACAGCGTGAAGATCACCAGGATCAGGCCGACGCTGACCGGCGCTGCGTGAGCGCCGAAGAGATCCATGATCGATCCCGTCGCGCCCGAGCCCAAACCGCTGCCGAGTGCATAGGCGAGCGCGAAGGCCGCGCTGCCCGCCACCAGCATGCCGCCACGATACTGTTCGCCCAGCATGGTCAGCGCGCAGGTATAGAGCGAAAAGCTCGCAGCGCCGATCAGCGCGAAATCGGCGAGAATGGCAATTGGCGAGGTCAGGAACGGAATGATCAGGAAGGCGAAGGCGCCGAGCCCGCCCATGGCGATCGCCACCTTTCGTCGCGGCAGCCGGTCGAGCAGCACGCCGATGAACGGCTGCGCCAGCGCCGTCGGCAGCGCCAGAACCGTGACGCTGAGCGCCGCAAAGGCCTGCGAATGCCCGGTCTTGACGAAATAGACCGGCATCACCGAGATCGCCGCAATGTCCGAAAAGCCGAAGGCCAGCACCATGGCGATCAGCACCGGCGCCTTGCGCAGGAAGCGGAACACGTCGCGCGTCGAGGAAGCCTCCGGCGTCGTGCGGGTCGAAAGCGTCAACAGCGCGGTGGCAAAGGCGACGAGCGCCACATAGACGGCGGTCAGCGCAAACCCGAAGCCGCCTTCGGTGCCCATCAGCGGAATGACCAGCGGACCGGCGGCAAACCCACCGCAAATGCCCGCGCCGTAAAGGCCCGAAACCCGGCCGCGCAGCCGGTCGGGGCAGGCGGAGTTCATCCAGGCTTCGCTGAGCATAAAGATCAGGCTGGCAAAGAAACCCAGCAGAAACCGCGCCAGAAACCACACCGGCAGCGAGGATGTCGCCGCAAAGGTCGCAAGGCAGAGCGAGCAGCCGGCAAGGCTGATGATGATCAGCTTGTCGGTGCGCAGCCGCGCCGTCAACTGGCCGATCAACAGCGTCGACGTGGCGAGACCGAGCGCGAACCCGACCGCATTGAACCCGATGACCGCCGGCGTCACGCCCCGGCTTTCCAGGGTCAGCGAAATCAGCGGATAGGTAATCCCCTGCGCCACCGAAAAGGCCGACGCGCCGAGAATGACGGCAACGATAGCGGCCCAGTCCGGCATGAAGTCGGTGACCGTCGTCTGGTGGCCCTGCATGAAAAATCCCCTCCGCCGCCCGCTGGTGCCGGGCGTACGCCTCTCTATCCGATCTGCTGGAGATTGGAAATCCCGGCGGATTGGGCGCTGACAGCAATTTCCGGCGGACGGTACGGGTTCAAAACCGATCGCGTCATCGTGATCGCGCCGGTGCTGTGCTGGCCGCCCGCCGGCACTACATCGTTTCAGATGACAGGCCGCACGTGCCGCCTGCATCGCAGCCTCAACCAACGGAGACCATCCCATGAAACGCAGCTTCCTCTCAAGCGCGGCAGCGGCCGGTCTGCTGGTCGCATCAGCCGTCACCGCCCAGACGGCAAACGCGGCCGACAGCATCCGCGTGCGCGGAACCATTGCCAGCATCAGCGATACGGCGCTTGTCGTCAAAACCAGGGACGGGACGGATCAGAGCATCACGCTCAAGCCGGACTGGAAGGTTTCCGGCGTCACCAAGGCCTCGATCGAGGATATCAAGCCGGGCGATTATGTCGGCATTGCCTCTCTGCCGAAGGCGCAGGGCGGCGACGGCGCGCTGGAAGTGCTGATCTTTCCCGCCGCAATGAAAGGGACGGGCGAGGGCAGTTACGCCTGGGACCTGAAGCCCAACAGTTCCATGACCAATGCCACGGTTGCCGATGCGGTCCAATCCGTCGAGGGACGAACGGTGACGGTCGAATTCCAGGGACAGGAAAAGAAGATCGACATCCCCACGGCAACCCCGGTCGTCACGTTTGCCGAGGCCACGAAAGCCGACCTGAAGCCGGGCGCAACCGTGTTCGTGCCCTCCGAGAAAGCCGCCGACGGCACTGTCTCCACCGCGCGGATCGTGGTCGGCACCAACGGCGTCGTTCCGCCGATGTGATCCGCTTCAAGGTTTCGCCACCCTGTCGCATGAACGCGACAGGGTGAAACTGTGATAATCAATCCGCCCGGTCCCAGTCCGGCGCCAGGCCGCCGGGGCTGACGATGCGGCCGTTGGGGCGGGCAAGCTTGTGGATTAAGGCCATCTCTTCGCTGGAGAGATCGAAATCGAAAATGTCGAAATTTTCCGTCAGCCGGCTTTCCGTCGCGGTTTTCGACAGCGTGATCACGTCCTTTTGCTGGGTGAGCCAGCGCAGCACCACCTGGGCTGCGGTCTTGCCGTGCCTGGTGCCGATATCCTTCAGAAGCGGCTCGTTCGGCACCTTGCCATCGGCCATGGCATAATAGGCGGTGATCGACATGCCGGTTGCGCGGGCCGCATCCAGCACCTTCGTCTGGTCGAGATAGGGGTGATATTCGATCTGGTTGGTGGCGATCGGCGCCTGGCTGAGCGCAACCGACTGCGCCATCAGCGCCGTGTTGAAATTGCTGACGCCGATATTCTTCACCTTGCCGGCCGTCTTGACGTCGTTGAGCGCGCCGATCTGCTCGGCCAGCGGCACGCCGCTGCTGGGCCAATGCAGAAGCAGGAGATCGACATAATCGGTGCGCAGCTTCTTCAGGCTCTCATCGACCGAGGCGAGGAAATCGGCATGCTTGTAGTGATCGACCCAGACCTTGGTGGTCAGAAAGATATCGCTGCGGCCAACGCCGGATGCCTCGATCGCTTCGCCGACCTCAGCCTCGTTGCGATAGATCTGCGCGGTGTCGATATGGCGGAAACCGAGCTTGATTGCCTGCGGCACGATGCGCAGCACGTCGGGGCCGGGCATGCGAAAGGTGCCGAAGCCGAGAGCGGGGATATGTGCGCCATTGGCGCTGACTGTCTGCATGGAAATGTCCTTTCAGGGAGAAAACCCGGCACGCGGCCGGGTCTGGAATGATGTCTTAGACGAATAGATGTGGCGTGCGCCGGTTTGGTCAAGCGGTGGTGCAGGCCGCCGCCGCCGCCGGTTCCGGCTTGCGGTCGAGCATGCCGCTGATGAGGGTGAGCACCAGCGCACCCGCCACCAGGATCGCGCCGACCCACGGGGTTGCCTGCAGCCCGAGCGGCGAGGCAACCACCAGACCGCCGATCCAGGCGCCCGCCGCAATGCCGAGGTTGAAGGCGGCGATGTTGAGTGCGGAGGCGACATCGACGGCGCCCGGACGGTGCTGCTTGGCAAGCTGCACCACATAAAGCTGCAGGCCCGGCACATTGGCAAACGACAGGAAGCCGAGTGCGGCAAGCGTGATCAGGGCCGGGACCGGCGAGGCGGCGGTGAAGGTGAAGATCACCAGAACGGCGGCCTGCAGGGCAAACAGCCAGCTCAGCGCCTTCACCGGATTGCGGTCGGCAAGGCGGCCGCCGATGATATTGCCGGCAGCGATCGCCAGGCCATAGAGCACCAGCACGAGGCTGACGGACGAGGCGGCAAAGCCGGTGACATCCTCAAGCATTGCCGCAAGGAAGGTGAAGGTGACGAATGTGCCACCGTACCCAAGCGCCGTCATGGCAAAGACCAGGAGCAGGCGGCCGGACCCCAGCACGCGGACCTGATCGAGAATGCTGGCGGGTGCTGCCTTCGACAGGGTGGAGGGCAGGAGTGCTGCAATGGCGGCAAGCGCGATGACGCCGAGACCCGCGACCGCAAAGAACGTGGCGCGCCAGCCGAATGTCTGGCCGATGAAGGTGCCAAGCGGCACGCCGGTAACGATCGCAACCGTCAGGCCCATGAACATCAGCGCAATTGCCGAGGCGCGGCGGTTTTCCGGCACGAGATCGGCGGCAATGGTGGCGCCGACGGAGAAGAACACGCCATGCGCAAAGGCCGAAAGCACGCGGGCGACCAGCAGCATTTCATAGGAGGGGCTGAGGGCCGCCATGGTATTGCCGGCAATGAACAGCGCCATCAGCCCAAGGAGCAGCGGCTTGCGCTCGATCCGGCCGGTGAGCGCCGTCAGGATCGGCGCACCAAACGTGACACCGAGCGCGTAGATCGAGACGATCAACCCGGCAAGCGGCAAAGTAATGCCGAGATCGTTGGCGACGGTCGGCAACAGGCCGACGATGACGAATTCCGTGGTCCCGATCGCATAGGCCGCGATCGTGAGGGCAAACAGGGCAAGAGGCATGGAAGCACCTTTATCGCCGGTGGGAGACCGGACGTGTTGGTGGCGGCACACCGGTGATCCGGGCCGTCATGGGTTTCGTTGAGCGGAATATGGATTAAAGCCACTTGCGTGATAATCCATAGGAATGGATAAATGCCTGTGAATTGAATTCATAAGGGGCGGTGATGGACAACCGGGCGGGCGAAATGGAAGTCTTCGTGGCAGCCGCCGAGGCCAAGAGTTTTTCTGCGGCCGGCCGGCGCCTGAAACTGTCGCCATCGGCGGTCAGCAAGCTCGTCACCCGCATCGAGGACCGGCTCGGCACCCGCCTTCTGGTGCGCACCACCCGCTCGCTACTCCTGACGCCTGAAGGCGAGATCTATCTGGCGCGGGCGCAGCGGATACTCTCGGATATCACCGAGACCGAAGAACTCGTGTCCGGCGGCGGCCTTGCAACCCCGCGCGGACTTTTGCGGGTCAACGCGACCGTCGGCTTCGGCGAGCGCTTCATCATCCCGCTTGCGGACGAATTCCTGGCGCTTTACCCCGAAGTGCGTCTCGAACTGTCCTTTACCGACGGCATCATCGATCTGATCGAGGAACGCACCGATATCGCCATCCGGGTCGGGCCGATGCGCGATTCGAGCCTCAAGGCGCGAAAGCTTCTTCACAGCCACCGCATCACGGTCGCCACGCCGGACTATCTCGCGCGCCGCGGCATGCCAGAGCGCCCGGAAGATCTGGCCGCGCACAATTGCATCACCTTCACCTTCGGCCGCAATCCCGGCGAATGGCTGTTTCGCGATCCGGCCTCCAGCGCGCGCTATACGCGCCCCGCGCCCGGCAACGTCCAGGCCTCCAGCGGCTCGATCGCCCGCAATCTGTGCCTGACAGGGCTCGGCATTGCCCGCATCGGCAAATTCGATGTCGAACCGGACATCGACAGCGGCAGGCTGGTGGAAGTGCTGCAGGATTACAATCCGCATGAACCGGAGGAAGTCCACGCGGTTTTCACCGGCCACGAACATCTCGCAGCCCGCATCCGTGCCTTCATCGATTTTCTTGCCGCAAAGATGGGCGAATGAGTGCATGCTGCCGTCTATTCACAGGGGAGCAACCAGCGCGAGGAGAAAACGATGAAAGAGTTGATCCTGAAAATGTCCATGTCGCTCGACGGTTTCGTCAGCGGCCCGGACGGCGAAAGCGACTGGATGTTCAGCGGTGACGAGGAGGCCATTGCCTGGTCGGTCAAGACCGTGTCGAACGCCAGCCTGCATATCATGGGCAGCCGGACCTTCCAGGCCATGGCCGCTTTCTGGCCGGTCTCCACCATGGCGTTCGCGCCTGCGATGAATCAGATTCCGAAGGCCGTTTTCTCAAAACAAGACCCGTTGCTTCTGAAAGCTTTGGCGGTCACGCAATTGGTGCAACTGCAACCAGGTGCTGAAAGTTGGAACGAAGCCACTGTAGCAAGCGGCGATCTCATCAGTGAAGTCGCCGCGCTGAAGGCCCGCAATGGCAAGCCGATCATTGCCCATGGTGGCGCAACCTTCGCCCGCAGCCTGATTGCCGGGGAATTGGTCGATCAATACGTCCTTTTGGTGCACCCGGTGGTACTTGGCAGGGGCGCGCCGATTTTCTCCGGCGTCGTTCCGCCAAGGCGTCTCAAACTGGTCAGTGCCACGGCCTTTCCGGGCGGCTCGGTCGCGCAGATTTACCGGCCGGTTTGAGCAGGTTCGAGAATGCTAACGCTTTGCGGGTATCGGGTGGCGGCCGAATTGCTTGACTGATCAATTCTCTCTGGCAGTTTGGGCAGGCAGGCCCCACATGCTTCCTCCCGACATTGTCCTGCCAAGACGAGAGTTTTATGCCGCATTCAAGAAAAATGTCCCTGACGCCGGATCTGGTGGCGCTTTGCCATCGCGATGTCACCGATCCGGGGCCGGACGGACGCTTTACCCCGATCACCGATGAGCAATACCGCACCCTTGCGCAAACTCTGGAGCGCGAAAGCCATGGCGAGCCGCTCTGGGTCTTTGCCTATGGATCGCTGATCTGGAAGCCTGAATTCGAGGCGATCGACCGACAGCGGGCAACCGCCTTTGGCTGGCACCGGTCGTTTTGCCTGCATATCAACCGCTGGCGCGGATCGCATGAGCAGCCGGGCCTGATGATGGCGCTGGAGCGCGGCGGCCGCTGCGACGGCGTCATCTACAGGCTGCCGGACGATGACCGCGCCGCCCAGATCGAACGCATGCTGCGCCGCGAGGTCAGCGCCTATGAAAATATCGATGCGGTGCGCTGGTTGCCGGTCAAGTCCGAAAGCGGCCCCTGCCGGGCTCTTGGCTTCTGGGTCGGCGCCACGGGCGAGCGCATTGTCTCGCGCCAACCTTTGGAACAGGTCGCAGGCATATTGGCGCGGGCCTGCGGCCATTTCGGGTCCTGCGCGGAATATCTCTACAACACCGTGTCGCATCTGGAGGATTTCGGCATTCACGACCGCAACCTCTGGCGGCTGCAACACCTCGTCGCCGAAGAAATCCGCAGCATCCACCATGAGGCGCTGGCGCCGCAGGCGCGCTGAGCGCTAGCGCTTCACCGCCACCACGAACAGGCGCGGGAATTTCAACAGCACGCGGCCATCGGCAAGCGGTGGATAGGCTTCGCGGATGCGCCTGAGATAGGCCGCCAGATAGGCTTCGCGCGCATCCGCCGGCAGGGCGTCGAGATAGGGGCGAAGGCCGGTGCCCTTGACCCATTCGACGATCGCCTCGGCATTGGCCAGCCGGTGATAATAGATCGTGTGCCAGACATCGATCCGGATGCATCTGGCGTCCAGCCGGTCGAGATAGACGTCTGGCGGCGGCAGGGCGGAGCGGCGCTTGCCGCCATTCGGGTAATATTTCGAAAAACGCGGATCGTCGGCGAGCTCCCGCATCGCCACATGCGACGGCTCGTCAAGATTGTCCGGCATCTGTACGGCGATCGTGCCGCCGGGAATGAGTTCGCCCATCAGCCGCTCGATCGTGGCGAGATGATCCGGCAGCCATTGAAACACGGCATTGGCAAAGAACAGCACGGCGGGCTTGGGCGGCGCCCATTGCGTGAGATCGCCCCTGTCGAAGCGCGTATTGGTCATGCGCTTGCGCGCCGCCACCAGCATGTTTTCGTCGCTGTCGATGCCGGTCAGCATATAGGCGGGGAAACGGTCATGGATCAGTTCGGTGGAATTGCCGGGGCCGCAGCCGAGATCGTAGAGCGCGCCATCGGGCAGATTGGGGATCTGGTCGAGCAGGTCGCGGGCCGGCCGGGTGCGCTCGTCTTCGAATTTCATATATTGTTCGGCAGACCAAGACATGGCGTGTCCTTTGGATGAAACAAAAAACGTTAGAGGCTTTCCAGCGAGGGCAGGATCAGCGCCGGGCCGAAATCGGCATATTCGTCGGGCATGTTGGTGCGGTTGATCCAGACGGTGCGGAAGCCGAATTTCGTGGCGCCGGCAATGTCCCATCGGTTGGACGACTGGAAGGAGACAGCATCTGGATACAACCTGTAGGTGGTCGTCACCATGTCGTAGACGGACGGCACGGTCTTGAAAGCCTTGACGGCTTCCACGGAGAAGATGTCGTCGATGATCAGGTCGAGGCCTGCCTTCTTGACGGCCGATTGCAGCATTTGCGGCGTGCCGTTCGACAGGATGGCGATGCGGGCACCCTGATCCTTCAGGTGCTTGAGGACGGAAGGCACCTCCGGATAGCAATCCAGGTGCCAATAGGCATCGAGCAATGCGGCCTTGAGCGTCTTGTCGGCCGAGGGAAAGCGCGCAAAGGCATAGTCCAGCGATTGCTCGGTCAGCGCCCAGAAATCGGTATAGGTCCCCATCAGGGTGCGGATCCAGGAATATTCCAGCTGCTTGGCGCGCCAAAGATCGGAAAAAGCCTGGCCATCGGGCCCGATCGCGGCCGAATGCCTGCGAACGGCGGCATGCACGTCGAACAGCGTACCATAGGCATCGAACACATAGGCCGCATGAGACATCGAACTCTCCCGTCATTCCCTTAGTATTGCCTCCTTCCATACACCAAACAGAAGAAGCAACACCTCGATTGATTGCGTTTTTTCCTCCCGCCGTTCCAGTGAGGCCTGAAGGCATGACGCAATCGCCGCTTGCATACGGTTCTTGGCCGGGATCATGTCAAAAATTTGTGCAATGCACAATATTATCTCAGGCGGTCAATCAATTCTTTGCCGGTTTCCAGACCTTGGCGGGAAAACGCAGCGCCTGCCGGGCAAGCCGTCCCTTGAGCCCAAGCGTCGCGTCGCAAAGCCCGGTCACATGCCGGTTGGGCTTTGCCTCGGGCCGCAAGCCATGCAGCGCGGCGGCAGCCTCCTCCGGATCCATATAGCGGGCGAGTATACCGAGCGTCAGGGCAGTCGAACGGCCGATGCCGCGCAGGCAATGGATCAGCAGATGCGCATCTTCAGGCAAACCGTCGACAAAGGCAAAGGCCCGGTCGATATCGGCGGCCGTGGCCGCATCCGGCTCCTCCGGATCGGTGACATCGCCAAACAGAAGCTCCAGATGCCGCTCCGCAGGCAGTTCGATCATCGACAGAAGCTTCGTCCCCGGCGCCCGGATCGAGATCAGATGGCTCGGCGCCCAGACGCCCCTGTTATGGCGCGCCTCCGTCTGCGACGCGACGATCACCCGCACCGGCCAGCCATTCGGATGCACTGTATTGGCCGCAAGCAAAGGCGCATAGAGCGCATCCGCCAACTTCCCCTGCCTTTCCGCCACCTGTCCCATGGGATCGCCTCGTGATTCCGTTGCCATGAAGGCCAACAAAATATCAGCTGCGACGGGGGCGGGGGAAGAGGGATTTTGCGGCGTGATGTCCGGCTTGTGCCGGTGTGCCGCAACGGGCCATCCGGTCCGCAACGGGACATAGGAGCGGGGGTAGCAAAGCTTATGAAAACACAACATACAACAAGGAGGCCCTTTCGGCCCCCGGCAACATCAGCAGCGCGCCGCTATTTCTTCTTCGCGGCAGCCTTCTTTACAGGCTTGGCTTCCGTCGGTTCCTGGGCAAGCCGCAGGGCTTTCAGCATTGCGGTTTTCTTGTTTCGTGCCGCCAGCTCCGTGTTGATGATATGCAGAGCCGCCGCAGAGGTTTCGTCCGGGCTGCGCCGCACGGTTGGCTTGACGGCGGTCTTCGTGTCATTTTTGCTGGTCAATCTGTACACTCACTTTGCAAAACTGGTGGGGCGCAAAACTGGTAGCGCGCAAATCTGATGGTGCGCACATCTGATGGGGACGGTCTGAACCGGCGATCCCCAAAAGCAGGTGACGGGAGATTACTCTCCCGTTGCGCTAGAAGACAGCGAGATATTTCAAGAGCGAAATAACGCCGATGATGATCACGATGATCTGGACGATCTGCTTGGCGCGGCCATCGATCGGCAGGCGCGCAATAAGATACAAAACAAGTACGATGACGAGAAACGTGATCAAGATACTGATCAGCGCGGAAGATGCCATTTATCCCACTCCTAAAAAAACCCGCTTTAACGCGGTAAAACGTGAAATAGGGCGCTGATCGATTTTGGGAAGCTGCCGCCGGCAGAATATAATCGTACGGTGATATAGAGGCGAACGGCAACGCTGCTCCGGTTGCGGGAGCGTGCCACCGGTTCAGAGACACGGCCTCGATCTTGAGCTCAGAACCGCGTGATGACGCTGATGCCGAGGTCCTGCGCCGTATCCAGCGTCGTCAGCGCCGGCACCGCTTCTTCCAGGCTGATATGGCGGCCGATCAGTTTTTGCGGGTTGAGCTTGCCGGTTTCAAGCATGGCCATCATCGCCCCGTAGCGCCAGGCCTGCATGCCGTGGCTGCCGTAGATTTCCAGCTCGTGGCCGATCACCTGGGCCATCGGGATCTGCGGGCTGGAATGATCGCCGAGCATCAGCCCGACCTGAACATGGCGGCCGCGGCGGCGCAGGTTCTTGATCGAGTTGAAGCAGGTGACGGGCGAGCCGAGCGCGTCGATCGAGACATGCGCGCCGCCTTTGGTGATGTCGCGTACGGCTTCGGCCACATCGCCGGTGACGCTGCCATCGATGGTGGCGACCGCGCCGATCTCGCGGGCAAAGGAAAGTTTCGTCTCGGAAATATCGATCGCGATCACATTGGCGCCCAGCGCGGTTGCGATCATGATCGCCGACAGGCCGACCCCGCCGCAGCCATGCACCGCCACCCACTCGCCGCCGCGCACGCGGCCCTGATCGACAATGGCGCGGAACGACGTGGCAAACCGGCAGCCAAGGCTGGCGGCGGTGGCATAGTCGAGCGTTTCGGGGAGATGCACGAGATTCTGGTCGGCAAAATCGATCGCGACATATTCGGCAAACGAGCCCCAATGGGTAAAGCCCGGCTGGAACTGGTTGGCGCAGACCTGCTGATTGCCGGAATGGCACTCGCCGCAGCGGCCGCAGCCGGACACGAACGGCACGGTCACCCGGTCGCCCACCTTGTAGCGCAGCACGCCCTTGCCGGTTGCAGCGACCGTGCCGGCCAGTTCGTGGCCCGGCACATGCGGCAGCGCGATATCGGCATCATGCCCCATCCAGCCATGCCAGTCGCTGCGGCAAAGCCCGGTCGCCTCGACCTTGATGACGACGCCATCCTCGCCCGGCACCGGATCGGGCAGCACGCGGATCTCCGGCGTCTTGCCGAAGGCGTCGTAATACATGGCTTTCATCGAACAGGTCCTTTTGCTTCTGGCGGCACACTATGCGAGGCCCAGTTTGCGATCCAGATTGGACGGCATGACTTTTTTTGATGTACCTATTTACCCCACTTGTCGATTTTCCGGTTATGCCCGGACAAAGAAAGTCAAACAAAGACGAATAGGAGACCATCATGGCCGTCGATACATCCGCGCGCAGCACCACCTGGACCTATGTCGATGGCGAGTGGCTTTCGGGCAATCCGCCGCTGATCGGCCCGACCTCGCATGCCATGTGGCTGGGCTCGACGGTGTTTGACGGCGCCCGCTGGTTTGACGGAATCGCGCCCGATCTTGATCTGCATTGCCAGCGTATCAACCGCTCGGCCCTGGCGCTCGGCCTGAAGCCGGTGGTCACGGCAGAGGATATCGAGGCGCTGGCCTGGGAGGGCGTGAAGAAATTCGACGGCCAGACCGCCATCTATATCAAGCCGATGTATTGGGCCGAACATGGCATGCCCGGCAGCGTCGTTGCCGCCGATCCCGATTCGACCCGCTTTGCGCTGAGCCTGTTCGAAGCGCCGATGGGCGAGGGGCCGGCAGGCAAGGGCGGCCAGTCGCTGACCATCTCGCCCTTTCGCCGCCCGACGATCGAATGCATGCCGACCGACGCCAAGGCCGGCTGCCTTTATCCCAACAATGGCCGCATCCTGATGGAGGCCCGCGCCCGCGGCTTTTCCAATGCGCTGGTGCGCGACATGCTCGGCAATATCGCCGAAACCGGCTCCTCCAACATCTTCATGGTCAAGGACGGCGTCGTCTTCACGCCCGCCTCCAACAAGACCTTCCTGGCCGGCATCACCCGCTTCCGCGTCATGGCGCTTTTGCGCGACGCCGGCTTCGACGTGGTCGAGACGTCGCTGACGCTTTCTGATTTCGAAGGCGCCGACGAGATCTTCACGTCGGGCAACTATTCCAAGGTCGTGCCCGTCACCAAACTCGAAGACCGCGACCTCCAACCCGGCCCGATCGCCGCAAAGGCCAAGGACCTCTACATGGACTGGGCGCATTCCTCGGCTTCGGATTTGTAAGGCGTTGCAAAAAACAGCCATCCGCCTTGCAACGCGGCCGGCCTTTTTGCGTTATGGGGCAGGGCAGGCACGTTGCAGCCCACCCATTTCAGCATGCGCATTCGCAGCAAACGCTTGTCCTTTCGTGGTGCATCATGGCATGAGGACGTCTTTCGCGGAGACTGGCAGATGACCGGAAGCATTTTGGCCGGATGGCATTGGAAAAAATGGGCGTTGATGGCCTCGCTTTTGCTGGCGGCGCCTGTTCTGTGCGTACCCGCGCATGCAACGCCGGTGCTGGTTGTCGATGCCGATAGCAAGCAGGTGCTGTACCAGGAGGATGCCGGCGTGCCCTGGTATCCGGCCTCGACCACCAAGCTGATGACAGCCTTTGTGGTGTTTGAAGCCTTGCGCTCGGGCGAGGTAACCCTTGCGACCCCCGTCACCATGACCCGCAACGCTACGAAACAGGCCTTCCTCGAATCCGGCCTCACCTTCGGGCGCACGATGACGCTGGAAGATGCGCTTTTTGCCATGATCGCTGCCTCGGCCAATGATGTCGCTGTCGCGGTGGCGGAAGCCTTGGCTCCCGACGAAGCCGGTTTTGTCCGGAAAATGAACGATGCGGCGGTTCGCCTTGGGCTGACCGGCACGCATTTTGCCAATCCCAATGGCCTGTTCAACCGGGAAAACTATACGACCGCCCGCGACCTTGCCATTCTGGGCATGGAAGTGGACCGGCTGTTTCCGCAATATCGCCGGTTCTTCCTCGCCTCGGCGGTCACGATCGATGGCAAGGAGATCAAGTCCAACAATCTGCTCCTGACCCGCTTTTCCGGCACGATCGGCATGAAGACCGGTTTTCTCTGCGCCTCCGGCCGCAATATTGTCGGGCTTGCCGCGCGCAACGGACGCCGCGTGATGGTGGTGGTTTTGGGTGCGACCACGGAGCGCGAGCGCAACGAACGGTCGGCGCAATATCTGACGCAGGCCTTCGACGGCCGGCTGCCGGCCACTGCAGAGCGTGTCGATGCTGTACAAAACCGCATGGATGTGGCGCCGCAGGATATGCGCCTTCGGTTGTGCACCGGCGAGAGCGTCGCCTATGAGGCAAGCCGCAATGCGCTCTACCCGATGGGCCTGCCCGGCAATGAAAGCTATCTGCGCGACGAGATCCCCGGCCAGGTGCACGCGATCAGCACGGCACCGAATGAAAACCTGTCCGACGTGCCGCTGCCTGCAAGGCGCCCTTCATAGCCCGGTTATGAAGGGCCGCTATCGTGAGGGCGATGGACGGTAAACCGGCATCGCTTTGACAGGAAAACCCTCTTCGACGCGTCCAGCACGCCGATGACGGGTTGAGATGCCGCCCGGCAATGGCTATCTGGTGCAAACCTCCAAACACTCTCAGACAAAAGCGGACATCCGCAAGCAACAAGGCGTATCCCGGCATGACCCCAGAATTCCTCGTCACCCATTCCGGTGGCTTCCATGCTGACGAACTGTTGTCCAGCGTCATTCTCACACGGCTTTTCCCGCAGGCGCGCATCGTGCGCAGCCGCGCGCCGGAATGGATCACGCCCGGTGAAGACCGGATCATCTACGATGTCGGCGGCGCTTATGATGCCGGGGCGCGCATCTTCGATCACCACCAGCGCGGCGCGCCGCTGCGCGACGACAGCCAGCCCTACAGCTCGTTCGGACTGGTCTGGAAGCATTTTGGCCGCGACTATCTCGCAGCCTCCGGCGTTCCGGACGATCATGCCGCCGATATTCATGCCGCCTTTGATGCAAGCTTCGTGCTGCCCATCGATCTCGTTGACAATGGTGCGCTCAGCCCGTCGGTGGCCGGGCTTCTGGGCGGCCTGACTTTGCCTGTTCTGTTGGAAACGCTGAAACCCGTGTTCGATGAGACGGACCCGGACGCCGACGATCGCGCCTTCCATGCCGCACTCGCCATCGCGCGCGCCTTCGTCGAGGCGAGGATCGGTAAGAGCGCTGCGAAATTGCGCGCCGAGGCCCTGGTGCATCAGGCCATCATTGCTGCCGGAACGGGCCACATTCTCGAATTGCCGATGGGCATGCCCTTCCGTCCGGCCATCGTCAAGGCCGGCGCCGATCAGCTCCTGTTCGTCGTCCATCCGCGCGACAAGGATTGGTGCCTGACCACCATCCGCCGCGCCGACGAAGGTTTCGAGGTCCGCGCCGATCTGCCTGCCGCCTGGGCCGGGCTCACCAATGCCGATCTGGAAGCGGTATCCGGCGTGAAGGGCGCAAGCTTCTGCCACAACGGCCGCTTCGTCGCCGCAGCCAAGACGCGCGAGGCGGCACTTGCCATGGCTGATCTGGCGGTTGCCGAGGCGCTTGCGAGCGCCGGCGGTCAGGCGGACGCGGCGGAGTAAACCGCCGCCGCTACTCCTTCACGGCCGCCACCGGCGCGCCGGTATCCGTCGTCAGCGCAAAGTCCTGCAATTCCTCGGGCTTCAGGTAATAGAGCCTGTCCGGGGGTGTTTCCAGCGCGTGCAGCCAGAGGCCGGATTTGATGCCCATCTCTTCCAGATGGCGGCTGACATCGGCTGTGGTGCGCTGTGCATCCGACATTGCCTGTTCGGGGGAAAGCTTTTCCTTCGACCCGTTGAAGATCTGGTGAACGCCGATGACGGCGCCTTTTTCGGCCTCGCGGGTCAGGCCGCCGGCCATGACGATCGGGCATGAGGAGGCGCAGAGCGCGCCGGCCGCCACCCGCGTGCCGAGCTTTTTCTCCCGGATCAGCTTCGACATGGCGAGCGCATCGCCCACAGACCCTCCGGGGGAATTCAAGAGTACGGTTTTCACATATTCGCCGCGTGCCTCGATCTCGCCGGCAAACCGCCCTGCGGCCCCCGGCTCGATCGAGCCTTCGGCCAGAAGGATGCCGCCGGGCTTGAGCTCGAAGCGGATCGCCTGTTTCAGCGTGCCGGGATCGGCGGTGATTTCGGAGGGCGCATTTTGCGGCTCGCCCTCGGTCAGCGCCGGCGGCAAAACGGGGGCTGTTTCCGGCTGCACCGGGTCGAAGCCGGGATGGGCCTGGTTGGCGGTGTTCAGCTCGCTCCAGTCGATGACGATGAAGACCAGCGATGTGACCACCAGCCCGTGAAAGAAATGGCGCATCAGCATGCCGTCATTGGCCGACAGCAGATAGGTTTTCAGCCGCTGTCCGAACCCTTGCAGCCGGGCGCTCGCGGTCATTTGCGCGGACCTTTGCCGGCAAGGTCGAGATTGGTGATGTTGGATTGCTCGCGTGCTTCCGCCTCGCTGAGCGCCGTCTGGATATCGAAGCCGCTGCGCTGCAGCGCCTTTTGCACCTCGAGCGCTTCCAGCAGTTCGGCTGCGGTGATGCGTTCGGCAAAGGGCAGGCTCTGTTCCTGCCGCCGCAGTGCCGCATGCGCGATCGACAGCATGAAGACGAGAACGGCAGGCAGAAGATCGATGGCGATGGCGCCGGCCCAGCTTGGAATGAAATCGGATGCATAGCGCAACACGGCGGCAGCCGAAGACAAAGGCACGAAGCGGCGCTCTCCGACAGGCTCGCGGGTCAGGATCTGGTCGGCGGCTTCCGAAAGCACCTTGGATTGCGCGGCCACCGAGGTGCGGATGGTTTCCATCACCTGATCCTGCCGGTTGGCAAGATCCGCCTCCAGGCCGCTGGCAACCGGCGCAATGAAGCCGAGCGACAGGTCTTCGGCCGCGCGCTTGACGGAGGCTGCGATCGACGTCTGCTCCAGCGCGGTGATCGTGCCGGTCAGCGCTACGGCTTCGGCGGCAAACTGGTCGGCGCGCGGATCGATGGCGCCGGGTGCGGAAACGAGGCCGCGCATGGTGGCCAGATGCGCACGGCCCTCGTCGAACAGGGTGGTGACGCGCTCGCGCGAGGCGGTAATGCCGGTTTCCAGCTCGTTCAGCTGCGCTGCCATCTGTCCAAGCAACTGCACGACGCTGCCCGCACCCGTCGTGCCGGTCAGGGCGCCGCTTTCGCGCTCCTGATCGGAAAGGCGCTGGAAGCGTTCGGAGGTGCGCTGGATATCCGGCAACAGGCTTTGGGCGGCAAGGGCATTCTGGTGGGCGCGGTCGAGATCGGCGGTATAGTCCTCGACCGTTTCGGCCAGATGCTGTTCGAGCGCGGCCGAGCCTGCAAGTGCGGCCGCATTCAGCCAGCTCGCCATGGCGATGATCATCAGGCATCCCAGCGCCATGATGCCGAGCATCGCGGTCCGGGCCGCAGCCCCGATAATATGCGGATAAAACCGCGCCATATAGGTCCAGAAGGCATAGATCGCCACCGAGACGGCGCAGGAATAAATCAGTGCCGCAAAGAACACGGCGGTTGCGGAACCATCGAGAATCGAGCGGACGCCGAGATAAGTATAGACCCCCGATGCCAGCGCCAGCGTGGCAAGGGCAAAGCGTGTCATGGTCTCGACGGCCTCGATGCCGTCCTGCAAGCGATGCGATGCGCCAAGCGCCATGGTGTTTCTCCGGCTGGGGGTGGCTTAACAAACCCTTAAAATACCGGCGAAATCAAGGCTTGAAGCGCTTTGACCGAATGTCTCAGGCGGGCAGGGCGGATGAGCCCGCGCGGCGGTGCATGATAAAGGCCTGAAGACAGATGCCGGCAAGGAAAATCACGGCCCAGATCGCGGTGACCGTCTGTACCGGCGGCGAATCCGGACCGTTGCCGATCGGGCTTGAGGGCGGCAGGCGCGACAGGGTTTCGTTGATGCCCGGGATCATCAGGAGAAAGAAGGTGAACGACATCGACAGCGCCTGCAGATAGCGGTTGAGACGACCGAACCAGCCGAGTTTGCCGATGACGATGGAAAAGATCACCGCCGCCATGGCGATGATGCCGATCGCATGCCCCGCATTGAAACCGCCGGTGCTCGAAAGCCCGAACGAGGTGATCGCCGAGAGAAACAGCGTGATGATGTAGATCCGGCCGGAATTAGATTTCGGCACGATGGCGGCATATTTGGAAAAGGAATAGAGCCCCGCGACAATGGGCGCGACGCTGATGATGGTATGGACGATGCCGAGCGTGGACAGTGGATTGGCCATGAAACTTCCCCTTGAATGATCAGAATCAATGCGCAGAAAAATCAGCCGGTTCGCCGTCAGCCGGGCGCAGATGCGCCAGTGGCTGCGGCTTTATGGGATTTTGATCATTTCGGGCGATCAGCGCAATCGAAATCCTATGCCGCTTGGCCGTACAAGGGAATGGACCGGCAGGGTATTCATTATAGTCTATGTCCCAAATGACCTATCGACTGCCGAGAAAATTGACGTCTTCAGCAGCCTGCTAAACCCCCGCCAAAACCTCAAGCGCCGCCTTCACCCTTGCCCGGTCAGTCTGCGATATCGGGCGGATCGGCAGCGGCGGATCGAACGTGCTGAGTTCCAGGAGGTTGGCGATGGCATGCACGGTGCGGTAGCTGCTCAGTTCGCGAAACAGCGTCCAGAGCGGCTCGAACAGTGCATTGATGCGCTGAACCTCAGCGCGGTCACCGGCCTCTGCGGCCCGCATCAACTTGACGGCGGGCTCCGGCAGGATGCCGGCGACGACGCTGTACCAGGCCACGCCTCCGGCCAGGATAGCATCGGCCACCAGCCAGTCGCCGCTATAGCCGACGGCGAAACCGGCGGGAACGGCCGATAGCGTTGCCTGATGGGCGGCGGCGATATCGGCAGCGGGCAGCGCCGGGTTTTTGACGGCGGCGATGGAGGGGATGGCCGAAAGCCTTGATAGAAGCGCCGGGCTGATGGAGAAATGCGTGGTGCCGGGATTGTTGTAGATGCAGAGTGGCAGCTGCGTCGCTGCAGCGACGGCTGAAAAATGCTCGAACACCTCGTCGTCGCCAAGCGGCGTATAGGAAACGGGCGCAAGCAGAAGCCCCTGAGCGCCGGCATCGCGGGCATCCTGTGCCAGCGCCACCGCCTCGTCGGTCCGCAACGCGCCGACGCCAACGATCACAGGCGTGCGGCCGGAAAGGCAATCGGCGGCGGCCTTAATGGCGCGGCGCTTTTCCGCCCGGCTCAGATACATGTAGGAGCCGGTGCTGCCCAGGAGGCCGATCGAATCGGCCCCCGCAGCGTCGATGCGCTTGAGAAGAGCGCTTAGCGCCCCGGTATCGACGCGGCCGGCCGCGTCGCTCGGGGTAATCGGAAAGGCGGACAGGCCATGAAACAGCATATCGGGTCTCGCGCGTAATCAATCGTTCCGCCAAGCTGTGACCATCCGCCTGTCGAAGGTCAATGGCGCGATTGTCCCGGTATCATTTTCGTATCATTTTCGCGTCATTTCGCCTTGGCTTTCAGCATGTCTTCGGTCAATTCTCCGCCAAGCTCCACGGTCTTGCTCTGCTTGTTGTAGACGCAGATCTGCGTGATCTTTCCCTTGGCGCCCTTGGGCTTGCCGCTGACCAGCGCCAGGCCGAAGCTTTCCGAGCCGAACGGATCGACGGCAGCCCTCGGTTTTTCGATGGATCCGGCCGCAGCCTTCAGGCATTTCGCCGAAACGTCCGCGCGCATCACGTCCCAGGCATCATCGGATGACGCGGTGGCAACCGATGGCAAAAGGCCAGCGGCGAGAAGAGCGATCACGGCGGTGCGAGTGTGAAAAGACATCTGATTTCCTTGCGTTATGACATGTATGGACGGCATCGACCCTGTAAGACGATCATGTCCATTCTGTGCCCGGCGCATCCCTGTGGAACATTCCGGCGGTGAAAGTATTTTCCATACCTGTGGCGAAATTTGGCATGGTGCCGGTTGCCTGTTGCAGCGGTGGTCCCTATGTTCCGCCTCACAGATTTCTTTCATGAATTCCAACCCGGCTTTCATGGACCCCGCCAACAAGAGGAGATACCATCATGGCTTTCGAATTGCCGAACCTGCCTTACGACTACGACGCGCTGGCGCCCTACATGTCGCGCGAAACGCTCGAGTATCACCACGACAAGCATCACCTGGCTTACGTGACCAACGGCAACAAGCTGGCTGAAGAAGCCGGTCTGGCCGATCTGTCGCTGGAAGACATCGTCAAGAAATCCTACGGCACCAACCAGCCGCTGTTCAACAATGCAGGCCAGCATTACAACCACCTGCATTTCTGGAAGTGGATGAAGAAGGGCGGCGGCGGCACGCAGCTGCCGGGCAAGCTCGACGCAGCCATCAAGTCCGATCTCGGCGGCTACGACAAGTTCCGCAGCGATTTTCTCGCGGCCGGCGCTGGCCAGTTCGGCTCGGGCTGGGCCTGGCTCTCCGTCAAGGGCGGCAAGCTGGAAATCTCCAAGACCCCGAACGGTGAAAACCCGCTGGTCCACGGCGCATCGCCGATCCTCGGCGTCGATGTCTGGGAACATTCCTACTATATCGACTACCGCAACGCCCGCCCGAAGTACCTCGAAGCCTTCGTCGACAGCCTGATCAACTGGGATTACGTGCTCGAGCTTTACGAAAAAGCCGCATAAGATTTTTCAGGTCTGAATTTCGATGAAACCCGGCAGCGATGCCGGGTTTTTTCGTGGCTGGCAAACCCGAACTTTAAGTGTTTGACGAGAGCGATACCCCACTCCGTCATTCCCGCCCTTGTGGCGGGGATACAGTGACCTGACCTCTGCCGGGTCAAAAGACTCTTTCAGCTCAAGGACTTGAGCTGGGAAAGGCACAGGAATGACAGAGCATTGCGCACTTGCACAATTCCTCACATTACCGGCTCAATACCCAGAAAATTACGTCATCCGCACTCTCAATCCGGCGGCGATTCTGTTTTTTTCGTCCAACCACAAACCTCTACCTCCGATAGAGGCCCCGATTGCGAAACTCGACCTTTGGCACAGCCATAGCGAGCAATTTTGTTTGACTTGCGTGTAGTTTTTCCTCTATGCAACTCATATCCGGCAATCAGCAGCGACCGGGTGCCGGCGCGTTGAGGAATGGCGCGCCCAGGGGAGGCGCTGCTGGACCATGCTGTCACATAGGCGAGGACCTTGACCACACACCGCCTGGACGTTGAATTCTATTCCGATGGCACGCGCTGCAGGGCGTGGCTCTACCTGCCGGACAATGCAAAGCCGGCCCCTGTCGTCGTGATGGCCCATGGTCTGGGCAGCGTCCGCACGATGCGGCTCGATGCCTATGCAGAGCGTTTCAGCACGGCCGGTTATGCCTGCCTGGTGTTCGACTACCGGCATTTCGGCGACAGCGACGGCGAGCCCCGTCAGATTGTCGATGTGAACAAGCAACTGCAGGACTGGAAAGCGGCCATCGCCTTTGCGCGCGGCCGCAGCGATGTGGATGCGGGACGCGTGATCCTGTGGGGCACATCTTTCAGCGGAGGCCATGTCATCGCCGTCGCTGATCAGACCGTCAAGGCCGTGGTGGTCCAGTGCCCCTTCACCAGTGGGCTGGCCTCAAGCTTTGCCGTTGCGCCGATGACATCGATCAGGATCTCCATCGCGGCACTCCGGGACATCATCGGCTCCTGGCTGGGGGCAGCACCTGTCACCGTGGCGCTGGTTGGAAAGCCGGGCTCGACGGCCCTGATGTCGGCGCCCGATTGCGAAAGCGGCTATCTGCGCCTTGTTCCCGATGAAGAGCGCGGCCGGTTCCGAAACGCGGTCGCCGCGCGGATCGCACTCCAGCTCTTCTTTCATGCGCCGGGCAAAAGGGTGGCGCACCTGGATTGCCCGGTGCTGTTCTGTGTCTGCGCCAGCGATACGGTGGCGCCATCCGGCGCCACGCTGCGCCATGCCCGCCGTGCCCGGAAAGGCGAGATCAGGATCTACCAGGAGGGGCATTTCGACATTTACACCGGTGAGGCCTTTGAGCGGGCGACCGGCGATCAGATCGGCTTCCTTTCCCGCACCGTTCCCGTGATCTGAAGGAAAAAGACATGGCTCACTACGATCTCAACGGGCGCGTTGCCGTCATTACCGGTTCGACCGGCGGCCTTGGCACGGCCGTCTGCGCGGCGCTGATCGCCAAGGGCGCAAAAGTCGGCTTGTTCGACATGGACGAGGCTGCGGTCAAGGCGCAGGCGTCCACCTTGGGCGCCAATGCGCGGGGCTGGAAAGTGGATGTCCGGTCGCTGGACTCGCTCCAGCAGGCCATGGATGAAGCAGCAGACCATTTTGGCGGCATCGATGTGGTCATCGCCAATGCGGGGATCACCGCATTCGAACCGCTTGACACCGTAGACCCCGGACATTTCGAGCGGGTGGTCGATGTCAACCTTCTCGGGGTGTGGCGAACCTTCCACGCCGCCGCCGGGCATGTCCAGAAGCGCAAGGGTTATCTGATGGCGATCTCGTCGATGGCCGCCTTCAGCCATTAGCCTCTCCAGGCAGCCTACACGGCGAGCAAGGCTGGCGTCTGGGCAATGTGCAACAGCATCCGGCTGGAACTGCGTCATTCGGGCGTCGGGGTCGGCAGCGTCCATCCGACGTTTTTCAAAACGCCGATGATGGAAAGAACGTTCAACGATCCGGCCGGCAAACAGATCTGGAACGGAAACACCTCGGTGTTTTTTAAGATGGCGCCGCTCGAAGACGTCGTGAAGGGCATCGTGAAAGGGATCGAAAAGCGTTCCGAAATGATCTTCGTGCCGCGCAACAATTCGCTGGTCGCGCATCTGCCCCGGTTCTTCCGGAAAGTGATCGAGACGTTCGAATTCAAGGACGATGCGGTTGCCGCCATGATCAAGGCGGCAAAGTCAGCGCCACCGAAATAAGGTTCCGGTCGAAGCCGGGGTCGATGACAGGTCAGGGTGCTAACGCAGGTATTGATCCGGTTGCCAAAACTCCCCTCATCCTCGCCCTTGTGGCGAGGATCCAGTGACCCGACGTCTGTCGGGTCAAAAGACTCTTTCAGCTCAAGGACTTGAGCTGGCTGGATTCCTGTGACAGGCACAGGAATGACGGGGCGTTTGGTAGCGCTTTCGTCAAACGCTGGCAACGCCACTGGCGAAGGCCGTCAGCGGATCCGGAGCACTTCGTTCAAGCAGAGAGCCAACCTTCCTGTCACCCCTCCGTCACAGACCTGATCTAATCAGCGGCGCATGACATACACATCCTCCCCCATCCTGCGCTTCGGCATCATCGCCGATCCGCAATATGCCGATATCGCGCCGCACACGGCAATGAACCGGCATTATGCAAGCAGCCTTGCCAAGCTCACTGTGGCCATTGACGTGTTCAATGCGACGGAGCTCGATTTCGTCATGACGCTTGGCGATATTATTGACCGCGACTGGAAGAGTTTCGACGATATCCTGCCGGTCTATCGGCCGCTGCGCCACAAGGCGCTGTTCCTGCTCGGCAATCATGATTTTGCCGTGGCGCCGGAATATCTGGGCGCAGTCGCAGAACGGCTGGGCATGCCCGGCCGCTATTATGATTTTGCCATCGGCCGCTTTCGGTTCGTTGTGCTGGATGGCAGCGATATCTCTACCTTTTCCGCCCCTCCCGGTGATCCGCGCACGGTGCTGGCAACGGAGCGGCTCGCAGCGCTTGTGGAAGATGGCGCCATCAACGCCCAGACCTGGAACGGCTCGCTGAGTGAAACGCAATTCGCATGGCTGGCAGGCGTCATGGAGACGGCGCAGGCAAGCGGCGAGACCGTGTTCGTCTTCGGTCACTACCCGCTCTTCCCGCCCAACAGCCACAATATGTGGGACAGCGAGCGTATCATCGCGCTCATCACCGGTTTTGCCTGCTTTCGCGGCTATTTCAACGGCCATAATCACGAGGGCAATTTCGGCGCGGTCGATGGCCGTCCGTTCGTCACGTTCAAGGGCGTGGTCGATACGCCCGATGAAAACACCTTTGCGATCGTCGATGTCTTTGAGGACCGGATCGAGATCAACGGATTTGGCCGGGAAGAAAGCCGGGTGCTGAGCGCATAGGCGTCATGGCGGTTGCGGGTAAATTTGCGGACGGATGCGCCGTTTTGCCAAGTCGCGCGTTTAGCAGGTATCGAAACCAGCCAAGGAGGCCATCGTGGCGACGACCTTTGACATTTCCGACCTGTCCGAACAGGAATTGACCACTCTGATCGACGAGGCAACGCGCCTTCGCCAGACACGCCGCGACAGCCGGGAACTGGAGCGTCCGACCGCCGTCGATGGCTCCAAGGGCCAGGATGTGCAGGATCCCGATCACGGTGCCATCACCGCACCCACGCCGCGTTCCGTCAAGGAAGAGGCGCCTGCGCATGGCGCCACGAAATAAACTATCTACTCGATGATGGTGGCGGGCCGGGTGGCGGGCTGGTCCGCCATCCGCTGATCCAGCGATCCCGCAATCCATCCCCTTCACCGCGAAAATAGTCCGCGCTCAGACCGCAATTTTCCACCCGGTCTGCACGGAAATTGCGCATTGCCTGGCGCAAGTCGCACCAGGCGACGACGACGGCGGTGGCGGAATAGTAGATCAGCGCCAGGGGCCGGATCGTGCGCTGCGTGGCACGGCCGGCCTCGTCGCGGTAGTCGAGCATCAGTTTCTGCTCGTCGCGGATCGCCCGGCGCACCAGCGCAAGATCAAGTCCCAACGGTGACGGCGCGATCGTGCCCCAGGCGTGCAGCGCCTTGGAGTGCAGGGTCTGGCGCAGCGGCGCCGGTATCGCGCCGGCGATCTTCTGGTTGACGCGGCGCGCCGCCTCCTTCAATTCGTCGTCGCCGGTGCGCTCCAGCAGCGCCAGCGACAGCACGATTGCCTCCGTCTCCTCGATCGAAAACATCAGCGGCGGCAGGTCGAAGCCCGGCCGCATGATATAGCCGATGCCGCGCCCGCCCTCGATCGGCACCCGCATTCCCTGAAGTGCGGCAATATCCCGGTAGATCGAGCGCACCGTCACCTCGAGCGTTCCGGCGATCGTTGCCGCCGTGACGGGCCGGGTTGCAAGCCGCAGGATCTGGATGATCTCAAACAGTCGCGATGCCTTGCGCATGGGCGATTTTCTTTCACCAAGTGAAATGCTCCTGACAGAACCCTGTCAGTTGGTTGAGGCTATAGCATGACGGCAAGCGCTTGAAAAACAAGCGCTGTGTCCAATGCTCATCACTCTTCACCAACGGATAACTGACATGACCTATGCGGAAAATCTCTGGCTATTCTCCACACTCCTCTTCGGCATCATCATCGTTCCCGGCATGGATATGGTCTTCGTGATGGCGAATGCGCTGACGGGGGGACGGGCGTCCGGGCTGACGGCAACCGCCGGCATCATGGCGGGCGGCGTCTTCCACACGCTCTATGCGGCACTCGGCGTCGGCTTCCTCTTGCATCTGGTGCCGCAGCTGTTCAACGTGCTGTTGCTCGCCGGCGCTGCCTATATCGCCTGGATCGGCCTGTCGCTGGCGCGAAGCCATATTTCCATCGCCTCTCGAGCCCGGGGCGCGGCTGTCGCTCTGGGCCAGCTTCCGCCGGGGAGCACTGACAAGCCTCCTCAACCCCAAGGCCTATCTGTTCATGCTGGCCGTCTATCCGCAATTCCTGAAACCTGAGTTCGGTCCGCTGTGGTCGCAGGCGCTGATCATGGCGATCATGATCTCGCTGATGCAGCTTGCCGTTTATGGCAGCCTGGCGCTGGCCGCCGGCCGCAGCCGCGATGTCATCGTCGCGAGCCCCCGCGCGACCGCCATGCTGGGCAAGACAGTGGGCGTGGTTCTGATTGCGGTGGCGGCACTGACGGCGTGGCACGGCTGGATGGCATAGGGCAGTTGACCTAACATGAGTAAAATACTCCTGTTAATTCAAGCTGTTGCGGCGGGTGCAATAATATCGATCTCAAAAAAAAGTTACTTCCCTCGGGATCACAACATGCAATCATGCCCGCGCATCGATTGAGAGAACCGCTTCGCCAGTCCGGGCGGCGTCTCGCCAAAGCTGGAGACTTTGATGAAGCTGAAAATGATACTGACGGCACTCGTGATTGCAGGCTGTGGCGTAAGCGCCGTCATCGCTGCGGATGATCCGGTCAAGGTCCGCGAAGGGCTGATGAAGCAGATCGGCGGATCGATGGGCGCGCTTGCCGGCATCGCCAAGGGCGAAAAGCCCTATGACGCCGAGATCGTCAAGGCGTCGCTGACGACGATCAGCACCAATATCAAGGCGTTTCCGGACCAGTTCCCGGCAGGCTCCGAGGCCAATTCCGAAGCTTCCCCGAAAATCTGGGAGAACATGGACGACTTCAAGGCCAAGGCCGCCAAGCTCGGCGCTGACGCCGATGTGGCGCTTGCCCAGCTTCCGGCAGACCAGGCCGGCGTGGGTGCAGCACTTGGCATTATCGGCAAAAGCTGCGGCGACTGTCATCAGGCCTACCGCGTCAAGAAATGACCCGGCGGGCCTTGCCCCTCACATGTTGATTTTTTGGCGCGCCCGTCCCGGCGCGCCAAATGTGTTTTCCGGATGAGGCAGCCGGATGAAGCGGAAGGAAGAGACCGATGGGTGTCAGGGTTCGAAAACTGGTAACGGCGGTGGTTCTGTTCGGCGCGCTTGCGGGCGGTGCCGCCTGGTTCCTGACCAAGCCCGAGCCGTGGCCGGCCTCCCATTGGGAGGGGCTGGGCGACGCGGATATCGCCAATGGCCAACAGATTTTCTGGGCAGGCGGCTGCACCAGCTGTCACGCGGCGGCGAAATCCGAGGGCGATGCCAAGCTGGTTCTGGCCGGGGGATTGCCGCTCAAAAGCCCGTTCGGCACGTTCCATGTTCCCAATATCTCCCCGGATGAAACCGCCGGGATCGGCAGCTGGACGCTGGCGCAATTCGGCGATGCGATGACGCGCGGCGTCGGCAAGCGGGGCGAACACCTCTATCCATCCTTTCCCTATGGTTCCTATGCCCGCATGACGGCCAAGGATATCAACGATCTCTGGGGCTTCCTCAAAACCCTGCCGAAGAGTACCAATGTCGCGCCGCCGCATGATCTGCCGTTTCCCTACAACATCCGCCTGGCGCTCGGCGGCTGGAAGCTGCTGTTCTTCACCGGCACGCCGCGCGTGAGCCTCGATACCAGCAATCCGAAAATTGCCCGTGGCCAGTATCTGGTCGAAGGCCCCGGCCATTGCGGCGAATGCCACACGCCGCGCAACGGGCTTGGAGGCTTCGAGACCGCGCAATGGCTCGGCGGCGCGCCAAACCCGGAAGGCGAGGGCCGCATCCCCAACATCACGTCAGGTTCAAAAAGCATCGGCGCCTGGAGCGAGGGCGATATCGTCACCTATCTCGAAACCGGCTTCACCCCCGATTTCGATTCGGCCGGCGGCTCGATGGTCGAGGTCCAGCAGAACATGGCAAAACTGCCCGCATCCGACCGCGAGGCGATCGCGGCTTATTTGAAAGCGGTGCCGGCGGTGGAGTAAGTTTTTTGCACCGGCTTGCTTCTGCCGGATGCAACCGTAAAATGTCCTTTCTCGCCGCAGGATAGGAGCAAGTGCATGAACACCATGTCCTACAAAGGTTATGCTGCGCGGACCGATAGGGATGCACAGGACGGAATCTTTTATGGAAGGATTGCCGGTATCACCGATGGCATCGGCTTTCATGCCGATTCGATCGAGGATATGGAGGTGGCGTTCCGTGAGGCCGTGGATGATTATCTCGAAACCTGCGGCAAGATCGGCAAGGAGCCACAAAAGGCAGCCTGAACCAGCTTGGCGTAATCAGGCCGCATCGTCCCGGTCGATCTCGTGCAGGGCGGCAAGCGCGATGAACCCGGACCGCGTCAATCCCTTGGATTCGGCAAACCGGTCAATCTGGCGAAGAACATCTTCCGGAAGCGTGACATTGACACGCACAGCCTTCTTCGTCTCCATCCTCACTCCGACAAGAATGGCAACGCCTTTTCTGTTGTCCGCATCGGCCATGATGTTTTCGAGGCTGGAGGGCTCTGGAATGTTGGATCCATCCTCAACCAGACCTTCCAAATGAAATGCCAAAGCTTCGCTCGCCATCTGCCGGGCGTCGTCGAGATCGGTGCCTGCCGAGATCACGCCGGGAAAATCGGGAAAGGACACGCCATAGTCGCTGCCGGGGTCCTTGTGGATCAGTCCGATATAATTGCGCATGGAGCTACCTCAGTTTTAAGTCGGCCTGCTTTTCGATGCTTTTCAGCGTTCCGATGGGAATGTCACGCCTAGGGTGGGGAACCGTCACTCGACCAGGCTTGCCGGGGTGCTTGAATTGGACATGACTGCCCTTTCTAGCCACCTCGTACCAGCCGTCCTTCCTCAGATTGGAAATGACATCGGAGCTAAGTATATGGGAATTTATACACATCGATGTGTATAAATCAATCGGAAGCTTTCCGGCTGGAGACGGCTACGCTTGGCAGATGCTCTGCGCCGAGGCGGCCAAGGCGCGTTCCATCGAACGCGCCCATCGCCATCATGCTGCCGGACCCGCCCTTACGCCAGCGTCTGCAGGTAGCGCATGCCGGTAACTGGGCCGGGCGTGAAGTTTTCCGATTCGTAGAAGCGGTGCGCCTGGAAATTGCCGGTGGCAGCGCTGACGGAGAGATAGGTGGCGCCGGCCATGCGTGCCTGCTCGCGGGCCTTGGCAACGAGGTGGCGGCCGATGCCGGTGCCGCGATGGGCGCTGCGCACGTAGAGATGGTGCAGTTCCATGCCGCGCGCACCCTGCTGGGCGCGGTAGAGCGGCACGAGGATGGCGTAGCCGATCAGTTCGCCCGCAGCCTCGGCCACCAGCGCCGTGATCCACGGCATGCGGCCGAACAGGTCGCGCTCAAGATTTTCGGGTGTCACGGCGGCGGCGTCGCCGTGATGGGCGGCAAGTTCGCTGATCAGTTCTCGCAGTGCAGGCAAGTCGCGCTGCTTGGCGGTGCGGATGGTGACCATCGGGGCGCGGATGGCGGGCGCAAGAGGAAGGGTCTGCAGCATATGATGGCTCCTTATGGCTTTCCCGCCATCAGGTGCCGTCCAAAAACAAAAGCCGCCTGATGGCGGCTTGTTTGAACGAGATCAGACAGCCGCACCTATGGGAGCAGCGTAAAATACCAGCGGGCGATGTTTGCGGTTCTGATCATGGCGGGCAATGTCGCCTTTTCCGCACAAATGTCAACGGGGATTCTGAGGCCTGTTAATTTTTGCGGCGGAAACAAGATTTTGAACGGCCATCTTTCCGGCCAAGACCGGCCACATTCGCTCCCTACCCATGGCCTCCAGCGCATCATATCTGATTGAGTAATTGCTTATATAAGTGATCACAATCAAGCTCTTGGCTGCGCGCACAATGATCCAGGGAGACCCCATCGCATGTCGTTCACGTTCAATCGCCGCTCCTTCCTCATCGGCTCCGGCCTGTTGCTGCCCGGCATCGGCCTTGCGCCGCAAACGGTCCTTGCGGCTGGAAAAGACATCGAAAAGCAATTGGCAGCACTCGAAAAACAAACTGGCGGACGTCTCGGCGTCTACGTCCTCGATACGAAAACCAAGGCATCCTTTTCCCACCGGCCGGACGAGCGCTTTGCCATGTGCTCGACCTTCAAGGCGCTGGCGGCGGCCTGCGTGCTCGCGCGCGCCGACAAGGGCGAGGAAAAGCTCGACCGCAAGGTGCAGATTACCAAGAAGCATCTTTTGACCTATTCGCCCGCCGTCGAAAAGCGTGTCGGCGGCGCCATGACGGTGCGCGAACTCTGCGATGCCGCTGTCACGTTGAGCGACAATGCGGCGGCCAACCTGCTTCTGGCAAGCTTCGGCGGCCCCAAGGGGCTGACGGACTGGCTGCGCACGATCGGTGACGCCACCACCCGCCTCGACCGCTGGGAGCCGGAACTCAACGAGGCCAAGATCGGCGATCCCCGTGATACGACGACGCCAAAGGCGATGACGGAGACGCTCGGCAAGCTCCTACTCGGCGACACGCTATCGACAGCGTCCCGCGACCAGTTTACCGCCTGGCTTGTCGCCAATACGACGGGTGCCAAACGCCTGCGCGCAGGGCTTCCGAAAACTTGGACGATCGGTGAAAAGACCGGCACCAGCGGCCACGGCGAAGCCGGCGACATCGGCTTCGTGCGGCCCTCCGAAAACCACACCATCCTCGTCTCCGTCTATATCGCCGAGGGCAAGAAGCCGACGAAGGAGCTGGAGCCGGTTTTCGCCGACGTGGGCAAACTGATCGCCGCCATGGTGGGTTAAGACTGGCGGCGGCGATGGCGGCGCTGCCCGATTCATCAGCCCCTAACCGGAAAACAAAAAGCCGGCGGATCGCTCCGCCGGCTTTTTCGTTGTGTCGACGCTGCCTTACTTCGCCAGCTTGTAGGCGATCACGTAGTCGCCCGGCTTGGTGCCGACAGAGCCGTGGCCGCCGGCGACGATCAGGACGAACTGGGTGCCGTCATCGGTGGCGTAGCTCATCGGGGTGGACTGCCCGCCGGCGGGCAGTCGGCCTTCCCACAGCACCTTGCCGGTGGTCAGCTCATAGGCGCGGATATAGTTGTCGACGGCAGCTCCCAGGAAGGCGACGCCGCCCTTGGTGATCATCGGGCCGCCGATGCCGGGCACGCCGACCTTGAAGGGCAGGGGCAGCGGCGTCATGTCCCGCACGGTGCCGTTCCTGTGCTTGTAGGCGATCTGGCCGGTCTTGAGATCGGCCCCGGCGACATAGCCCCATGGCGGCGCCTGGCAGGGAATGCCAAGCGGCCCGAGGAACGGCCCCATGAAGACGCCGTAAGGTGCGCCGTCATTGCGGTTGAGGCCCTGTTCGGAACCCTTCTCATCCTGCCCCTTGGCCGGGATCTGGTCGCGCGGCACGAGCCTGGAGGTGAAGGCCAGATAGGTCGGCATGCCGAACATCACCTGCCGTTCGGGATCGACCGCGACCGAGCCCCAGTTGAACGTGCCGAAATTGCCGGGATAGATCAGGCTGCCTTGCAGCGATGGCGGCGTGTAGCGGCCTTCATATTTCAGCCGCTTGAAGTCGATCCGGCAGGCGAGCTGGTCGAACATCGTCACGCCCCACATGTTCTTGTCCGTCAAGGGTGGCGGCGAGAAGGTGAGGTCGGAGATCGGCTGTGTCGGCGCGGTGAAATCCTCGGCGATTGCGCCGGTCGGGGCCGGGATCTCCTTGACCGGGATGATCGGCTCGCCGGTGCGCCGGTCGAGCACGTAGATATCACCCTGCTTGGTAGGGCCGACAAGGGCCGGAACCGGCTGGCCGTCCTTGCCGGTAATGTCGAGCAGCACCGGCTGGGCGGGAACGTCCATGTCCCAGAGATCGTGATGCACGGTCTGGCGCACCCAGCGGACGGCGCCTGTGGTGATATCCAGCGCCACGATCGACGAGGAATATTTCTCCACATGCTCGCTTCGGTTCATGCCGAGCTGGTCGGGCACCTGGTTGCCAAGCGGGATGAAGACAAGGTTGAGCTTGTCGTCATAGCTGAACACGGACCAGCTGTTGGGCGAGTTGGTCGTGTAGGTCTGGCCTTCCGGCAGGGGCGTCGTTACGTCCGGATTGCCGCTGTCCCAGTTCCAGATCAGCGCGCCGCTGTTGACGTCGAAGGCGCGGATGACGCCGGATTGTTCCTGCGTCGAATAGTTGTCGTTGACGGCACCGCCGATGATGATCTTGCCGGCGGTGATCACCGGCGGCGAGGTAGAGTAATAATAGCCGGCCGGATTGTACTGCATGCCTTTTTCAAGATGCAGCGTCCCCTTTTCGGCAAAGCTCTCGCAGACCTTGCCATTGGCGGCATCGAGCGCGATCAGCCGTGCATCGGCGGTCGGCAGATAGACCCGTTCGGCGCAGGCACTGCCGGCCACGGCGGCCGGATCGGCATAATAGGTCACGCCACGGCAGGTCTGGTGCTGCCGGTCCGGGTTCATGCCGGAATTGGCGTCGAACTTCCATTTTTCCTTGCCGGTCGCCGCATCGAGCGCAATTGCCAGGTTGTGCGGCGTGCACATGTAGAGCGTGTCGTGGATTTTCAGCGGCGTCACCTGATAAGTGGTTTCGCCGACATCGTCGGGGCGCTTCACGTCGCCGGTCTGATATTGCCAGGCCTCCTGCAGGGTGCCCACATTGCCAGGCGTGATCTGCGAGAGCGGCGAATAGCGCTGGCCATAGGGCGTGCGGCCATATTGGTGCCATTCGCCGTCGGGGACATTGCCGCCGAGATCGGCAGCTGCGGTCGCCGTTCCAACCGGCAGTTCGCCGGCAAGATCAAGCGGGTCCTGCGTCATCGAGTAGCCGGCAACGGCGATCGAGGCGATCACGGCAAGGCCGAGCGGCAGGGCGCTGGCCTTGTAGACCTGGCCGGTCGGGCTGACAAAGCCAAGGCCGCGGCGGATGGCCGGCAACAGCAGCCAGAGGCCGAGCAGGATGATGACGCCGCCGCGCGGTCCAAGCTGCCACCAGTCGAAGCCGACTTCCCAGATCGCCCAGGCGAGCGTGCCGATGATCAAAAGCGCATAGACGGTGAGTGCTGCGCCGCGCCGCGCCAACAGGAGAAAGGCGGTGATGAGGAAGCCGAGGCCGGCAATGGCATAATACCAGCTGCCGCCGAGCACGATGAGCCAAAGCCCGCCGCCGCCGAGCCCAAGCCCGATCAGTGCGAAGACGATGGCCGTCAACAAAATCAACATGAATATCTCCCGTTATGGAAAGCCGCGCCGCGCGGAACGTCTCGCTTGCGGTGGGCATCTGGGGCCTCAGGGAAAAGGCCGTCTGGTCTTGGGGCTGGCCATCGCGCCGGATGGTGCTGTGCGCGGTGAACCTCAATCGGTGGCGCGCAAAGGGTTCAATCGCCGCGCGCGATATCACCGAACATATCGCACGGGCGCCGCCTTTCAATGGCCACAATTGCCCACAGCCATCAAAATTCGGCATGGCAGGCAGGCGTCTGGCGCACGGCCGGCGGACGGCCTGCAAAAGGATTTCGGCAGCGCGGAAAAATAGGATAGGTCAGCGGCAAGGTTTATCATATCGAGGTCTGACATGAAGAAATTGCTGACGGTTCTGCTGGTTGTCGTCGTAGCCGTCATCGGCGTGATCGGCGGGCGCTGGCTGCTCTATGTCACCAATACCAGCGATCCGCTGGACGAGGTCGGCATCGAACTCAACAGCCGCATGCCGGAACCGCTTCGCAAATGGGGCTGCGCCCAGCTGAAATCCAATTTCGAAAACCGCCTGCCGCCCTATGGCTGCGCTGTTGCTGGGGGAACGGGCTGGGAGTGACGGGGGATTGCGTGGGCGGCTGTGAGATTGATTTTCGCAGCATCCGGCAGGTCATTTGCGAAATATTCGATTGGCAAAACTTCCGTCATTCCTGTGCCTGTCACAGGAATCCAGCCAGCTCAAGTCCTTGAGCTGAAGGAGTCTTTTGACCCGGCAGACGCCGGGTCGCTGGATCCCCACCACAGGGGTGAGGATGACGGAGAGCGGGGTGATGACCCCGCCAGAGAATCGCATTCAGCGTTGGCAGCAATCCGAAAGCCTAAAGCGCGACGCCCCTCACGTCCCGCAAAACGTCTTCAAAACTTCTTCCGACGGCGCGGGCGGCGCCGCGTAGGCTGCAAAGCCCGGCCGGTCCTCGTAGGGCCTGGCAAGGGCGTCGTTCAGCGCCTCGAACAATGAGAAATCTCCATCGTCCTCCGCCGCGCGGATCGCCTGCTCGATCCGGTGGTTGCGCGGGATGATCGCGGGATTGACGGCGCGCATGACGGCAGCCGTCTGCGCGTCGGACAGGGGTTCGCGCCCGGTCCGCTCGCGCCACGCGGCAAGCCAGGCGTCGATATCGGCTGTACCGGCAAAGAGATCGCGAAGCGGACCGTCCTTGGCGCTGCCTTCGGCGGCATCGCAGAGCTTGCGGAAGGTCAGCGTGAAATCGGTTTCGTTGCGGTGCATGGCGCTCAGCAAGCCCTGAACCAGATCAAGGTCGCCATCCTCCTCGGTGTGCAGGCCGATCTTTGCCTTCATGCCGGTGAGCCAATGGGTCTGGAACAGCGCGCCATAATTGCCAATCGCATCATTGGCGAGATTGACGGCTTCCGACGGTTCCGGGTCGAGCAGCGGCAGCAGGGTTTCTGCCAGCCGCGCCATGTTCCATTGGCCAATCGCCGGCTGGCGGCCATAGGCATAGCGTCCGCCCCGGTCGATCGAGGAAAATACCTTTGCCGGGTCATAGGCATCGAGAAAGGCGCAAGGACCAAAATCGATGGTTTCGCCTGATATGGCGCAATTGTCGGTGTTCATCACGCCGTGAATGAAGCCGGCGCAAAGCCAGCGCGCAATCAGCGACGCCTGCCGCTCGATCACCGCTTGCAACAGCGTCAGATAGGGACGCTCCTGGGTCTCGATGCCGGGGTAATGCCGCGCAATGACATGATCCGAAAGCACCTTCAGCCCCTCGGTGTCGCCCCGCGCTGCCAGGAACTGGAAGGTGCCGACGCGAATATGGCTGGCCGCCACGCGGGTGATGACGCCGCCGGGAAGCACCCTCTCGCGGTAGACCGGCTCGCCGGTAACGACGGCGGCAAGCGCCCGGGTTGCCGGGATGCCCAATGCAAACATTGCTTCGCTGACGATATATTCGCGCAGGACCGGTCCAAGTGCCGCGCGCCCGTCGCCACGCCGCGAATAGGGCGTCTTGCCCGCGCCCTTCAGCTGGATATCGCGGCGCCTGCCATGGATATCGATGACTTCGCCGATCAGGATCGCCCGCCCGTCGCCCAGGAGCGGCACGAATTGACCGAACTGATGGCCGGCATAGGCCATGCCGAGCGGTTCGGCGCCGGCGGGTATCGCATTGCCGGAAAAGATCGCCGCCCCCTCGCGCTCCAGCGCATCGGCATCGAGCCCAAGCTCGATTGCCAGCGGCCGGTTGAACTTGATCAGCCAAGGCTCGGAAACCGGTGTCGGAACAGCCGCCGCATGAAAATGCTGCGGCAGCCGGGCATAGCTGTTGTCAAAGGGAATGGGGGCGGCCGCTGCCGTCTTTTCGCGCACGGATGATGTCATGCGTCTAAGGTAAGGTCACGGGCTCCCGGCGGCAAGGGCGTTGCGGCCTGCAGGGTTCTGGCCTATTTTGATATTGCGATGGAGATTGCGCCGTGAACGAAAAATAGGAGGCTGTTGCCTGTCTTGATGGGGCATACCGTCGTGGGAGTCTACACCGTCAGTGCACCACCCGAGGCCTCGGCCTGCGCCGTTCCTCCGTCCTGCGGGATTTCCAGCTGGCGCTTGATGGCGTCCTTGATCTCCGCCTCGATGGCCGCGCGGGCGTCGGCATCCATGGCGGCGAGGTCGTCTTCGGTCAGGTCCTTCCCGGCAAGAAGCTGTGCCCGGATCTTTTCGGCAAGCGACATGTTCGACCAGTCCAGAAACTCATTGGCCGGATTGTCCTTCGGCGCTTCGCTCACGGCACTTGTTTCGCCCTCCAGCTTGTCGGCCATGGAGAGCCAGAGTGCTGAAAACAAAGAGGAGGATGGGGATGAGCCGCCGGCAGAGATTGTCGGCGCCTGTGTGCGACCGCCACCCCCGCCGTCAATGTTCAGCGCCAAGGCGGAAGAGGCGGCGCCAGTTCCCTGATTTCCGTTTTGCGGACGGTAATAATGGCTGATGCTGTCGCCGATCTTCATATGATTCTCCCTGCGAAGTTGCAGGGAGAATTAGTCTTCAAGCCATGCGCGGGGCTTGTTTCACAGCGACGGAGACGCCGTTACATCTTCCCCGCCACCTTGATCGCGAATGCGTATTCGAAGGCGATTTCCTCCAGGCGCTGGAAGCGGCCGGAGGCGCCGCCATGGCCGGCGTCCATGTTGGTCTTCATCAGGATGGGTTCCGAGCCCGTGGTTTTTTCGCGCAGCTTGGCGACCCACTTGGCCGGTTCCCAATAGGTGACGCGCGGGTCGGTAAGGCCGCCCAGCGCCAGGATCGCCGGGTAGGGCTTTTCCGAAACGTTGTCGTAAGGGGAATAGGCGGCCATGCGCTCATAGGCCGTCTTGTCCTCGATCGGGTTGCCCCATTCCGGCCATTCCGGCGGGGTCAGCGGCAGCGTGTCGTCGAGCATGGTGTTCAGGACATCGACGAAGGGTACGGCGGCAATGACGCCCTTGAATTTCTCCGGTGCCATATTGGCAATCGCTCCCATCAGCATGCCGCCGGCTGAGCCGCCCTCGGCGATGATGTTTTCGTAGGACGTGAACTTCTGTTGATTCAAATAGTCGGCTGCTGCGATGAAGTCCTTGAACGTATTGGTCTTCTTCTCCATCCGGCCGTCTTCGTACCATTCAAAGCCCTTGTCCTTGCCGCCGCGGATATGGGCGATGGCATAGACGAAGCCGCGATCGGCGAGCGACAGGCAATTGGTGTTGAACGAGGCGGGAATGGCAATGCCATAGGCGCCGTAGCCGTAGAGCAGGCAGGGCGCCGAGCCGTCGAGGGCCAAATCCCTGCGGTAAAGCAGGGTGACCGGCACCTCGGCGCCGTCCCAAGCCGGCGCCATGACGCGGCGGGTGACGTAGTCGCCGGGATTGTGGCCGGACGGCACTTCCTGCGTCTTCAGCAGCGTGCGCTCGCGCGTCACCATATTGTAGTCGTAGAGCTGGCTGGGCGTCGTCATCGAGGAATAGGAGAAGCGGATGACGTCGGTGTCGTATTCGGCAGCACCCGCAAGCCCCAGCGAAAACGCCTCTTCGGCAAAGGCGATCGCATGTTCCTCGCCGGTGCGCCGGTCGCGGATCTTGATCTGCGGCAGGCCGGCCTCGCGCTCCAGCCAGACGAGATGGCGTGCATAGGCGCCATGCGAGATGATGAGCCGGCCGGCCGTATGCGGCACGACGTCGGTCCAGTGTTCCCGCGCCGGTGTCTCAACCGGCGTCTGCATGATCTTGAAATCCTTGGCGCCGTCGGCATTGGTGAGGATGTAGAAGACATCGCCGCCTTCAGACAGCGAATATTCAAGGCCGGTTTCGCGGGCCGCCACCAGCTGCGGCTTGCCGGTCAGATCGGAGGTCGGCAGGAGCCAGTATTCGCTGGTCTCGTGATCGTGGATGTCGATATAGATGAAGTCGTCGAGCATCGAGCCGCCGACGCCCATGAAGAAGCCCGGATCCTCTTCCTCGTAGACCAGCCGGTCGTCGCCTTGCCCGGTGCCGACGATATGGTGGAAGATTTTCGAGGGACGATGGTTGTCGTCGAGCACGGTGTAGAAAAAGCTCTTGCCATCGGGCGCCCAGGCGCCGCCGCCGCCGGTATTCTCGATGATATCGGCAAGGTCATCGCCGGTGGCGAGATCGCGCACGCGTAGCGTATAATATTCCGAGCCCTTGTCGTCATAGCTCCACAGACCCCGGCTGTGATCGGTCGAGTGATCGACGCCGCCCAGACGGAAATAGGCTTTGCCTTCCGCCTCCTTGTCGCCGTCAAGCAGCACGGAACGCGCACCGCCGTCGCGCGGCGTGCGGAAGAAGGACGGCTGCTCGCCGCCCGTCACATAGAACGTGCCATAGGCAAACGGCCCGTCCTTGACCGGAACGGATGAGTCATCCTCCTTGATGCGGCCCTTCATCTCGGAAAACAGCGTCTTTTGCAGCGCTTCGGTATCGGCCATCGCCGCCTTCATATAGGCGTTCTCGGCCTCCAGATGCCTGCGGATCTCCGGATCGAGGATCGAGGGATCCTTGAACATCGCCTGCCAGTTTTCGGCGCGCAGCCAGGCATAGTCGTCCGTGCGGGTGATGCCGTGGCGGGTATCGGTCACCGGCTTTTTCAAGGCGGCGGGCGCAGGTGGCAGATTTTTGAAGATGGACAAGGAAATCTCCGGGGCAATGCGAGGGGTGATGCGTCCGAGATAGAGACCGGGTGGCGAAGGTTCAAGCTGAAACTCGCATCGGCTGTGGTGGCACCCGCTTCGGATGTCGCATTTTTTGCCGCCTGACTGTCATCTCGATTTCTGGGATGCCAGTCTTAACCGGACGTTAGAGCAATTCCCTCAGATTGCGCCGTCATGCGCGATGTCGGTTTTCTCCTGCGCTTTGAAAGAGGCATCATGCCTCGCTCCCCTTATTTTGTTCAGCGTGCGGTCCCTTGCCCAGCCGGAGTTTCGACATGAATTTTCGCAATCTCTCTATTCTCCAGAAGATCAGTCTGGTCGTTTTCGTCATGGGGCTGTCCTGCCTGGTCATCGCATCCGTCGGTGCACGCGGCATCCTGGCGCTGGAATCGGCCATCGTCTCGGTCGGCGCCAGGGAAGAGGTTGCCCGCGAGGCCATGGACCTGCGCGTCGATATCATCGCCATCAGCCGCATGACCTACCAGCTGGCCGCACAGCCGGACAAATCCGCCGATTTCCGCGAAGAGGCTGACAAGCGCTCCACGGAAATGCTGGCGCGCCTGCCAAAGATCGAGGCCGCCGCCGACGCAACGGAGCTCCAGCAGCTGCAGGCGATCCGCGCGACGCTTAAAACCTATTTTGGCGAAATCCGCGCCATGGTCGATATTGCCGCCGCCAACCCGCAGGACGCTGCCGCCATCAAGGCGGCGCTTGCCAAGGCGCTTGACGCGCAAAAGACCGTCACCAGCACCGTCAAGGTCTACAGCACCTATTCGGGCGAAGCGCTTGCCGCCGCCCGTGCCGATGCCCTGCAGTCGTCCTCCGTCGCCCTTCTGATTGCTGTCTTTGCCGCAATCGGCTGCATTGCCGTTGGCGCACTCGTCAGCCTTCTGGTTGCCCGGCGTGGCATCTCCACGCCGGTGCGGGATCTCACCGCCGCCATGAGCCGTCTGGCCGAAGGCAATCTCGACAGCGCCGGCACCGACGCCACCCGCAAGGACGAGATCGGCGAGATGGCCCGCGCCGTGGAGGTCTTCCGCTACAACGCCCTGGCGATGCGCGATATGAAGGCGCAGGAAGCCGCCCTGCACGCGCTGAGCAGCGACCTGCAGTCGAGCATCAGCGCTGTCGTCGCCGCTGCTGTCGCCGGCGATTTCACCGGCCGCATCGGCAAGGATTACCAGAACGACGATCTCAACCGGTTTGCCGGCAGCGTCAACGAACTGGTGGAGAGCATCGATCTCGCCGTCACCGAAGTGCGCCGCGTCATCGCAGCGCTTGCCGATGCCGACCTCTCGGAAAGCATGGAAGGCCATTTCCAGGGCGCGTTTGCCGAACTGCAGCAGAACGTCAACGCCACGATGGTAACGCTGCGCTCGACCATGAACAACGTGCGCGGCGCCGCCGGCACCATCAAGGACAGCTCGGCCGAACTGAGTTCGGCTGCCAACGACCTGTCGAAACGCACCGAACAGCAGGCGGCAGCGCTCGAGGAAACCGCAGCCGCGCTCGACGAGATCACGGCGACCGTGCGCACCTCGTCTGCCCGCGCCGTTGAGGCCCGCGACATGGTGCGCGAAACCAAGGAGAGTGCCGGAAAATCCGGCGAGATCGTCCGCAACGCCGTCACCGCCATGAGCCGGATCGAAGGGTCTTCCAGCAAGATCAGCCAGATCATCGGCGTCATCGACGAGATCGCCTTCCAGACCAACCTTCTGGCGCTGAATGCCGGCGTCGAAGCCGCGCGCGCCGGTGATGCCGGCCGCGGTTTTGCCGTCGTCGCCCAGGAAGTCCGCGAACTCGCCCAGCGCTCCGCCAATGCCGCCAAGGAGATCAAGGCGCTGATCAGCGCATCCGCCTCCGAGGTCGAGGGCGGGGTCTCGCTGGTGCGCGCAACCGGCGATGCGCTGGTTGAAATCGAACGGCTGGTGCTGCGCGTCAACGACCACGTCGAAAGCATCGCCACCGCCGCCCGCGAACAATCAACGGCGCTCGCCGAAATCAACACCTCGGTCAACCACATGGACCAGATGACCCAGAAGAACGCCGCCATGGTCGAGGAAACCACGGCCGCAAGCGAAACCCTGGCCGACGAAAGCCGCCAGCTGCAAACCCTGCTCGCCCGCTTCAAACTGGAAGAAACCAGCCGTCCGCAGCCGGCCCAGCACCGCACCCGCTACGCCGCCTGAGACGGCACGGACGGTCAGGTAAGATGCGAAGGGGAGGGCGGCAACGTCCTCCCCTTTTGTTTGGATGGTCGCCCTCGATCGCGAGACTATCGCCTCTGGAATGTGGCCCTTGCCTCGATCTCCCCCTTCTCCCCAGCGGGGAGAAGTGCCGAGCGGATGCGAGGCGATGAGGGGGTGGTTCGGCGCATTCTGAGCACTTGGCCCCCTCATCCGCCCTTCGGGCACCTTCTCCCCGGCGGGGAGAAGAGGGAGGACGCCGACGGCCCGTTTGCGATTTTTCTGCCCGGTGGAGGAGGAGGTGCCTGAGTGATCAACAGACGGGCTAAATCCCATCAGTTCCTCACCTGTCAAAGGCGAGGCAGCATGGCCACACCATTCTCGCGGCCGCTCCCCGATCCGCGAGACTATCGCCTCTGGAACGCGGCCCTTGCCCCGATCTCCCCCTTCTCCCCAGCGGGGAGAAGTGCCGAGCGGATGCGAGGCGATGAGGGGGCGGTTCGGCGCATTCTGAGCGCTTGGCCCCCTCATCCGCCCTTCGGGCACCTTCTCCCCGCCGGGGAGAAGAGGGAGGACGCTGATGGCCCGTGTGCGATTTTTCTGCCCGGTGGGGGAGGAGATGCCTGAGTGATCAACAGACGGGCTAAACCCCATCAGTTCTTGATCTGCAAAGGCGAGGCGGTATGGCCACCCCCATCTCTCGGTCGCTCCCCGATCCGCGAGACTATCGCCTCTGGAACGCGGCCCTTGCCCCGATCTCCCCCTTCTCCCCAGCGGGGAGAAGTGCCGAGCGTATGCGAGGCGATGACGGGGCGGTTCGGCAGGTTTGGAGCGTGTGGCCCCCTCATCCGGCCCTGCGGGCCCCCTTCTCCCCGCCGGGGAGAAGGGAGAGGACGCCCCTGCCGTTTTCCGGCTGGACAATCCGAACGTAACTTTATAACAAACATGACGTAACGTTATTACATAAACATTTGCAGGAGAATCCCATGCCGATCCAATTTGGAAAACCGATGCGGGCTGCCGCTGTGATGGCGCTCACGGCGCTGTCGCCGCTTGCGGCGCTGGCCGATGATCAGGCTGATCAGAAGGAGACGTGGCGGCTGTTTGTTGCGGATCATACGGAGCCTTTGGTGCGCGTGCTGGATGCGGCAAACGGCAGCGAGCTGGGGCGGTTTGATCTCAGCGGCCACGCGGCCCTGTCGCTGAGTGACAGCGGCAGGAGCGTTTTTGCCGTTCAGGGCGATAAGGACCTGGTGCAGATCATCTCGTCCGGCATTGCACTGTCGGATCATGGCGAACATCGCGATATCGAGATATCCGCTCCCCGGCTTTTGCCCGGCAGCATCAGCGGCCAGAAGCCGGGCCATGTGGTCACCCATGGCAATGATGTCGCGGTGTTTTATGATCGGGGCGGCAAGATGGATCTGTTCGGCGAAAGCGCGCTGCTCGACGGCAAGGGCGATGCCGTCAGCCTCGATACGACGGCTGCCCATCACGGCGTCGCCGTACCGATGGGACGGCATATCCTCGTTTCCGTGCCCAATATGGCGGTCGAGGTGAAGCCGGACGAACAGCCGCCACGGTTGGGTTTGCGTGTTGTCGACCGGGAGGGCAAGCAGCTGGGTGATGTCGCCACCTGCACCGGGCTGCATGGCGAGGCGTCTTCGGCGCGGCTGGTCGCCTTCGGTTGCGCCGAAGGGGTTCTGGTTGCCCGGCCGGATGGGCTGAACGGCCCGAAGCTTGAGATGGTCGCCTATGGCGGCGAACTGCCGGAGGGCAAGGTCTCCACCCTGCTCGGTGGCCGCTCGATGCAGTTCTTCCTCGGCAATTACGGTGAGGACAAGGTCGTGCTGATCGATCCGGATGCAAGCGCGCCCTATCGCCTCGTCGAACTGCCGACCCGCCGTGTCGATTTCATCCTGGATCCCGCCAAGGTCCGCAATGCCTATATTCTCACGGAAGACGGCAAGCTGCATGTGCTGGATGTGGTCAGCGGTCAGATCGTCCGCTCCGCCGGCGTCACCGAGCCCTATAGCAAGGACGGCCATTGGCGCGATCCGCGCCCGCGGCTGGCCGTTGCCGGCAATCGCATCGCCGTCACCGATCCCCGCCACAGCCTGGTGCGGATGATCGACAGCGAAACCTTGACGGAAACGGCAACCATCCCGGTCGAGGGCATGCCCTTCGCCATCGTCGCGGCCGGCGGCTCCGGCGCTGTGCACTGAAACCGTGAAAGCCACCGTGCGCACCTGGATAAGGTGCGCACGGCATTCTTGGGTGAGGTCAGCCGCCGCAACGGCTTCCAAAATTCGTCTGGTCGAGCACGCCGCCGTTGAGGGTCAGCACCGAGCCCGGCCCTTGCGTCAGCGAACCGCCAAGGCTGCCGTCCCAGGAGGGATCGACCTTGCAATCGCGCGGCGATCCGGTGACGGTGACGCCGCCCTTCAGATCCAGGGATGGTCCCATGAAGTAGAGCCCGGCGGTCCCTGCCTTGTCGATCGTGACATTGTCGAAGGAAATGTCGCTGATCGGCCCGCCAAGGAAGTCCCATTCGCTCCCGTAGATGAAGGCACCGTAGGTTCCGGCATTGGTGATCGCCACGTTCTTGAAGGCGATGCCGGAAACCGGGTTGAGGAAGATGCCGGCATTGCGCGTGCCGTCGATCGTCAGGCCGTCGACATCGACATTGGTGGTGACCGCCCCCTCCGGCATGCTGCTGGAGGTCACCAGCATCAGGCCATTGATGCCGCCCTTCAGGACCATATCGGTGATCACGACGTCGCGTGTACCCTGCAGCACGACGAGATCCATGTCGCGGTCCTGCATCGAATTGTCGATCGTCACCGTGTCGAGATTGACGTGATCGGCCGCCACGAACAGCAGGCCTTCGCGTCGGGACCGCGAGATCGTCACATGGTCCAGCGTGATGTTGCTGGCGGCATCGGTGATCACAGGCGGCCAGTCGCTTTCGTCGATGGCGCTGCCGGCAAACAGGCCATAGGTGACGTTGTCGATTGCGGTATCGCGGATCGTCAGGTTGTTGGTGCCATGGGCGCTGATGGCGGCATAGGGCGCCCGGTTCGGATCAAACACCGAAAATTCGCAGAGCGTGCTGCTTTCGCAGATGGTGAGGTCGTGAATGCGCGAATTCTGGATGACGGCGCCATCCACGCCGGTCAACCGGATGCCGTCATGGCTGGTGGCGGTAATATCGACATTGTCCACCAGGAGGTTGGATGCGCCGGTAGAACCGATGCCGGCCAGTCCGCCAGTGATCGAGAGCGTGGAGATGGCGCTGTTGGACGCCATGGTCACCACATCCTCAGCCGGATTGTAGCCGGTCAGCGTTGTGGCGGCGCCGCGATTGGCAAACCAGCCTTCGCCGCCGCTGTCAGCGCCGCGCAGGCTGAGAAGCCCGCCGCCACCCAAAAGGAGCTGGCCGTTGTTCAAGCTCAGCGATTGATCAAGCCCGATATTGCCATCGGCAAGGATCAGCGCGTTGTCGCCAGCCGCATCGATCAGGGCGTTGATCGCGGCCGCATCGCCGCTGGCGGCGGAAATGGCGGCGACATTGCCGGCGGTCTGGCCGGTAAGTTCGATCACCGCATTTTCAAGATCGCCCGTCGCGCCCCGATGGGTCTCAATGGCCCGGTTGCGCTCGACGCGCTGCGTCAGCGGATCGAACGGATCGCTCACGGCTGACGAAGAGCCGGTGGCGGATGTGCTGCCGAGCGGTATGCGCAGCCGGGCCATCGCCGCAGCCTTGAAATGGTCCTCGTTGTCATAGGAGCCGGACGCGCCGATCGTCACCGTCGATCCGCCGGGAAGGCCGGGCAGGTTGGCAAAGGACAGTTCGGCGCGCAGCTTGGCACCCAGCTTGTCGTCGAGATTGTCGCCGCCGTAGAAATAGCTGCCGCCAAACACCTTCAGCTGTATCGCATCGCCTGCAGCCGTCAGCGGCACGCGGACACCGGCCTCGATATCGCCGCCGCGGCGGGCACGTTCCATGCCCTGGCGGAACATCAGCCTGCCACCGGCGATCTCGCCGCGGCCCATGCCATCAAGTGCGTGATCGCTGCCGAGCGGCAGATAGATGTTGGCACGCGTTTCAAAGACGGGCCCGAGCGCCTCCACCCCGAAGGACAGCTGGTGGAACGCGTTGTCATAGGCGCTGTTCAGATAGTCGTAATAGCCGTAGACGCCGACGATCCACTGGTCATTGGCGCGCATGCGGTATCCGGCCCCCACCGAACCACGCTGAACGCCACCCTCGATAAAGGCGCCCTGCGTATCGATGAACAGCGCATTGCCGGAATCAAGCAGGATCGGCAGGAAGAAGCCGCCGCTGGTGCTGGATGAACCGCTGCGCCAGGTGCCGTCGATTTCCACTAAAGGACGCCAATCGGCCGCGCGCAAGGGAAGTGGCGCGATACTCGCCGTGGCGAGCGCGTATACAAGAATTCTCTTATTTTTCAAAATAATAACCCCTAGACAGAAATCCGCAAAAGCGGACGTCCGGGCGGCGTATTATACATGACAATAAGAGTCAACTTTAAGAATCAAAACGGTACAATCCGCCGCAGCCGCCCTGTTGAAAAGCGCAGCCAGGCGGCCCGCCTTGCCGTCATCCAACCAGTTTCAGGCCGATCCCCCAGGGGTCGGTAAGCGAAACGGTATCGCCATTGCGCGTCACCGGAATTTCCAGTTCGTCGAGCTTGACGACGGCATTCTTAAGCTTGGCCGGATCGTTGAAATGCACGGTATAGTCCGACAGGCCGGTCATGTTGGCTTGGCGTTTTGGTGCGCCGCGCGAGTTCCAGATATTGGCGCCGACATGGTGATGGTATTTTCCCGAGGCGAAGAAGCTGGCGCCGGGATAGGTGGCCATCAGGTCGAGGCCGAGCACATCGCGGAAGAAGGCGTTGGCCTGCGGAATATCCGAAACCTGCAGATGGATATGGCCGATCGCCGTGCCGCCGGCCATGCCGCCCCAGTTGTCCTTCGGCGCCTCGTCATACAGCGCCTGCAGGTCGAGCGGCAGCGTCGCCATCTTCACCATGCCGTCGTCAAGGTAGTTCCACTCGGCGCGCGGCCGGTCGCGATAGACCTCGATGCCGTTGCCTTCGGGATCGCCGAGATAGATGGCTTCCGACACCAGATGGTCGGATGCCCCCTGAAGCGGCACGTTATTTTCAGCGATATGGGCAAGCCAGCGGCCAAGCTCTTTGCGGTCAGGCACCAGGAAGGCGGTGTGGAACAGGCCGGGCGCATTTTGCGGGGCGGTTGCCGCATTGCCCTGCGTCGTCAGTGTCAAAAGCGGGCGGCCGCCGGCACCCAGCGTCTCGCCGCTTGCGGTCTTTTCGATCGGCTGCAGGCCCATGATGCTCTGGTACCAGGACGACACCATCGGCAGGTCGCGCACGACCAGATGCGAATGATCGACGAAGGCTGGCATGCGGATGGCGTGATCTTCGGTTTGAACGGTCATAGGCGTGCTTCCTGCCCTGGTTGTGGTGAGCGACCCTGCGGTGGCCAATGCGGTGGCCGAAACCGTCATGAACGTGCGCCTGTTGAAGCTGGTCATCGGTCGCGTCCTGTATCATGGCCTGTCTGATGGTCTTGACCGTCACTATGGCGCGCGCGCGGCGTTCACGGAAGAGGCCGGGTTGAGGATGTACTGTTCTCAACCTGTTGACAATCGCCTGCGACCGCATGGCCGATTGTGACTTTGGCCCCGCCACACCTATATTGAATCATCCGCGCGAAGCGGCGGGGATGCCGGCCTGCACGGCGGGCCGTCCTATCCTGCAGCCGGTGCGGCGAACCCGAGGAGACAGTCATGTATTCGAAAATTATCGTGCCGATTGCCATGGACCAGCTGGAGCACGGCGAGAAGGTTTTGACGCGCGCCCAGTCGCTGCTCGATGACGGCGGCGAGATCATCCTGCTCAACGTTGTCGAGGATCTGAATGCCTATGCCCAGGGCTATATGATCGTCGATTTCCCGCTGGAACTGATCGAGGCCTCGCGCGACCACGCGAAAAAGACGCTGACCGGCTTTCTGGAAAAGCATGGCGTCAAAGGCCATGTCGAAATCCGCATCGGCGGTGCCGCCGGCGTCATCAACAGCTTTGCCGAGGAGGCGAAAGCAGACCTGGTGATCATCGCGTCGCACCGGCCGGGACTGATCGATTATTTCATCGGCTCCACCGCCACCCGCGTCGCCAGTCATTGCAAATGCGCCGTGCTGATCGACCGCTGAAGCGCCTGCTGTTGACACATGATCCATCCACCGCGCCCGCAAAGACGCGGCGGATGGTGGTTTGATCCGGATCGCCCGATGTCGGCCTGTCGCAAATGTTGATTTCGTCTGCCGCCATTCGGTCTTTAACAGCCTGTCAAATTGTTATGCTTATCTGGCTTGCCGAAGGCGCCGCTTGACGGCAGACTGCGGTGAACGTCCGGGTTGACGCATCGGCTTCAAAAGCCGGTGGAATATGAATGAAGAAGCCCGGCCGGGATCGGCTGTTGAGAGGCGTGCATGGAAATCAAGGGCATCAAATGGAACTACGATCGCTCTGAGCTGATCGCCGATGGCGTCGTTCATGGCGTCGGGCTTGCCTGTGCCCTGATCGGCGTGACCGCGATGATCTTCTATGCCAGCGTCTGGAGCACATCGGGACAGCTGGTTGCCGCCTGGATCTATGGCGCCGGCCTGGTCGCGACATTGTCGATTTCGTTTCTCTACAATCTCTATCCGGTGTCGCAGACCAAGTGGTTCCTGCGCCGCTTCGATCACTCGTCGATCTACATCCTGATCGCCGCCACCTATACGCCTTTCCTGCAGCGCGGCTGGGACGATCCCTATCTGTTCGGCATGCTGATCGGCATCTGGTCGATCGCCATCGTCGGCGTTTTGATCAAATGCGTCTTTCCCGGCCGCTTCGACAAGCTGGCGATCCTGCTTTACCTCGCCATGGGCTGGAGCGGCGTCTTTGCCGCCGGTCCGCTTCTGTCGCAGCTGACCGAAACCACGCTGATCCTCATCCTGATCGGCGGCATCATCTACTCGCTCGGCGTGATCTTTCACGTCTGGGAAAAGCTGCGCTTCCAGAATGCGATCTGGCACGGCTTCGTCGTCACCGCCGCAGCCGTGCATTATTCCGCGGTTCTCACCTGTATCAGCAGTGCTGCCAGCTGAGCGGGGACAGGGGATGGTTCTGGTGTAGGACCGTCCTGCACACCGTCAGTTCGGCGCCTTCGGCGAAAATGCACCAAACTCAATGTCTTGGCGCCTTCGCTTGATTCAAAAGCTGCACCTTCGCTAGAGCCGCTCTCCCACGCCGGCGTGAAACCGGGCGGCACATCGGCGTGATAACCTCCCGGTTACGACGCTTCAAAGGACAGGGCAACGCCGTTCATGCAATAGCGCAGGCCGGTGGGTGGCGGGCCGTCGGGAAAGACGTGGCCGAGATGCGCATCGCAGTCGGCACAGCGGATTTCCGTCCGGTTCATGCCGTAGGACATGTCGGAATGTTCGGTCACGGCGTCGATGGCGACCGGCTCGAAGAAGCTCGGCCAGCCCGTGCCCGAATCGAATTTCGTCTGCGCGTGAAAGAGCGGCCGGTTGCAGCAGATGCAATGATAGATGCCCGTCCGGCCCGGCGCGAAATCCGGGCTGGAAAATGCCCGTTCGGTGCCGTGCTGCCGGGTGATGCGGTATTGATCCGGGGTCAGCTGTGCCCGCCATTCCGCATCGGTCCTCTCGACTTTCAAGGGTCTTGTCTCGCTCATCCATGCCTCCCGTGACTATAGGACGCAGAAGATAGGACGGACTTGTGCCGTGGCAATTGCCGGGAGGGCGTCGCGGTCAAATTGGTAATGCCGCTGCATGTGTTTTGGGCGCGCCGACGGACGATTGCCCCTGTATATCCACCCATAACCTTGAGTTTCACCATCGCTTGCCGTATTCCCAACCGGTAGAGATCCGTGGCATTTTCCGCTGCCAGTCCGGCTTTGGCCATCCGCTCATGAAAGGAGCCTGCCGACCCATGAATGTCACCAGCCTGACATTTCTGGCCCTCTGCCTGCCTTTTCTGGGTGCGCTTGCAGCGCCCATGCTCACCCGGATGTTCGGCCATGGTGCCGCCTGGGTGCTGGCCCTGATCCCGGCTGCGATCTTCGTGCATTTTTCAGGCTTTGCGGCTGAGGTTGCTCAGGGCAGGGCCGTCGCTGGCGGTTACAGCTGGGTGCCGTCCCTCGATGTCCGGTTGTCCTTTCTGGTCGATGGCCTGTCCCTGACGTTCCTTCTGCTGATCTCGGGCATCGGCGCGCTGATCGTGCTGTATGCGGGTGGTTACCTCAAGGGCCATGCGCATCAGGGCCGCTTCCTCTCGTTCCTCCTGATGTTCATGGGCGCGATGCTTGGCCTGGTCGCCTCCGACAGCTTCCTGATGCTGTTCGTCTTTTGGGAGCTGACCTCGATCACCTCCTTCCTTCTGATCGGTTTTGACCATCAGCGCGAGGAAGCGCGCCGTGCCGCATTCCAGGCGCTGGTCATCACCGGCGGCGGCGGCCTGTTCCTGCTGGCCGGCCTGCTCGTGCTGTGGAGCATCACCGGCGTCACCGAATTTTCGGCCCTGTCATCGCTGGGGCCAATGGTTCAGGCGAGCCCGCTCTATCTGGCAGTTCTTGTCCTGGTGCTGGGCGGCACCTTCACCAAATCGGCGCAGTTTCCGTTCCATTTCTGGCTGCCGAACGCGATGGAGGCCCCGACGCCGGTTTCGGCCTATCTGCATTCGGCCACCATGGTGAAGGCCGGCGTCTATCTGCTGATGCGGCTCAATCCCGTGCTCGGCGGGACGCCCGAATGGCAGCTGATCCTGCCGGTGTTCGGGGGCGTCACTCTCATCATCGGCGCGCTTCTGGCCGTGCGCCAGACCGACCTCAAGCTGATGCTTGCCTATACGACCATGTCGTCGCTCGGCCTTCTTGTCATGCTCACCGGCTTCGGATCGCCCTATGCCATCGAGGCGGCGGTGCTGTATCTGGTGGCCCATTCGCTGTTCAAGGGCGCTCTGTTCATGGTGGCGGGGATTATCGACCACGAGACCGGAACGCGCGACGTCACCCGTCTTGGCGGCCTGCGCACCGCCATGCCGTTGACCTTTGCCATTGCGCTTGCCGCCGCCATCTCGATGGGCGGGCTGCCGCCCTTCTTCGGCTTCCTCGCCAAGGAGGAGGTCTATGCCGCGCTGTCGTCGTCTGATCCGCGTTCGATCCTCTTTGCCATTCTGACTGTCACGGGAAATGGGCTGATGTTTGCCGTCGCCTTCGCCGTGGCGTTGAAGCCGTTTATGGGTAAGCCGGCCGCCACGCCGAAACATGCGCATGAGGCGCCGGTCCTGCTCTGGCTCGGGCCTGCTATTCTGGCGGTCGCGGGCCTCGCCGCCGCGCTGTTTTCAGGCACGGTCCACGCCCTCGTTTCCACGCCGATGGCCTCCGCCATTGCCGGCGGACCGCGCGTCGTCGCCATTTCGCTTGTTCCGCATATCGGCGTGCCGCTGGCCCTGTCGGGGCTGACGGTCGTCCTCGGCATTGCGCTCTATATCGGCCTTGCGCAGGTGCGGGCAGGTGTTGCGTCGGTCCTGGCTACAATCGGCTGGGGGCCGGATCGCGGCTTCGATCAGGCCATCCGCAGCCTGGTGCGCCTGTCCTTCGCCATCACCCGGCGCCTGCAAAACGGCAGGCTGGACAGCTATATGACCGCAACCTTCGTGATGATCGCGCTCGTCCTGCTCGTGCCGCCGTTCCTGTTTGGCGAACTGGCGCGGGCGCCGGTTTTTCCATCCATACCGCTGCACGAACTGGCGATCATGATCATCGCGGTGGCCGGCCTGTTCGCCGTCGTCCTGGCAAAAGACCGGCTGACGGCGATCGTTTCGCTCGGCATCCAGGGTTTTTCCGTCGCCGTCATCTTCCTGCTCTATGGCGCGCCGGATCTGGCCTTTACCCAGTTCATGATCGAAACGCTGGCGGTGGTCATCCTGGCGCTGGTCATGACGCGGCTCAAGCTCTCGGCCTCCGATCACCGGCCGTTCCGCGAGACCCTGCCGGACGCAGCGATCGCCATTGCCTGCGGCCTGGGCGGCGGGCTGCTGCTTCTCAAGGTCACGCAGGTGCCGTTCAACCCGGCGCTGTCGGATTTCTTCGCGCAATATTCCAAAACCATTGCCCATGGCGCCAATATCGTTAACGTCATCATCGTCGATTTCCGCGGCACCGATACGCTGGGCGAGATCGCCGTGGTGATGATCGCAGGCTTGGCGGTTCTGTCGCTGGTGCGGCTGCGGGCGGGGTCCTTGCGCCGTATGGCCGATAATGATCCCGATGCCGGGGAGGCCGGCCGGTGACATCGCTGATCTTTCGCACCATCACCCCCGTCATCGTCAGCGTGACCATGCTGTTTTCGATCTTCGTGCTGTTGCGCGGCCATAACGAGCCCGGCGGCGGCTTCATCGGCGGGCTGATCGCCGTGGCCGCCCTGTCGGTCTATGGCATCGCTTTCGGTGTCGAGACGGTGCGCCGCGCCATCGTCTTTCATCCGCTCTCGATCGCCGGTGCCGGCCTGCTGCTGGCAACCCTGTCCGGCCTTGTGTCGATGCTCTTTCATGTCCCCTTCATGACCGGGCTCTGGGTCTATCCCGTGGTGTTCGGTTACGAAATCCCGCTGTCGAGCGTCATGACGTTCGATATCGGCGTCTATCTGGTCGTGGTCGGCGCGGTAACGTCCATCGCGCTGTCGCTCGAGGAAAGGGGGGAAGACTGATGGAACCCGTTTTCGCCGTCCTGACCGGCATCTTCCTTGCCGTGGCAGTCTACCTGCTCCTGTCGAAATACATCATCCGCATGCTGCTCGGCGTTGCCATTCTCGGCAATGCGGTCAACCTGCTGATCTTTACCAGCGGCCGCATCCTGCGCGAAGTGCCGCCGGTGATCGGCGAGGGGCTCGATGTGCCGGCAGCCGCCACCGCCAATCCGCTGCCGCAGGCGCTGATCCTGACGGCGATCGTGATTTCCTTCTCGTTCTTCGCCTTCCTGCTGGTGCTGTCCTGGCGCGCCTATGTGAGCCTTGGAACGGACAATACCGATGCCATGCGCGTGGCCGAGCCGGATGGCGTTCAGCCGCCGCTGGGATACTGACAGACATGGCCGCTCCCGCATCTCCAGCCGATCTCGCCGCAGCCCTGGTTCTTCAGCCGGTGGCAGCACTCGACTGGCTGGTCGTCCTCCCCGTCGCCTGGTGTATCGCCGTCGGCGCCATCCTGATGATGATCCGCCACAGGAGTGCCGCCCAGCCGCTGATCGCAGTCTTCGGGCTGATCGTGCTGGTGGCGCTCGACGCGGCACTTTTGTGGCATGTCACAGAGAGCGGGCCGGTGACGATGGTGATGGGCCGCTGGCTGCCGCCATTCGGCATCGCCTTCACGGTGGATCTCACCGGCGCCCTGTTTGCACTGACCTCGGCTGTGGTGGCGCTGATGGGCGCCGTCGCCGCCATCGACGATGTCAATGAAAGCGGCAGGCGCTATGGTTTCTATCCGTTTTTGATGCTGTTGATGGCGGGGGTCAGCGGCGCGTTCCTCACCGGCGACGTCTTCAATCTCTATGTCTGGTTCGAGGTGCTGTTGATCTCGTCCTTCGGCCTGCTGGTCCTCGGCTCCGAGCGCGAGCAGATCGACGGAGCGGTCAAATACGGCTTCCTCAATCTCGTCGCCACCACGCTGTTCCTGATCACCACCGGCTATCTCTACGGCATCTTCGGCACGCTCAACATGGCCGATATCGCGGCCAGGGCGCCGGCGTTGCAGATGACGGCGCCGCTGGTGACGCTGACGGCACTCTACGTCCTCGCCTTCTCGATGAAGGCGGCGGCCTTCCCGGTGAATTTCTGGCTGCCCGCCTCCTATCACACGCCGCGCATCGTCGTGTCGGCGCTGTTTGCCGGCCTTTTGACCAAGGTCGGGATCTATGCGCTGATCAGAATCGGCGTCATGCTGTTTCCGGCCGAGCGCGAGCAGTTAAGCCTGGCGCTGGCGGTGGCCGCCGCGCTCACCATGCTGACGGGATCGCTCGGGGCCTTGGCGCAGAGCGACACCCGCCGCCTGCTCGGCTACCTCGTGATCTCCGGCATCGGCGCCATGCTGGCCGGCATCGCCATTGGCGGCGCAGACGCGATCGGCGGCGTGATCGTCTATGCCGTCCATTCAATGCTGGTGATGACGGCGCTCTACCTGGCGATCGGCCTGGCCGCACGCTTGAGCGGCGGCTTCTCGCTGCATGCGGCAGGCGGGCTCTATCACCAGTCGCCGCTGTTTGCGGCGCTGTCGCTGATGCTGTTCTTCTCGGTCTCCGGCCTGCCGCCATTTTCCGGGTTTTGGCCGAAGGTCATGCTGGTCAGGGCAGCGATCGATGGCGGTTTTTCCTGGCTGGCGGCGATCCTGCTCGTCTCTGGCTTCCTCACCATGATTGCCACGGGACGGGTCTTTCTGCTCGCCTATTGGCGTCCGCGCGAGGGCCAGGCCGCTGCCGTGCCTGCTACGCTTACCACCCTGTTGCCACTTATTGCCTTGACGGTGTCAAGCAGCCTCATCGGGCTCTTTCCGGAAACCCTGCTGCATCTGGCGCAACAGGCGGCATCGACGCTGATCGAGCCATCCGCCTATCTCAAGTCCGTCTTTCCGGCGGGAGGTGCGCCATGATCGTGCTTGCCGTCAATCTGGTGCTGACGCTCATCTGGGCTGCCGTCTCCGGCAGTTTCAGCCTGCCCAATCTCGTCTTGGGATTTGCCGCCGGGGCGCTGTCGCTGTGGCTGGTGCGCGAACAGGTGTCTGCCGTCCGTCACGCCGTGCGGCCGGTCAAGCTTCTGCTGCTGATAGGCCTGTTCTTCAAGGAATTGTCGCTGTCGGCGATCAAGGTGGCGATCCTGGTGATGCGGCCCAATATGCGGTTGCGGCCGGGCATCTTTGCGTTCCCGCTGTCCCTGACGCGCGATTTCGAAATCACGCTTCTGGCCAACCTGATCACGCTGACGCCGGGCACGCTGTCGGTCGATGTATCCGCTGACCGCAAGACGCTCTATGTCCATGCGCTGGATTGCCATGATCCGGCCGCCGAGAAACGGGCGATTTCCAGCGGCTTTGAACGCCGCATCCGGGAGGCGTTTCCGCTATGAGTGCTGCCGCCATCCTGTCCTATTCCACGTCATTCGCGCTCGTCGCCCTGTCGCTCGGGCTGTTGCTGACCGTGGTTCAGATCGTGCGCGGCCCGGCCTTGCCTGACCGGGTGCTGGGTCTCGACATGCTGGTGGCAATCGCCATCGGCCTCATCGCGGTCCTTGCCATCAAGAGCGGCTTCACGCTCTATATCGATATCGCCATTGCGCTCAGCCTCGTCGGCTTCCTCGCCACCGTCGCCTTTGCCCGTTTCATTTTGGCACGGGGACTGTCGTCAGAAAGAAACAATCGTGCCGCCGCAGTGCCGCCGGGAGCGCAGAAAAAGGCAAGGCGTGGCAAGCCGGCGCGGCGCAAACAGAAGGGAGCCCGGTAATGGCAGGCGAACTTGATATGGTGACGGCGCTTGCCGTCAGTGCGCTCCTCGTCATCGGGTCGCTGTTCAGCGTGCTGGCGGCGCTGGGCGTGCTGCGCTTTCCCGATCTCTATACCCGCATGCACGCCGCCTCCAAGGCCGGCACGATCGGCTCCGGCCTGCTGCTTCTGGCGGCAGGCATCCATGCGATGGATATCGCTATTTTGTTGCGCGCCCTGGCCGGATTTGCGTTTTTCGTGCTCACGGCGCCGCTCTCGGCCCATCTTCTGGCCAAGGCCGCCCATCAGGCGGGATATCGGCTCACCAATCTGTCCGTGACTGACCAGATGCCGCAATCGCCGCCCGCCGCCCGCAGGCAGTGATCCGTTTGTTTGATTGCCGCGTGCCTTTAATCGAACGCATTCTGCCGCGATGCATGCCTCCACATGATTCTTGATCATATGTCTGCGCGGGGTTTCAGCTACAAAATCTGGCGCGCAGGTCTTGGTATTGCTGGCGACAGTATGATGAATGCCAAGTAAAATTGCCATTACTTGCCAGTGCGCGTAGCCTCTTGCGCAAGATGTATCGTAATGTTTCCGGTTGTGCGGCGATATGCGCTGCCCCTAAAGATCAATAGGCTAAATCTCGCACAAATTATGATTGGACTTTTGCCCGGTTGATGTTAATCGAGTAAAGGCAAAGTGTCCATTTCCGTATTACTTCATTGTGAAATTCCAGCATGGGTTGTGACTATTGATCGTTGCTTTGAGGCGCAGGGTTGTCCCTGCGTTTTGGTAATGGATTCCAATCCCCGGAATTTAGGAGTATTATGCGGTTCCCGTGGTTTTCTGTGGCTGTCAGAAGCAAAAAGCATCTGGGCCGCCGGACATCCGTGTATTCGGACACTTTCTCAAATGGTTTAGCTGTGTTCGCGATAAACCCGTCGCGGGCACGTTTTGAAGTGATTCCGATAGGAGAAAGAAAAAATGACGGATTTACCGCTTGGCTCGGGCCACGACCTCTTGGTTGAACTGACCGCAGAGATTGTCGCTGCCTATGTCAGCAATCATGTCGTACCGGTCGCTGAACTGTCGACGCTGATCGGTGACGTGCATGCCGCGCTGAACAACACCAGCAGCCCGGTTCCTGTCGCCGTTGTCGTCGAAAAGCCGAAGCCTGCCGTTTCGGTCCGCAAGTCGGTCCAGGACGATCAGATCACCTGTTTGGAATGCGGCGGCACGTTCAAATCGCTGAAGCGCCACCTGATGACGCATCACAGCCTGGCACCGGAAGAATATCGCGAGAAGTGGGATCTGCCTGCCGACTACCCGATGGTCGCGCCGGCCTATGCGGAAGCCCGCTCAAGGCTCGCCAAGGAAATGGGCCTCGGCCAGCGCCGCAAGCGCCGCGCCAAGTAAGCGCCGCTCCGATATTGCCTATCAGGAAAGCCGGTCTGTCTCACACAGGCCGGTTTTTTTGCGTGATCGCCATCCTGAAGAAATGGCAACGAGGAAAATATACCTATAATTTTTGAGGAAAAGCCTTAAAACCGTTGGAAAATCAACGAGAGGTTGTGGCAAGGTGCTTTTCTTTATCCCCGCAATCACACTAGGGTGTATGAATTAATTCCTATTAAAGGAGTGAGCCATGCACATTATCAATATTCTCCATCGATCCCTGTCCCGTCAACAGTCCTTGCCCGCGCCACGCGCCCGGGTGGTCAATCCCGCCATTGTGCCTTGGGGCACCGGATCGCTGGAGGATCCGTGGGGGCCGGTTCTGTCGGTGGCCGCCCATCACCGGTGCCGCCTGGTGCGCCAGGTGACGGCGGAGATGGTGATGCTGGTCGGTGAGCGCGTGCCTCTGCGGCGCGACCGGCGCCGCACCAGCTGCCATGTCCGCCAGATTTCCATGTATGTCTGCCATGTCATCCTGCAGATTTCGCTGACCGATATCGGCTATTCCTTCGGGCGCGACCGCACCACCGTCAGCCACGCCTGCAATGTCGTCGAGGACCGGCGCGACGATCAGGCCTTCGATGACTTCATCGCCGCGCTGGAGCGCGTCGTCACCTGCTTCTTCGGTGCACCGGGAGGCCGCGACCATGCGTGAACCAGATGGAAAAGGTGGACCCCTGCTGCAAAAAGAGCTTCTCCGCTTCGTCCGCACGGTTGCCGCTGCCCGCTCACCGCTCCGGCTAAGACAGGCAGACGCTTCGGGGGCGCTCATGCTCGACGGCGATGGCGGGCCGGCCGGCAAGCCGGCGCGCGCGATGTTGCAGGCGACGCTCGATCAGGCCCGGTCGCTGGGGCTGGTGCTGCTCGAGGCGGATACGGTGCGGGCAACGCGTGAGGCGCTGCCGTTCCTGCGCCGCGCTCTTTTAGGTTCGCCGGAGGCATTCCAGGAGCAGCACCGTGCGATGAAAACGCAGACCGTTGCGGTGGAGGGTGTCCGCCAGGCGGTGCGGGTCAATGAGCTGGAATCGCCGCTCGGCGCCTGCGCCCGCCTGAAGGAGAAATCCGGCAAGGCCTTCCTGCCGCCCGAGGCGATCGCCGCCGGCGAAAGATTGCATGCGGATTTTACCCGCGCGCATCTGCAGCCACGGCTGACCATGGCCTACGAGCCGCTTCTGTCGTCAAAGACCAAGGGAGGGGCAGGCGGCGCGGCAGAGATCAGTGATAGCGCCATGTCCGCCCGCTTTCGCGTCGGCAAGGCCATGGAGGCGATCGGGCCGGAACTCTGCGGTGTGGCGCTCGATGTCTGCTGTTTTCAAAAAGGGCTTGAACTCGTCGAACGCGAGCGGCAATGGCCGGCACGCTCGGCCAAGCTGATGCTGCGCACGGCACTCATGGCGCTGTCGCGCCACTATGCGCCGCCCCGCAAGGATACAAGGCGCAGTCACGTCTGGGGCGATGAAGGTTTTCGGCCGCAGGCAGCGGATGCCGGGATCACGAAGCCAGCTGCTGGGCCGCCTCGTCCTTGATCCGCTTGATCATCGAGCGCAGCCCGTTGGCGCGCTGCGCCGTCAGGTACTCGATCAGCCCCATGCGGCCAAACAGGTCGATCGCATCGGTCTTGATGATATCGGAGGCGTGCTGCCCGGAAAAGATCGACAGCACGATGGCGACGAGGCCGCGCACGATATGCGCGTCCGATTCGCCCTCGAAGGTAAGGATCGGGTCGGCCGCCGCCGGGCTCGCATGGGTGACCAGCCAGACCTGGCTTGCGCAGCCCTGCACCTTGTTTTCCGCCGTGCGCTTGTCTTCCGGCATCTCCGGCAGCTTGCGCCCGAGCTCGATGACATAGCTCATCCGGTCCTGCCAATCATCCAGATAGGCGCAATTGTCGATGATTTCGGCAAGCGGGGTGATCGGCGATGTGTGCAACTGGTTCATGCCGTTCATATAGGGGATGGGCGGCAAAATGAGAACTGCAAAAAACAAGAGCCTTAAGGGACGGGCGTTCCTCGCGGCTGCGGTCAAATCGGCAGTTTGGACAGGTATTGAGAGCCGCAGCGGCAAGCCAGTGCGCGTTATTGAACCACGGAGGCCTTCGGGTCGATGCGCTTTTCCGGTACCGGGATCCGGTTGAAGAGTGGTTCGGGCTGGGCAGCGGCCTGTTCGGTGGCGGCGAGATCGGCAGGGGCGTCCGTTATAGGCTGGGCGGCGGCCGTCACCGTGCCGGTCGTGACGGCGTCGCTCGGTTCGGCAAATTGCTGGTCGAGGAACTGATAGGCGATCTTGGCGCCCTCGCGGGCCCGGTGGCCGAGCGCCACGAATGTCTCGGTGCCCTTGACGCAGACATCGGGTTTTTCCACGCAGATGGCGCTGATATAACCGAAGGCTTCGGTGGCAGCCGACACCGTGTCGCCGACATCGACTTTCGGTCCGCGTTCAAGTGTCGAGGTGCTGGCCGGATCGAGAAACGGCAGGAGCACCAGCACCAGCGAAAACCAGAATGTTCCTTTGATCAGAAACCACATTGTCTTGCCCATCCTTTGGTAAGGCACTCACCTTGCGTCCGGTCTCTGCCGGGTTCGCTCCCTTGGCGCCTTGTCATCACACCTTAGGCAGGGATTCGGAATATGCCTTTGCCAAAACCGCTGGCATTTGCACCGTCTTTTCTTAAAATTGGAATTATCGGCTTTTGAATGGCATTTATCACGCATTTTAACGGTCGCTGTTAAGGTTCAAGGCGAAGCTTGCCCTGTCAAGGCTTCAAACGCGGGATCCGGCGCCGCATCGCGCTGCCACACAGGTTAATGCAAAGCCGAAAACCAGCTAAAATCCGGCGCTTACACCCCATTAACCACAAAAGACAAAGCCCCGGCGATTTGTACCGGAATGGGACTTTGGGGGCCTTTCGCGGGATTTGTCGCTGTTTCATTTATCCTTTCATTAAGCCGCCAGTGCGAAATTCGGATGTGCAAAGCGATTATTCGAAAGGCCCGTTTCAGGTCGAATATGAAAAATTGCTTATAAAAGGACGGAACCATGACGGGATCCGGAAAAGAACGAGCGTACAGGGTTAGACGTTGAGAGTATTGCGTAACATGGCTGGCAGGATGGCGTCGCGCATTGACGACGCCGCGCGCCTTTGGCTGCCCCGCCAGCTGGCGGGAGAGCCGGAGGCAAGCCGCGAGTTCGCCGTGATCCGGGCGGTCGCCGCCACGGCCCTGGTTGCCTTTCCCACAGTTCCGCTCGCACTCTCCGTTGCCCTGCCGGTATCGCTGGCGCTGCCGGTCGGTGCCGCCCTGGTCGGCGCTGCAGCCCTTATCGCTGCCGTCGGCGGCATTGCCTATCAGCGCAACCGGACGCTGGTGCGTGCCGTGGCGGCAAGCCGGAATCTGCCGGTTGATGACGGCGCCCGCCATTATGATTGTTTTGCAGGCCTGGTGACGATCCACGATATCCGCGGCTCGGTCACATCGGTTCATGGCCGCGACGCCGAAACCTATCTTGCCTGGATGCGCAATCCCGGCGGCCGCGGTTTCATCGAGCAGATCCATGTGTCCGACCGCATCCTCTTCATGCAGGCCATCGATGCGCTGCGCCAGGGCAATCGCCAGGCGACCATCGATATCCGGCTGGAACATCCCAATGTCTTTACCGGCGGCGAGCAGTTCGTCCACATGCGCTGCGAAATGACGGCGCTGGGCGAGGTCGATGGCGAATTTGCCATTCTCGTGCAGTCGCGCGACGTCTCCGAAGAGGCCAGGCTGCGCGCCGAGGCCATCCACAAGACCGGGCTGGCCGAGACCGCCAATGATGCCAAGACGCGGTTTCTGGCCGCTGTCAGCCATGAATTGCGCACGCCGCTCAATGCCATTCTCGGCTTTTCCGACATTCTATCGGGCGAATATTTCGGCAAGCTCGAAAACGACCGGCAGCGCGAATATGTATCGCTGATCAACCAGTCGGGCGCCCATCTCCTGTCGGTGGTCAACACCATGCTCGACATGAGCAAGATCGAGGCCGGGCGCTACGAGCTGATCCCCGAACCGTTCCGGGTCGCCGATGTCGTCAATGCCTGCGAAGCCATGCTTGGCCTGCAGGCGCGTGAAAAGGGCGTCCAGCTCACCAGCCGGATCATGCGCAGCGTCGGCGAGGTCAATGCCGATCAGCGCGCCATCCAGCAGATCCTCATCAACCTGGTCGGCAATGCCATCAAGTTCACCGATCGCGGCGGGCTGGTGACGATCGACGCTGAAATCAACGGCGGCAATCTCAGCCTGATCGTCAGCGATACCGGCATCGGCATTGCCGAAAACAAGCTCTCGTCGCTCGGCCAGCCCTTCGTGCAGATCCAGAACGACTATACCCGCAAATATGAAGGTACCGGCCTTGGCCTGTCGCTGGTCAAGGGCCTGGTGGCGCTGCATGGCGGGCAGTTCGACATCCGCAGCCGTCCGGGCGAGGGCACGGTGATCACCGTGACGATCGCGCTCGATGGCTCGGGCATTGTCGGCATCGACGAGCAGGAACCTGTGGAACAGACAATGGTGGAGTTTCCGCCGCGCCTGAAGGAGCGTACGCGGATCAAGACGAACGGCCAGACCTATCCGGAAGCGAGCCGGTGGGATGCCGATGGAGTGAACGGGGGTGCAGGTCATGACGGCTCGCAAGCGAAAACAGCCTGAGAAGAAAAAGAAGGCGCAAAGCCGCCCGGGTCTTGCGACCCTTCGGCTGGCGATGCGCGGTCTCACCTTCGCCGGCCGCCTGGCATCGCGCAATCCGCGCGCCTTTGGCGGCTCGCTGGCATTTGCCATCGCTTTCAGCTTCGTTGCGGCCAACGCCATGTGGTACCAGCCCGGCGTCCATCCGTCGCCGCTCATGCGTACGCGCCTGCCGCCGGGCGATCCGCAATCGGCAAGGCTTGGGGCCGATGACGATAGCCTTGCACCGCGCAAGGTGACGACCTTCGTGATCCAGCGCGAGGACGAGGCCGGCGAAGAGACTGCCAGCATCGAACAGCGCAAACCGGAGACGCAGACGCAGACGGAAACTGTGTCTGAGGTTATCCGGTCCGCGCCGGAAGATGCCCATGGCACTGATGCAGCCCTCGTCTCCGGCATCCAGAAGGAACTGGCACGGCGCGGCCTCTATGACGGCCCGGCCGACGGCAAGACCGGCCCGAAAACCTCGGCTGCCATCCTGCGCTTTGAAAAACAGGCGGGCCGCGCCGAAACGGGCGCCGCGAGCGATAGCCTGCTCGCCGCCCTGCAGGCCCCCGCGCTGGCTTCTGGCGGCACGCAGCAGACACGCGCCAAAACGCTTGCTACGGCCAAGCCGGCGCAGCGGCCCTACGAGAATGTCAAGGCCGGCAAGGGTGACCTCGATCCTGTTGCGGCGGCGATCCGCAATGCAGAGATCGATCCGCAATATATCCCCAAGGCCGATATTCCCGCCTCCAGCGAGCTGGTGATGAACATTCAAAAGGGCCTGAGCAACCTGGCCTATACCGATGTCTCGATCGACGGCGTGGCCGGCGAGCAGACACGCTCGGCCATCCGCCATTTCGAAAAGCATTACCGCCTGCCCGAAACCGGCCAGCCGAGCGACAAGGTGCTGCGGAAGATGAAGGAAATCGGCGCGCTCTGATTTTTGTCGCGCCCGATAGCGTTCGCCGCACGATCACCGCGCAACGTTTGACGGAGACAGCGGTTTGCGCCGTCGCTCCGCCCGGTGTATCAGCCATGCATGCGCCTGAAATCCGAAATCTTCGTCTCCGCCCTCGTTCGCCGGGTTTTTGGCCTGGGCAGCTATGCGGCCGTCCTGCGCAAGGGAGCGGGCGAGGCGGGCGCGATCTTCATCCGGCAACGGTCCAGGCTTGGCACCGAAACGCTCTATGGGCCGGCACCGCAGAGTTTTTTCGACGAGCCGGCTCCCGGCCGGCTGTTCGAGATCCGGCTGGAGAATGCCGAAGCCGAAGCGGTCGATGCGGCCCTTGCCCGCGAAATCCGGTTCGATCCGGATTGCTGGGTGGTGGAGATCGAGGTGGATGCGCGCGGCGATCTGTTCGACGTGACGGCGTAAAAAACCGGACTGAACGGCGCAAAGCTCAGCGGCCGCGAAGACTTCGTTTCGACTGGGGATCGGCAACGGTGCGGGTTGCGTCGGGGCGCGATGCCGTCTGGCGCGGATCGTTGACCCGGTCCGGCGACAGGTAGGCCTGATGCCCGGCTGCGGTTCCATCCTTCTGGTCCGACTGCAGCCAGGCCTGGACGCGGATGCGGCAGGTTTCGGCCGTGAGCGACGCAAGCAGCGCTTCGCCGCGTGTCGCCCCGCCAAGACGCTCGCTCAAGTCAGGATAGAAGGCGCAAAGCACGAACAGGCTGTCATCGGCGTGCATGTCGAGCGCGATCAAGGTGGTGGCGAGCTGCTGGCCGGATATGTCGAGCACGATCCGCTCGCCGAGGTCCGGGCTCGAGCGCAGCGCTGCTGCAAGACTTGCGGCAAACAGATTGGCCTCGCCGGAGCGGGCGAACCGGACGAGCAGGGCCTCGTGCAGCACGTCCAAAGGCTCGATCACCGGCATCGCCGGTGCGGCCTTCTGGGGGATGCGGGCGAGCGATTTCAGGTCGCCGCGCAGTTTTTCCTCGCGCAGCAGCTTTGCCGTCGTCATGTCGTCAGCACGCGCCTGCGGCGGGCGCTCGAGCGGCACGTCACCGGAGCGTGCCATGGTGGATTGTGCCACAGGGGCTTTTTCTGCGGAAGCAGCGTTTGCCAGGTGCGACGGCGTGGGCGCGGCCGTCATTGCGGGTGCGGCGACGGCGGCTGCCGGGGCGTTGGACGTCACTGCCGGGGGCGTGACGGTCACAGCGGGGGCGGTGGCTGTCTGGCGGCGCTCGACAAGGGCATCGACCACATGAACGGAGAGATTGTCGCGGCGGGCAATGGCGGTGGCATGCGCCTGGCCCTGGGCGCGGATCACCTTGAGCAGCGTCGTATCGTCGATCGAGCTTGAACGGGTGAGGAAGATCGCGGCAATGGAAATCGGCGCATTGCCGATCTGCAGCGCCACCGACGGCGGCACATGCGGGCATTGGGAGAGGGCGGCTGCAGCCTGGCGGCGGGCCTCGTCGCTGGAGGCGGAAAACAGCGGATCGAACAATTCGGAAAATTGCTTGAGGTCGGTGCGGCGGGGATGACGCAGTCCTTCAAAACCCGTCACGGTCGCCATCAGGACCACGTCCTTCAGCCGCCCTGTCTGCGGTCTTTCCAACTCCCGAAACCGGTCCGCCACGGATACACCCACTCACACGCAAAATACACTGTCCCAATTGTGGACATGCACGCTGTGCAGATGTCCGCAAGGGTGGCGAAAGTTCAGACATGGACGGAAGAGGCGTCTTTAAACGCCGCTGACGTGACCCGTATGATCGACGCTAAGGCGCTGAAAACATGACTAGCGGCACAAGCGATGCCGACCCTGCCGATCATGGCTGAATGATGCTGTGAGAGTAGAACGACGTGGTTAATATTCCGTTTAACCAAGAAGAAACGCGCCGCTTGCGGGCATGCTCAGGCGCTTTTGCACAGGTTCATCCAGGATGTCGGTCATCGGATCGGCATGGCCGCCGACTGTCGTCATCGCCGTTCCGGTAAGATCGGCCAGCTGCTGATCGGCCGCATCGGCAATCGCAATCAACACCTCTTCGCGGCTCCATCCGGCCATCTGGGCTTTGTCCACAATGAGGGCAATGGCGGGGGAAAGACTGCGCACACATTGTTTGCGGCGGCCTTCGCTGGTGCTGTGCTGTTGAGGACTTTGAAACATGCTGTTCTCCCGTCTATGGAGAACAACCCCTGCGCGATGATTTTGTTCCGTGATGGCGACTATCGCGTGCTTTATCGCGCCGGAGCAGTGGCGAAGAGCATCGGGCTGTTTATCGGGTGCTGCCCCCGCCTCCCTCATGCCCGCCCGTGTTGTAAAGCCCGGAGACATCCCTGACAGGTGTTCGGAGACATGCTTTACACATTTGGCTGGGCATTGAGGTCGATGGTCGCGATCTGGGTGGCGCCGAAACAGACGCTGTAACGTCCGTCTCTTGCGCGCGGCCTGAGTGCGACGGTCTCGCCGAGGAAGGCCGAAGGCACGGGCCAGAGGCGGTCCTTGAAGGATATGTAAGCTTTCGTGGTGCCAACCCGGCGCAGGATTTCGCCCGCCGCATAGTCCGGCTGCGGCAGGGTTTTTGGAAAGCTGCGCGCCGAGGGCGTGTAGCGGCTGGCCGGGACCTTGAAGTCGAGGGCCTGATGGGGACGCTCGCGATTATAGACATGCCGCCAGCGATCCAGCGCCTGTTGTGCCTGGTCAAGGCCATGAAGGGTTGCCAGCGAGAACACTTCGGCCTTCAGCGTCCTGTGGAATCGCTCGTTCTTGCCGCGCGCCTGCGGATGATATGGGCGGGCGTGCAGGGTGTGGATGCCCAGCTTGAGCAGCCAGACGGTCAGGCATGTCCATCGCCCGGGGACGGCACAGCCCCAGGGCGAACCGTTGTCGACATAGATCGCGCAGGGCAAGCCATTGTGCCGGAATGCTTTTTCCAGCCGCGCCTGGACAGTGTCAGCGCGTTCGTCGCCACAGGCTTCCAGCGCCACGGCAAAGCGGGAATGATCGTCGATAACCGTCAGCGTGTGGCACCAGCGGCCGCAGGAAAGCTTCAGCCGGCCCTTGAAGTCCATCTGCCACAACAGGTTTGGCACCTCCTTCTCGAAGCGCTCATAGGCCTTGCCCGGACCGGCATCGGGGGCAATGCGCCCGTGCCGCTTGAGCACGGCATGCACGGTGGATGCCGCCGGTACGCCAGACATTCCGGCCTGGCGCAAGCAGGCCCAGATCTTGCGCGCGCCCCAGGCGGGATGCGCATCACGCACCGAAAGCACGGCCGTTTCGATCTCAAAGGGCGAACGGCGCGGACTTGTGAGAGGCCGCCGGGACCGGTCCGCCAGCGCCTCCAGACCGGAAAACCGCCTCAGCCAGAGGTAACCGGTCTGCCGGCTGATATCAAAGCGCCGGCAAAGCTCGGCCACATTGGCCCCCTCACAGGACGCAAGCATCACAAAGTCCTGCCGCTGATCCACAATCGACACATCCCGCCAAACCATCCGCCCGACCTCCTTTGCCAAACGGCAAAAGTGTCAGGGATGTCTCCGAACACATGTCAACTATGTCTCAAGGCCATACACGTGTGGCGAGGATCCAGTGACCCGACGTCCGTCGGGTCAAAAGACTCTTTTAGCTCAAGGACTTGAGCTGGCTGGATCCCCACCACAAGGGCGGGGATGAGGGGAATTTGGCAACCCGCTGAATTTCAAAAGCCGGCTGCGGAGTTGTTCGACAATAGCCTTGCCACCAGTCTGAGCGGGCGGCTTTTGCCGCCCGTTTCTTCTGTCGATCGAGTGCTGCAACTGCCTCAGTTGCAGTTGCTGCCGTCAGCCAGGCAACGGGGACGGATGTCACGGGCGCGGTCGTTGTTGCGGCCGGCGTCCTGGCGGTTGTTATCGCGTCTGTCGAACTGGCCGTCATTGCTGCGCTCGCGGTTGCGGGTACGGTCAAACTGCTGCCCGGTGCTGTCGTTGCGGCGTTCGATCCGCTCGCGGTCGCGGTCGCGGCGGTTGTTCTGGTCGTTATCGAATTGGCGGGCATTGTCGTCGCGGCGCCGCTCGATACGTTCCCTGTCGCGATCACGATCCCGGCCGGGGCGCTCGATGACGATGCCGTCATTGTTGTTGTAGCGCGGGCGCTCATAGGTGTTGTAATCACGCCGTGGGCGGTTCTGATTGTAGCGGTCCCGGTCGCGGTCTCTGTCGCGGCGGTAATAATCCCGTTCCCGGTAGAAGTCGCGGTTGCGATAGTTGCGGTCCCAATAGTTTCCAAGCTCAAAGGTGACCAGCGGAATTCCGAGCGAACCGTAATAGTCGGGTTCGACATAGACGCGGCGCTGCTGGTACTGGGCCTGGACATAACGGCCAGCCACCCAGCCACGGCCATTGTAGAACGACACGTCGCACCAGGGCGTATCGGCAAGGCAGCCGTGGATTTCCAGCGAGGTGCCGACGGGAATGACCGTCACGGCGGGGTAACGGGTGCTGGGGCCTGAGCGCATATTGACATTGGCTGTCGAGAAGCCTTGTGCGGCCTGAGCAACGGCCGGCAGCAGGACAGCAGCGACTGTTGCGCCGATTGCCATCAATGCGGATTTCCATGAGTAGTGTCGCGATGTCGTCATCGGTTTTCCATCCCTATCCAATCCGGCTCATCACATCGCGCAGGGCTTGGGCGGATGTCAGGCGCGGTTTCCTTCAAACACCGTTGTTTTTGTGTCTTTTTTGAGGTGCGGTTGTGCCGTTTTACCTGCGGTAACGCGAAGATGAGCGGCATCGTTCCACTGTCTCGCAGCATTATGAATGGCGGCGGAACAGGATGGGTGATTAACAGATTTAAATGATCCTGATGACCGGTAAAAAACCAGAAGGCCAGCGGGATCGACGTCGGTTTTTTAAGGAACCAAATTGGCATTGGGGCGTTGAGGCAGCATTCAAACAGGAGCCCTGACCATGGTCGAAAACAAATTCTCAGCTGTGCCGAGCGATGCCAACGTCGCCGAGATCGAAGCAAGCACTGCAAAGGCCGATCTCGAAAACCAGCTCGCGGAACTGCGCGCCGAGATTTCCCGCCTGACCGACTCCGTATCCGCAATCGGCAGCAGTGCCAAGGCGGTTGCGGCCTCCGAGGTCGAGGTGCTGACGGAGCGGCTGCGCGACCGCATTCGCGACGAACCGGTTTCGACATTGGTGGCGATTGCCGGTGTTTCCTTCGTGATCGGCCTGCTCGCACGGCGTTAAGCCATCGGGGAAGTTCCCTTCGTTACATCCGGGCGCTCGCGCTCTTCTATAGTGGTTCCTGCAAAGCCGGGAACAAATGTCTGGCGCTCTGCGCCGGACATGTTGTGTTTGGGGATTTACTTCTCATATCTCGGCCATTTTTGGGTTTTACTATTAAAATGACTGATTTTACGTAAGTTCACGCTTTGACCGTTAAGGAGCTGTTAACTATCGTATGGCTCAATCGGGCTGACTTGCATGGCAGCATGCAGCGTGACTGGCAGGACATCCGGAATTCCCGGAAGAAGGAGCAACGAGAACGGCGCAGATGCCAAGGCCGGATGGCCAGGGACGCGCCAGCCCGCTGAGCGGGCAGGGTGAAATCAGTACGGTAGTTCATCCGTCTCAAGCATTTTTGGAGACGAGCATGGCAGAAGTGATCAGACTGGAGGACCGCCTCGTGCGGGCGCCGCCGAAACCGTCGATGGGGCCGATTGCCCCCAGCAAGGCGGTCATCCTGTTGTTTACCGGCATCCGCTACGAGCGGCTGGACGGTCATCCGGGTGACGTGCCTGCGAAACCAGCTCCGGGCAGGGCAAAGAAGCATTGATATTTGTTCAGCGCCCGATTGCGGCGCTCGGCGCTTGAGTGGCCTGTCTTGACCAGACGGCACTTGAAGATATCGCGCGTTGAAATTTATTTTTTTTGAATTGGAAGCTTCCGCTATTCGGCAGCAACTGCCACCAGACTTCGCTAGGATGACAGCCTAGTATTCATTCGCTTGTATCGAGTAACGAATGTTCGGTATTGAGGATGAGTTAAAGCGGAAGCAGAGAGAAGTTGGCGAGCATATTGAACGCCTGATGGCAGAGGCAACACGAAACCGCTACCGCCGCTCTGGTTCAGAGATCAACGCGGTTTTTGACCGTTGATCTCCTCAATCAAATGCAAGCGTGGACGAGTGCGAGGCGTGAGCGTGTCATAAATTTCGGATATCGCGAGAGAAGCGCCGATCTCCGGCATGTCGATCGCGCTTTCAAGGTCATCGTACTTCTCGGATCCCCACGCTCCTTCGCTGTCGCGTCTGTAGAGCTTGACGAGGACACTGCTCGGCTCGACGAACATGATGAGCCGGACCGCCGGATGTTCCCGGTATTCGTCGAGCTTGTCGGTGGTGTCCACTGAACTCGTGCCTGGGGACGAAACTTCCACCACAAGTGTGGGGCTTTCGGCAACCATCGCGTCCGGGTCGGGAGGACCGCAGTCCACGACGATGTCGGGGTACCGAATGGTGCTCGCCAGCGTCTGGACGGCTGTGTCGCTTGAAGTCGTTCGGCAGCCGCCAGGCTTCGATTGCGGCCCCAGTGAGGAAACGATGTTCGAAACGACGACGTTGTGGCTCTGCTTTGCACCAGCCATCATCTCGATGACATAACCATCAACTAGCTCGTATCGGCCCGCTTGGCTGAGAACCCACTCGAGGAAATCCTCCGCCGAGACACGATCGTGTTCCATAGCTTGCATGTCGCGCTCCCTTCTTTATCTCATTATAGCATATCGTTGCCGTCATGTCGTGACTACGCCTCTCGGCTCAGTTGGTGGCACCTTCTACCTAATTCCGGAAACCTCTTACTCGCGGCCAATTTTGCTGGCCGCTACCGCCTGTCAAAACTATCGCCGAAATGGTTCGCAGCTGGATTCGGCCAGGAAGTTTCGCACGGTTTCCTCATAGCTATCGGTGGGTGCCAGCGCGCGAAGGACGGCGTAGCCTTCCTCGTCCGGCATCGATACCAGGATCGACTGGGCAAGGCTTGCGGGGGGTGTCTTTCGCAGATCGATAAGCTGGATCGGCGTCGCCATGACCAGATCGAGATTGCCGTTGACGGCCGTATGGTCGTTCATGGAGAAAATCTCGTTGGAATTGGCATCGTAGATGGCGACCGACCAGAAGGGCACGGAGCCTTTCGCGATAAAGCGGGCCGGCCCGCCATCGACCGAAAATCCGCAGACGGCAACCCGCAGGAACGGATCGTCATTGGCAAGCCCCGTCGCTCCCGGCTCGGTTGAGAGCGGAAAGAAGCTGTCCATCTCGTAGAGGCCAAGCACCCGGCTATAGGCATCCCTGCCGGTAAAATTCGGCAGAGCGAGAATGATGACGATATGCAGCAGGGCTGCCCCGACAAGGCCTACCAGGATGGCAAAAAGCGCACTACGCATCGGTGCACCCCGTCCTGACGATCTTCGGCATGGTCAGATCGATCAACCCGGACGAGCCGGCCGTCGGGGTATCGAGCAGCGTCAAAACCAGCTTGAAGGCGCCGACGCGGCGGATGGCCAGCCAGTTGCCGGGCTGGGCCACCGGCGAGACATGGATGACGAAGGAACTGTCGGGCTTGCGCAGCACCGTCCAGGCATTGGTTGCCGCCGGCAGTTCCGCCCCGGTCTTCATCGGCTGATCATTGGCATGGGTCGCGTAAAGCGTCCAGAAGCGGGCAGGCGGCGTGATGCCGTCAATATCATAGGTGCAATCGGAAGACAGTTTTTGCCCGTTGCTGTCGATGGCTGCGGTGAATTGCAGGCCTTCGGCGCCGCCATAAAGCAGCTTGCCGGCGCGCGCCCGGTGCGCCTTGGCGTAAGGGTCGGTATTTTCCGTCTGCGCCTCGGGAAAGGCAACCCAGGGCCCAAGCGCAATTGCCCCGAAGCCGACCGTGGCTTTCAAGGCGGAGACGCTCGACGCAATACCGGCGCCAAAGGCGACCGCAAGGGCAAGGGCGACGAGGAGGGGGATGCGGAACAAGGGCTTTACCGGGACTGCTGGGGGAATGAAGGGACGGGATGCGAAGGGTTCTGGGTTGAGTACCCCCCTCTGTCACTCCGTGACATCTCCCCCGCAAGGGGGGAGATTGCCATGCGCTTTGTTGCCCGCCTTACGGATGATGGGATGCGGAAGGTTCGGCTGATCTCCCCCCTTGAGGGGGAGATGTCCCGGAGGGACAGAGGGGGGCGACTGGGCAGGAGAGTGGCCATCGCCGTGGCAACGGAAGCATCACCGCCGTGCATCGCGGCCTCCCTTGACGATGTCGCCGGTGGGTTGCGGGTCGATTTCGGCGAGTTTGCCGGGGGCTTCCGGTGGAATTTTGAGGGCGGGGGCGGTGTCGAAGGTTTCGCCGATCGATTTCAACAGGCGGGTGACGTCCGAAGAGAGCGAACGCGGGCGCACCAGGGGCGGCAGCGTATTGTCGTCGGCGGTTTTTGCGGCGGCCGTTTCGGGTTGCTTCTTCTTTGTGTCGGGGCCCGGCAGCGGATTGTCGATGCCGGGGATGGCGCGGTGGTCGATGCCCTGTTCGGCATAGTCCATCAGGCGCTTGAACGTCATGGCGGGCAGCGAGCCGCCGGTCATGTTGTTGGTCGAGGTATAGTCGTCATTACCGAACCAGACGGCGGTGGTGTAATCGCCGGTGAAGCCGACGAACCAGGCATCGCGATAGGCCTGCGTCGTGCCGGTCTTGCCGCCGGCGACAATGCCGTTGTCGAGCGCTGCCTTGCGCGCCGTGCCGATGATCGGGATCTGGGTCAGCATGTAGTTCATCGAGGCATTGGCCTGTTCGCTGACGACGCGCTGGGCAGGCGGTTCGTCGCGATTGAAATCATAGAGAATATCGCCGTCATAATTGAGGATCTGGCTGATCCCGTGGCGGCGCGATTGCAGGCCGCCGGCCGGGAAGACGGCATAGGCGGTGGCCTGGTCCATGACCGTGACCTCGGATGTGCCCAGGGGCATGGTCTTGTCGGTGCGGATCGGGGTTTCGACGCCCATCTTTTTGGCTGTTTCGGCGATGAGTTCCGTGCCGAGCGTATCCTTGGCCAGGCGCACCGGCACGGTGTTGATCGACTTGGCAATCGCCGTCAAAAGGGTGACGCGGCCGGAATAGCTGCCCTTGGAATAGTTCTGCGGCGACCAGCCGCGCCAGGTGATCGGCGCATCGCTGATGGTCGATTGCGGCTTCAGGCCCTTCTCCATGGCCGCCGTATAGGTATAGACCTTGAAAGAGGAGCCCGGCTGGCGCAGCGCCTTGGTGGCGCGGTTGAACTGGCTTTCGCCATAATCGCGGCCGCCGACCATGGCGCGCACCGGACCGCCATTTTCGATCATCACCATGGCGCCCTGCTTGACCTTGTAGGTCTCGCCATATTGCCGCAGGCTCGATTCCACCGATTCTTCCGCTGCCTGCTGCAGGCCCATGTCGATGGTGGTGCGCACAATCAGCGAATGCTGGGCAAAGGGGGTGGCGATGCGCCGGGTTTCATCGAAGGCCCAGTCGAGGAAGAAATCGGGGGCGCTGACTTCGGCACGGTCGATGACCGTGGCCGGGTTGAGGCGCGCGGCGATCACCTGTCCCTCGGTCATCAGGCCGCTTTGAACGAGGTTGGTCAGGACCTCGTTGGCGCGGGCGCGCGCGGCGGGAAGATTGACATGCGGCGCATAGCGGGCCGGCGCCTTGAACAGGCCGGCGAGCATGGCGCTTTCCGCCAGGTTGATATCGGTGATGTTCTTGCCGAAATAGAATTGCGACGCCGCCGCCGCCCCGAAGGTGCCGCCGCCCATATAAGCGCGGTCGAGGTAAAGCCGCAGGATTTCTTTTTTCGACAGGTTGCATTCCAGCCAGACGGCAAGAAATGCTTCCTTGATCTTGCGCTCGATGGTGCGCTCGTTCGACAGGAACAGGTTTTTCGCCAGCTGCTGGGTGAGCGTCGAGCCGCCCTGGACGACGCCGCCGGCGCGCGCATTGATGGTCATGGCGCGGGTAAGGCCTAGGAAATCGATGCCGTAATGATCGAAGAAGCGGCGGTCTTCCGTTGCCAGTACCGCCTTGACCAGCGTATCCGGCAGCTCGTCGATCGGCACGGAATCCTCGTGAATGATGCCGCGATGGCCGATCTCGTTGCCGTAACGATCCAGGAACGTGACCGCGAAATCGCTCTGCGCCCGCCAGTTTCCCTTGGTGTCTTCAAAGGCGGGAAGGGCAAGCGCCAGCATCAGCACGGCACCGGCCGTGCCCCAGGTCATGCCTTCGCCGAGCACCTCGAAAACCGCCCCTTTCCACCCGCGTACGCGAAAGCGGCGGAAGAAGATGGTGATATCCTCCCACCAGACGCCGAGCCGGAAACCGGCATTCCAGACGGTGGAATCGATCCACGAATCGATGCGCAACAGGATATGGCGCTTTCTCGGACTGATGTCCGCAGGCGCGCCGTTTTCCGGGTTCGGGCTGTCGTTCTGGCTTGGATCCTGCAACGCGATCGCATCCTGGTGGCTTCAAGTTCTACAGCGCCATGCATCCTACGGCGCAGTGAGGTTCGCTGCAGCGTTTTATACCGGCTGCATGATTTTATCCTTAAGCCGGTTTCGGTTTCAGGATTTATGCAGGGCCGATATTTGCATGGGCCGGGTTTCTATTCTACGCCGATATCGATAATGAGCCTTAAAAAACCGGCAATGTTTTGTAAAATTGTCGCTGAAATCCAACAGATGGAAGAATAAAGCGCATGGGCGAACAGCCCTTCTGGAAGACAAAAACGCTGGCCGAGATGTCGGGCGCCGAGTGGGAAAGCCTCTGCGACGGTTGCGGGCTCTGTTGTCTCAACAAGCTGGAAGACTGGGACACGGGCGAAATCGCCTGGACCAATGTCGGCTGCACGCTGCTCGACGGCGAGAGCTGCCGCTGCCGGGACTATCCCAACCGGCAGGCGACGGTGCCGGACTGTATCCAGCTGACGCCGGACGAGGTGGCGACGCTCAGCTGGCTGCCGCCGACCTGCGGCTACCGGCTGGTGCGCGACGGGATCGACCTCTACTGGTGGCATCCGCTGGTCTCGGGCGATCCGGAGACCGTGCACCAGGCGGGGATTTCGGTGCGTGGACGCACGGTATCGGAAGACGATGTGGATGTGGAAGAGCTGGAGGATTATCTGGTGACCTGGCCGCTGACGGTGGGGATTGATTCATCGTTCAACTCAAAGTAGATAGTTGCGATCTTCCTTATGGCTCGAGTTGGATGATTGCATGCCTAGAACAGAAACCGTGCTCCGAATTTTTGTTGCTTCGCCCGGCGATGTTGCTGATGAAAGGCAAAAGCTTGAGGAGGTAGTTCTAGAGGTCAACCAAATTGTTGGGTCGATTTATTCTATTCGTCTGGAGCTTGTAAGGTGGGAAACAAGCACTTCACCAGCAATGGGAATAGAGCCGCAAGATGTAATCAATCGTCAGATCGATGATGACTATGATATTTTTGTGGGAATTATGTGGTCTAGATTTGGGACGGCTACCAATGGCTACGATTCAGGCACAGAAGAGGAGTTTTATAGAGCTAAGGAGCGCCATGATATTGATTCCTCTGTCGATATAATGTTCTACTTTAAAGACGAGCCGATTGCACCATCAAGAGTTGATCCAGATCAACTTAAAAAAATCAATAATTTTAAGGAAAAAACTGGAGGACTTGGGCTTTATTATTGGATTTTTAAAGATATTGACGATTTTGAGCGTACGTTTAGACGTCATATATCAGACAGAATCACCAAATTTGCGAAGTCTTCAGTACAAAAATCTCCAAACAATATTCATAAATTTGCTGAAAAAATAAAGAACGTTGAAGAAGATGTTGGTCTACTGGATTTATTGGCGAATTTAGAGGCAGAGTCGCCAAAATTTTTAACGCTGATGGAGAGGCTTTCAGAGAAGACTGATTGGATCAATGAGCGAGTGAACGCTCATACAGCATCTGTAGGTAAGTTGAACTCGGAAACTTTTGGAGCTGCACCTAGAGAGTTTTTAACAAAAATAATAAATAGTTCCGCTGATGATATGGAAGAATACGCAAGTTATATTGATTCTATCAAAAGTTTATTTAGTGAGTACACTAACAAATTCTTTAAGATGGTTGTTGAAGTTGGTTCTATTTACAAAGAAAGCTTCGATCGAGAATCAGATGAAATTAGGGAGTTCTTTACCAACGTTAAAAATATTGACGATAACGTTAACGCCGCAAAGATAGCGATGGAGGAATTTCGCACCGCCATTTCGAGTCTGCCGCGTATGACAAGCAAGATTACGAAAGCAAAACGACACCTACTAGCCTCAATGAACGATATAATCTCTGAAATGAATCAGATTAACTCTTTGCTTCACGACACCTTAAATTAGGATTGACTACAACTTTTCGGTGCGACATTGCGCCAGGCGGTATCCATCACATGGCAGACGATATCGTCATCGGCGTCCATGAAATAGACCGAGGTCCAGCCTTTTGCGCCCCAGCCGCCGGGGACGGCGGCACAGAGGCCAGGTTCGGTTTCCAGGAAGAGTTTCTGCTGGTCCGGCGTGAACTTGACGACGGCGCGGCCGGCTTCCGGAAGCGACATGAAGATGCGATTGCCGACGCGAAAATCGCGCTTGCCGAAATGGGCGCTCTCAACGGCGCCGGGCAGGCCCAAAGCCCGCTTTTCCAGGTCCTCGGTTCTCATTTCGAAAGTGTAACACGCATCCTGGATAGCGCAAATTCGGGAAAATAATCCTAGTAGGAAAATAATCCTTGACGGCGTGACGGTCGTTTGTTAGGGTTATGGCACAGTCGGAAAACTGGGTGAAGCGGGATGCTTCGGTGAGGTTTTCCGGGGGATTCTGGGCGTGTGGCCCCCTCATCCGCCCTTCGGGCACCTTCTCCCCGTGGGGGAGAAGAGGGAGGCAGGCTGTTGGTTTTGCTGCTTCAGCGGTGAGATTTGTTTTGTGGGGTCACCCCACCCCGGAGCGTTGCTCCGACCCTCCCCCTCAAGGGGAGGGTTCGTTTCAAGGACATGGTTATGGCGTTTGAGCTGGATTTCGATCCGGGGCTGTTTGGCCTGTGGCCGAAGGCGCCGGTTTATTGTGGGGGCGTTGAGGAGGATGCGGAGCTTGAGGATATTGCCCGGCGGGTGATCCTGGAGACCAAGGCGCAGGCCGTGTCGCCGCTCGATGCGCTGCAGGACATGCTGAACGCCATGACGCAGGAGCTGCGCGAGCAGATGCTGCAGTTTCAAAGGCTGCGGCAGATCTCCGAGGAGAGGGCGCAGGCTCCCGGCGAGGAGATCGACCGCAAGCTGATCCAGGCGGACGCCAAGGTGAGCATCGAGGCGATGTCGGTGATCGTGCGGACGCTGGAAAAGATCGACAGCCTGCAAAGGACGATTGCGCATGACCGGCAGACACTGGCAGAGACCACCTTCGACGAGGCCAGCTATAACGCGTTCGTTGCGGAAGTCGATCAGCGCGTTGAACGGCGGGCACGGGAGCTCTTCGCCAAATATATTGCCAGCGGCGGGCCCGGCGGCCCTGCTGCTTGTGGCGCAGGAGCCACGAGCGACGGTACAGCCCCGCGCGGATCGCCAAGCGGCGAAGGCTGTTCTGCGCCAGATGGAAAAGAGAACGCTCAAGCGCGATCTCTGTCTGGACCGCGTGAATGCGCTGCGAGCGAAGAACGCGAAGGCGACCAGCATCTTGATGGATGAAACGGGCAGTGCTGCGGATGCCGGGAAACAGGAGGCGCTGGAGGCCAGGGATTTTGCTCCACCAGCCCTAGCTGTGCAGGGATCTGTGGACGATGCGAACGCACCCGTTGGCGGAGCGGCGATACCAGATGGGGCTGGGCCGGCTGGAGCTGGGCCGGATGGGGCTGGAGAGACGTCCAGTGCGGATTTCCGGTCCGGCAGCGGCGGCGACGGTTTGGACGGGGAGCTTTCCGCTGCGGCCGGGGCGACCCGCAGCGCGCGGTTTTTCATGCTTGCGGCCTATATCCGCGACTGGAACACGACTGGCCGGGACGAACAAAGGCCACCAAATGGCGATTGGCGGGTCTGGCTTTTGATGGGCGGGCGCGGTTCCGGCAAGACGCGGGCGGGCTCGGAATGGGTGCAGGGCCTGGCGGCCGGCAAGGCGGCGCGGCCGGGATTGCGGATCGCGCTGGTGGCCGAGACGCTCGGGGATGCGCGCGAGGTGATGATCGACGGCGTGTCCGGCATCTGCCGGATTGCCCGCAGCAACCGGCCGGATTTCGAGGCTTCGCGGCGGCGGCTGGTCTGGCCGAACGGCACGGTGGCGCAGATCTTTTCCTCCGAAGACCCCGAAAGCTTGCGCGGGCCGCAATTCGACTATGCCTGGTGCGACGAGCTGGGCAAATGGAAACACGGGCAGGAAACCTTCGACATGCTGCAATTTGCGCTGCGGCTCGGACATCATCCGCGCGCGCTGGTGACGACGACGCCACGGCCGGTGCCGGTTCTCAAGGCGCTGATCGCCGATCCCGGCACAAGGACATGCCGGATCAGAACCAGCGACAATGCCGGCAACCTGGCGCCGGGATTTCTCGCCGCCATGGCCGGACGCTACGGCGGCACGCGGCTGGGGCGCCAGGAACTTGACGGCGAGATGATCGAGGACCGCGAGGACGCGCTCTGGTCGCGTGCCGCCATCGAGGCTTTGAAACTGCGCGATACCGGACCGCTTAACCGCATCGTCGTGGCGGTCGATCCGCCGGCCGGCATGGGGCAGGGCTCCTGTTGCGGCATCATCGTGGCGGGGCTGGACCGGAGCGGGCGCGGCGTCGTGCTTTCCGATTGCTCGGTCGAGGGCGCAAGTCCGGCGGGATGGGCGGGTGCTGTTGTTCGCGCCTATAGGCGGTTCGATGCAGACCGGATTGTCGCCGAGGTCAACCAGGGCGGCGACATGGTGTCGGCGGTGCTGCGCGGCATTGATGCGCAACTGCCGGTGACGCAGGTCAGGGCATCGCGGGGCAAATGGCTGCGGGCAGAACCGGTGGCCGCGCTCTACGAACAAGGCCGGGTGGTGCATGCCGGGTCGTTTCCGGCACTCGAGGACCAGATGTGTGATTTCGGGCCGGACGGATTGTCGTCGGGCCGTTCGCCGGACCGGCTGGATGCGCTGGTCTGGGCGCTGACGGCGCTGATGCTGGACGGTGGCGGCGAGCCGCGGGTGCGGGGGATATGAGGGAGATGCTGCGAGGTTTTTTTGGGGGGGGCATGTGGGCTTTTGGGCGGGGCCACGAGTGTTGGATGGAACCAAGAATTCTGGGCTGTCACCCCACCCCGGAGCTTTGCTCCGACCCTCCCCCTCAAGGGGAGGGTGTTGACCGAGCCGTGAGGTAACTATGGATCTCCCTCTTCTCCCCGGCGGGGAGAAGTGCCGAGCGGAAGCGAGGCGATGAGGGGGCTTTCCGCAGGCTCTGAGCGCGCCGCCCCCTCATCCGGCCCTTCGGGCCACCTTCTCCCCGCTGGGGAGAAGAGAGAGCGCCGATGGCGCTCTGCGATGGTTGCTGTGCCGGGCGACGTGGTCTCTTCCCTGTGCGATGGGGTCCGGCAGGGGCTGTCGAAATGGATTATTTGCCTGCGGTGGACGGGGACGGCTTTGGGGCGGTGGTTTCGCGGATCTGGCGCCATTAGTTTTCGAGGCGGTCGAACTGGGCCTGGGAGATTGGCTGGGCCGGCATGGGGGATCCTTTCACTGATGTGTGCACCTAGTATGTATGCAACGGGCGAAAACGCAGATGGGGCCGGAAGGTTCCACCCAGGGTTTGGGATGGCGGATAAAAAGTCCCGGATGTGATCAAAGGACCTGATCAGAGTTTATCGTCGTCGCCCGATGCGGATTTCGGCGCGGGGGACGCGTTGGCGCGCATCTGCTGCCAGGCATTTTCGAACCGGTCGAGGATGTGCTGCGGCACGGTCGAGCGGGTGGTGTCGGCCTGTATCTTGCTCTGAGCGTTCATAGGATCCTCCTCGATCACGGCACTATCATCGTGCTGGATTTCAGATTCCATATCTTAAAGACAAAGTAAATCACGGCATTAAACAGTTTAAACGATTTAAATTGGTTAAATCGATTTAGAAGCACGACATTTTTGCAGGTCTTGTGACCGGAAACGGAGAATGAATGCCGATTGCGCGAAAAAGCTTCTTCGATGCGGTGCGCGTTTCGCTGTTTGGTGGCGTGTTGGAACAGGACCAGGTAACGGGACTGACGGCGATCCTGGATCGCGGCACGATCGGTGATGCGATCGACGACCGGTGGCTCGCCTATATGCTGGCGACGGCGCATCACGAGACCGGACGAACAATGCAGCCGGTGCGCGAAACTTTTGCCGCAAGCGATGCAAAGGCCGTTGCCCTTCTCGACGACGCTTTCAGGCGGGGACGGCTTGGGTCGGTTTCCACGCCCTATTGGCGCCGCGATGCCGACGGCAAGAGCTGGCTGGGGCGCGGGCTGGTGCAGCTGACGCATAAGGTCAATTACGAAAAGATGTCGGTTATGACCGGGATCGATCTCGTCTCGCGGCCAGAGCGGGCGATGGAAATGGATGTGGCCGTCGCTATCCTGTTCATCGGCATGCAGACCGGCGCCTTTACCGGACGAAAGCTCGGGCAGTATTTTTCAGCCGGCAAAGAGGACTGGACCGGCGCCCGGCGGATCATCAATGGCCGCGACCGGGCAGAGCTGGTGGCGGGATACGGCAGGCAATATCTGGCTGCGATCCTAAAGGCGCGTGCGCAGTAAAAAAACAGGCGGTACCGGTTCCCGATTCAGGCCGCGCCGATGCGGCAATCAAGGATATCTCCCATGAAAAATCCATTCCGCCTGCCGTTGCGCCGCCCGGCAGAGAGCGCGCGTGAAACCAAGGCGGCGACAGGCTTCGTGGCCATCGCGCAGGAGGGGCGGGCGCACTGGACGGGGCGAACCTACGGCGCGCTTGCCCGCGAAGGGTTCATGCGCAATCCGGTGGCGCACCGGGCGGTCAGGCTGATTTCGGAAGCGGCGGCGAACGTGCCGCTGCTGGTCTACGAGGGCGTGCAGGAGCGCAGCGCGCATCCGGCGATGGCGTTGCTGGCGCGGCCGAACGGGCGCATGGGCGGACATGATTTTCTCGAAACGCTCTATGGCCATCTGCTTTTGTCCGGCAATGCCTATGTCGATGCCGCCGAGATCGGTGGCACGCTGCGCGAACTGCATCTGCTGCGGCCGGACCGGGTGCGCATTCTCGAAGGGCGCGACGGCTGGCCGGAGGGCTACGAATACCGGGTGGGCGGCCTGGTCAGGCGGATTCCGGCCGGTGAGGAGGGGTTGCTGCATCTCAGGCTGTTTCATCCGCTCGACGATCACCTGGGCTTTCCGCCATTGGCGGCAGCCCAGATGGCGCTCGATCTCTCCAACGCGGCAGCGACCTGGAACAAGGCACTGCTCGACAATTCTGCCAGACCTTCCGGCGCTCTGGTCTACCAGCCGAAAGAGGGCGGCAATCTTTCGGCCGACCAGTATGACCGGCTGAAGAGCGAGCTGGAGGAAGGCTATTCCGGCCCGATCCGCGCCGGCCGGCCGCTGCTGCTGGAAGGCGGGCTCGACTGGAAGGCAATGGGGCTTTCGCCGAAGGACATGGATTTCGTCGAGGCGAAAAACGGGGCGGCACGCGACATCGCGCTCGCCTTCGGCGTGCCGCCGATGCTGCTCGGCATTCCCGGCGACAATACCTATGCCAATTACCAGGAGGCCAACCGGGCACTCTACCGGCTGACCATCCTGCCGATGGTTTTCCGCACCGCTGCGGCTTTGTCCGGCTGGCTGTCCGGGCGGATGGGCGAGACGCTGAAACTGGTGCCCGATCTCGACCAGGTGACCGGGCTGACCGGGGAACGCAGCGAGGTCTGGGCGCGGATGAAGGACGCGGACTTTCTCACCGACGAGGAGAAGCGCCAGGCGGTGGGCTATTGAGAGACACTTGCATTGCTGGTATTTTGTTATACGCCGTATAACAAATGGAGCCGATCATGGCCAAGCCCGTTCTCTCCGATCCGATCGCGCTGCGTCTGCCGGTCGATGTGCTGAAGGATATCGAGATCATCGCAGCCGCCTCCGAGCGATCCCGCAGCTGGGTGATGGTCCGGGCGATGCGGTATTATCTTCTCAACGAGGGTGCAGATATTCTCGAGATTGCACAAGGCCTCAAGGACGTGGAGGAGGGCAGGGTCCACGATCTCGACGCGGTTTTGAGCGAACTCGACCGGCTGGCTGAGGATGATGCGGCCTGATGAAGGTCCGGTTTTCTGCACGGGCTCTGGCCTATCTGAAGGCGGAGCAAGCCTATCTCGGCCGTTTCGACAAACGGGCTGCGAGAGCCACAGTACGCCAGATCCGCAAAGCTGCAGACATTCTGGGCGAGCATCCGCAGGCCGGGCAGGCAGTTGCTATCGTTCCAGGCGTCCGGCGCTATGTGTCGGCGCCGTATATTCTTGACTATATCGAAACCGGCGGCGCCATCGTTATCCTGGCCATCCGGCACGGACGGCAAAACCCGCGTGTTCCGGAAGAAAATGACGAGCTTCCCGACCAGTTCGAAACTTGAAAATATAATCCCATCATAGGCTTGAGACCTGGTTCCTGTCGCGAATAGGGGCGCGGCTGATTCAACGTGCGAAGTTGCGGATTCAAACTCTCAATACGAGGCCGCAATCGATTCAAAAGATTCAGGGAATCTCGGCGCTAACGCAGCGTCAGGCCGCGCATCACCTTGCGTCAGCTGGCTGCGGCGGGGTGAGGATTTGTGATTCCGATCATAGCATCAAGGACTTAACAAATGGCTGATTTTGGCAATGACCCCGGCCTTTGGGCTGCCAAGGGGATCGGTGCTGCAGCCGGGGCTGCGGTGTCGTTGATCTACATGCTGCCCAAGAGCAAGCGCGAGGCGGCCTCTCGCTTCTTCACCGGCCTGTCCTGCGGCCTGATTTTCGGCGGGCCGGCGGGGCTGTGGATTGTTGCCGAGCTCGATATTGCCGGCAGTCTTTCGGGCGCGGAGGTGATGCTGACGGGTTCGGCGGCGTCGAGCCTCGTGGCCTGGTGGGTGCTGGGGGTTGCGGTGCGGTTGGCGGAGAGGTGGAAGTAGTTGGTAGTTGGTAGTGGGTAGTGGGTAGGCGAATAGCGAATAGCGAATAGGGGAAGAGCTTGGCTGCCTTCTGTTGGCGTCTTGCCGCTCGCGACCGACTACCAACTACCAACTACCAACTATTCGCTACTCCCTATTCGCTATTCGCCCCCCTTTTCAAACTTGGAGAAAGACCATGACGACCGACAGGATGCCTGTCTGGCGAACGCAGAAGTTTGCCAATCTGACTTTGTCCGGGGTGACCGGGGAGGGGCGGTTTTCGGGGTATGCGAGCATTTTCGGCGAGGTCGATCTCGGCAAGGATGCAATTGCGCCCGGCGCTTTCCAGCAATCGCTGGCGCGGCGCGGCGCGTCCGGCGTGCGGATGCTGTTTCAGCATGATCCGGCTGAGCCGCTGGGGGCCTGGAAGACCATTCGCGAGGATGCGCGCGGGCTCTATGTCGAGGGGTTTTTGTCGCCGGGGGTCGCGCGCGCCCAGGAAGTGCACATGCTGATGAAGGCGGGTGCGCTCGATGGTCTGTCGATCGGCTTCCAGACCGTCAAGGCAAGGACCGACGGCAAGACCGGCGTGCGCCGCATTCTGGAGGCCGATCTCTGGGAAATCTCGATCGTTACCTTTCCGATGCTGCCATCGGCGCGGGTTTCGAACGTCAAGAATGCGCGGTTCTTCCGCGATACCGAAACGGAGCTCGTGCGCACGATGCGGCGGGCGGCCCGGATGATGAAGCTCTCTGACAAAAGGATATGAGGGATGACTGAGATGATCAGCGTGGCACCCGAAATCAAGACTGCGCCGGACACCATGACGGCGGCATTCGAGGATTTCATGGGCGCTTTCGAGGCATTCAAAGAAACCAACGACCGGCGGCTGGGGGAGCTGGAAAGCAAGCTGACGGCCGATGTCGTGACCCGCGACAAGATGGACCGCATCGCGCGCACGATGGACGAGCAGAAGCGCGTCATCGACCAGCTGGCGCTGAAGAAGGCGCGCCCGGCGCTGGGACGCAGCGGCGAAGCAAGCCTGGAGACGATGGAGCACAAGGCGGCATTCGAAAGCTATATCCGCCGCGGCGACGAGCAGGCGCTGCGCGAACTGGAGGCCAAGGCGTTTTCGATCGGTTCGGCGAGCGACGGCGGCTATCTGGTGCCCAACGAGACCGACACGGAAATCGGCCGCAGGCTGTCTGTGGTGTCGCCGATCCGCGCGATGGCAACGGTCCGGCAGGTGTCCGGGGCGGTCCTGAAGAAGCCGTTTGCGCTGTCGGGCATGGCGACGGGCTGGGTCTCGGAAACCGCCGCGCGGCCGCAGACCACAACGCCGCAGCTGGCCGAGCTCTCCTTTCCGACCATGGAACTCTATGCCATGCCGGCGGCGACGGCCGCCCTGCTCGACGACGCGGCCGTCGATATCGAGAACTGGATCGCCTCCGAGGTGGATATCGCTTTTGGCGAGCAGGAAGGTACGGCCTTCGTTTCCGGCGACGGCACCAACAAGCCGAAGGGCTTCTTAAGCTATACCAATGTCGATGAAGCGAGCTGGAGCTGGGGCAATATCGGCTATATCGCCACCGGTGCCGCCGGTGCGTTCCAGACGAGCGGGCCATCCGACACGCTGATCGACGCGATTTATGCGCTGAAGGCCGGCCACCGGCAGAACGCCGCCTTCTTGATGAACCGCAGGACGCAGGCCGAGATCCGCAAGTTCAAGGATGCCGACGGCAACTATCTGTGGCGCCCGCCGGTGGCGGCAGGGGAGCAGGCCTCGCTGATGGGCTTTCCGATTGCCGAGGCTGAGGACATGCCGGATATCGGCGCAAACAGCACCGCAATCGCCTTCGGCAATTTTGCCGCCGGCTATCTCGTCGTCGACCGCACCGGCGTGCGGGTGCTGCGCGATCCCTATTCTGCCAAGCCCTATGTGCTGTTCTACACCACCAAGCGGGTGGGCGGGGGCGTTCAAAATTTCGAGGCTATCAAGCTGATTAAATTCGCTGCATCTTGAATGTAGCGCCAAGCCGCCCTTTTTTGAAAGGACGGCACCCATTCGCGCCGCGGTCTTCCCTGCCGCAGTCGCGCGAGGGTGGACGCAGCTCCCCTCCCGCTGCGTCCACCCAATCCAATTGCCTTGTGCTTATCGCGCTCACCGCATATCATCGGAGAATTCCATGACCATCACCGAAACGGCGCCGCCGCTTGGCGAGCCGCTGACGCTTGCCGAGACGAAGGCGCATCTGCGCGTCGAAACAAATGCCGAGGATGCGCTGATAACAGCGCTGATCCGCACCGTGCGCGAGCATCTGGAGCGCCAGACCGGACTTTCACTTTTGACGCGAAGCTTCCGGCTCTATCTCGACGACTGGCCGCCGGCGCGGGTGATTCAGATTGGCAGGGGGCCGGTGCAAACAATTGAAGCCGTTACGGTTTATGATGCCGGCGGGACGCCTGCTGATATCGATAGCGCCGGTTTCGTGCTGGACGGACAGGCGCGTCCGGCGCGGCTGATCCTGCCGCAGCATCCGCAGCCGGGACAGGCGATCAACGGCATCGAGATCGATTTTACGGCTGGTTTCGGAACAACGGGTGCGGATGTGCCGGATACGCTGAAACGGGCGATGCTGTTGCATGCGGCACTGCTCTACGAATTTCGCGGCGCGGTCTCGCCCGGTGACCAGCCGGCGGCGGTGCCTGCCGGTTACGACCGGCTGATCGCACCCTTTTGCCGGCGGGGGCTTTGAGCATGGCTGCGGTCGATCCCGGACAGCTTTCGCACCGGCTGGACCTGGAGATGCGCGACGACGCCAGCGACGGCCAGGGCGGCATTGTTGCAGGTTTTGCGCTGGTGACCTCGCTCTGGGCGCGGATCGAGCCTGTTTCGGTCACACACGAAGAGCAGGCGGATGCGGCGGTCTTTACCGTCACGCATCGGATTTCTATCCGGTTTCGCGCGGATCTGCAGGCTGGTATGCGGTTTTGCAAGGGGGCACGGGTTTTCACGATCCAGGCCTTTCATGATCCCGACGAAACGCGCCGCTACCTGGTCTGCCGTTGCACGGAGGAGGGGCGATGAGTGCTGCAAGCGCTCTACAGAAGGCGATTTTCCTCAAGCTTTCCGGTGATGCGGCTCTGACGTCCTTGATCGGGCCGGGCGGTGTTCACGATCACCTGCAGGCACGATCGCACCGGCCATGTATCTCCATTGCCGGGATCGAAAGCCTGGATGCATCGACGGCAAGCGAGGCGGGCGAAGAGCATCTGATCACGCTGAACGTGCTGACCGGCGAAGGTGGAGGCCGCACGGCGGAACAGATTGCCGCGCGGGTCCGGGCTTTGTTGGACGATGCGCCGCTCGTTTTGAACGGGGTTGCGCTGGTCAGCATCCTGCATCGGCGCACGAAGATCAGCCGCGATGCCAAGGCCAAAGGGCATGTGGCGGAAATGGTGTTCCGGGCTGTTACGGAGTGAGGTTTCGCGAAAGCGGAAGATGATTTTGCCGGCGTCCTTCCGGGCGCCTTTTTGTTGTGCGGAAGGATGAAGGCATGGTGGCGCAGAAGGGGAAGGATCTTCTTTTGAAGATCGACAATGGCGACTCTTATCTGACGGTGGCGGGGTTGCGCTCGAAACGGCTGGCGTTCAACGCCGCGACGGTGGACGCGACAGACGCGGAATCGGCGGGGCGATGGCGAGAGCTGCTTGGCGGCGCGGGCGTGCAGCGGGCATCGGTCTCGGGTGCCGGGATCTTCAAGGATCAGAATTCGGATGCGCTGGTGCGGGCGGCGTTCTTTAACGGCGCCATCTTGAACTGGCAGATCGTCATTCCCGATTTCGGCACGCTGACGGGTCCGTTTCAGGTGACGGCGCTCGAATATTCCGGCCAGTATAATGGCGAAATCCTGTTCGAGACGGCACTGGAATCGGCCGGTGCTCTGACTTTTGCGGCGCTGTGATGAGCGCGCTGGGCATCAGCGGCCGGGCGAACCGGCACCGGGGCGAGGTGGAGGCGGTCATCGGCGGCGAGCGGCGCATTCTTTGTCTGACGCTCGGCAGCCTGGCCGAACTGGAGACGGCGTTTGCGGCCGACAATCTGATGGAGCTGGCGGCGCGCTTTTCGGCCGGGCGGCTGAAGGCTGATGATATGATCCGGATCTTGAGCGCCGGCCTTCGCGGCGGCGGCAACCTGGTATCGGACGAGGATGTCGCCGTCATGAGCATCGATGGTGGACTTGCCGGGCTGGCGCGGCTGACCGGCGAGCTGTTGGCGGTGACTTTCGGCGGCGCGGAGGATGCCGCAAACCCTTGAACGCCGCAGCGGGCAACGGACTGCCGTCGCCGTTTCCCTGGGAAGCGGTGATGCATGCCGGGCTTTGCCTGCTGCGGCTTCCGGCGGCCGTCTTCTGGTCGATGACACCGCGTGAGATGCAGGCGGCGTTGGGCGGTTTGAAGCCTGCTGCGCCGGTTCCTGGCCGCTCGGGACTGGAGATGCTGATGGCGGCGTTTCCGGACTGAGACTGCGGATATTTTTTTCAAGGAGATGATGATGGACGGTGATGGGATCGGGTTCTCGGGGGCGGCCGAGGATGCGGATGCGCTGAAGGATGTGCTCGACGATCTGGAGCGGCGCTCGCACGCGTTCGGCGCGGCACTGACGGGGGCTCTTGCTTCGGCGACGCGCGGCGGCAAGGGGCTGGAGGATGTGTTGCGCGGCGCCGGATTGCGGCTGACGGAGATCGCACTTTCGGCGGGGTTGAAGCCGCTGGAAGGGTTGCTCGGATCGGTGATTTCGGGGCTTGCGGGAAGCCTGAGTGGGGCAACTGCCTTTGCCAATGGCGGCGTGCCGGGCCGGGTGACGCCGTTTGCCGCCGGCGGTATCGTCTCCGCGCCGACCTATTTTCCGATGGATGGACAGATGGGGCTGATGGGCGAGGCCGGGTCGGAGGCGATCCTGCCCTTGAAGCGCGGCTCCGACGGCTCGCTGGGCGTGGCATCTTCCGGCGGCGGTGCGGCGATGAATGTCGTCTTCAACGTGACGGCGCCGGATGCGCAGAGCTTTCGAAAGTCGGAGGGACAGATTGCGGCAATGCTGACGCGCACGGTGGGGCGCGGGCGGCGGGGGATGTGAGGTCGGTCTTCTTTTTGTATTTATTCCGAATTTGAGGCCGCGCAAAAAAATGCGGTCGTTGAAAATTCATCACAAGAACATGTGTTTAAAAATTTTAATCACAAGATTTGTGCGCAACTGATGCAACACGATTGCGAATATTTTCGCAAATTCATAGTTGTATGTGAATCACCTGATTTTCTCGGTATAGGTGAGCGTGTCCAACGTGCAACAGTTGACGAGAGCGGTGAGGCGTCTTGATTAACGTGTTGTCAAATATTAAGTCTTAACTTAATGATTGTGGCCAGAGCGCATGGATGACTTGATCGAAGTATGCGCAGGAAAGCGTTACAAGATTGCCATGGAAAGGCATGTCGCCAAGCAGTTCAAGAAGGCTGACATCAAGGAACAGGCCCGTTGTCTCAAATGGATGAAATTTTTTGCAGATGACGGTTTCGACTTTCTCGACAATGAGAAATTGAAATCGGAGGGCAGATTTGCGACTGGAAACAAAGCTGGAACGAGGGTGACCGTATGGGCATTCAAGGCATGGCAACTGAGGGTCTATGGTGGCCTTGTCGGCGACATATTTGTCGCGACCGGGATTGATACCAGCAAGAAGCAGAACGCAGCTGATCGCAGCGCATTAGAAAGCGCTGCGCGAAGGCTTGACGACTATGCTCAAGGGAGAAAATGAATGAAATTCGGCCCCACTGATGCAAAAGAAGCTATTATCTTCGCAACTGAAGAGCTGCGTGCCGATATTCAATATGAAATCATGCGCGGCATGAAGGCTGCAGGCGTGTCGAGGGCGGAGCTGGCCAAGCGCATTGGCGTGTCTGCTGCCTGGGTGTCTCAAATCCTGTCTGACGACGCGAACCTGACCATTGAAAGCATTGCGAAAGTGTTTTTGGCTTTGGGCTGCCAGCCGAAAATGTTGTGCACGCAGGCTGCGGCGCATTTCGAGGATGTTGTCGTTGAAAACGGCGCGTGGGCGGGAAGTTGGCACAAAATGATGACAACCGACTATGTTGCGAGTGGCGCGACAAAGGCTTCATCGAATGACACCGCCAAAGCCCTCATTCAGATTATTACGGAAAGGCCCGTATCACCCCGGCCCGTGCAACGATCGAATGACAACTACGGTGGGGATCGGCAAGCGCGGAGATCAGCTCTGGTATGAGCGATGAACTTTCAAAAAACGGTTCTGCCGAAAAAGCGGCCGCTGTGGCTGCATATGACAAGATTGTCGAAAGCGTCGAATTGGTCGATGTGAGGATGATGGATGTCAAGTTTTCAGTTAAGCCCAAATACTACTCCGCCTTGGAGGCGGAGCGGAAAGGTAAGGGACAACTCATCCGTGGTTACGATGGTGGCGTAGTCAATGTTACTTACGACGCGGAGCTTTTGGTTGCGAGCGCGCGCATCGATTGGCATACGGAAGTTACAAAAGGCAAATCCAAGCTGCTGAATGTAGAAGCTACCTATTACATCATGTACCGGCATGTACCGGATGTCGGCGAAACGCATATTAACGCATATCTATCAAAGGTCGGTCGATTTGCGACCTATCCGTATTTTCGTGGACTTGTTGCGCATTTGTCTTGGGAGTCGTCAGCAGACCTTCCTGTGATGCCGGTTCTGAAATGATTTTATAGTCTGGCATTATCCGGACTTGTCACGTTTCCGGGGACGCGGCTGCTTAACGATTACGTCTGGCGTCTTGAAAACACCATTGTAGACGGTTCTACATCGAAAAAGGCCCGCGATCTCAGCGGGCCTCGTTACATTCGGTTGGCTTTGGCGGCCTATTTGTGGATGGCTGTCATGGCCTTTTGCATGGAGGCCATGCATTCGTCCATTTTGCCGGCCTGCATGGCCATGCTGGCGTCGCCGATGGCGGCCATGACTTCGGTTCTGTGTTCCTGCTTGACGGTTTCGGCTTCGGATTTGAGTTTTGTCATGCCGGCGTCGTCGCATGTCACAGTCATATTCTGTGCGTAGGCGGAGGTCGAAAGGGCCACAATGGTGGCGCCTGCGATAAGAACGGAGCGGATCATCGGGATTTCCTCACTTTGAGTTTATTTTTGCTGTTTGCACGTCTTCAACCAGCTCGATGTGCTCAAGTTCCGTCATTTTGAAAAAAATGATTTCCGGCGCAAAAGGCTGGAATATTGAGTGATGGGACGGCTGGAGCTCACGGCCATGTCCGCAAACCCGGTTTGGTCTGCGCCTATGGCGGTGCCTGTGGAGCTTGCGTCTCCAATTTTCTCCGGAAGCGGCCTGCCGTCCTTTGCCACATGTGCGCAGAGGCGACTGGATGGTGCTTCAAAGAGCACGGTTTCTGGGTCGAAGACAGGCTCCGGAATTAACGGTTTCATTCCGTCCCTTGCGGGCGATAATGGCGGTGCGGTGGATAAGCATCTGACGGCATAGAGCGATCTCTGAAGATCCGCTGCCAACCGATTCAACAAACAACGGAAAATATCATGGCAACAGGATTTCACGAGGTCCGGTTTCCTTTGCGTCTGGCATTGGGGACGAGTGGGGGGCCGGTGCGGCGCACGGATATTGTCAGTCTTTCGAACGGGCGGGAAAACCGCAACCGGCGCTGGCGCGATGCGCGCAGGCACTATGATGCGGGCTCGGGGATCAAGTCGATCGGCGATCTCTATGCGGTGCTGGAATTTTTCGAGGCGCGGGCGGGGCAGCTTTATGGCTTCCGGTTTCGCGATCCGCTGGATTTCAAATCCTGCGTGCCGGGTGGTGCGGTCTCAGGGCATGACCAGGTGATCGGTGCCGGTGATGGCGTGAGCGCAGTTTTTCAGTTGGTGAAGACCTATGGCGATGCCGGTGGTGTGACTGTGCGCGAGATCGCCAAGCCGGTTTTGGGGACGGTTTTGGTGTCGGTCGGCGGTGTTTTGGCAGCGCCTGCCGATTTTACGGTGGATGCGGCGAGCGGCCGGGTGACGTTTCTGGCTTCGAAAATTCCGGCTGATGGGGCTGCGGTGAAGGCCGGGTTCGAATTCGATGTGCCGGTGCGGTTCGATACCGACCGGATCGATGTGGATCTGGGGCAGTTTCAGGCCGGGCGCATTCCGACCATTCCTCTGGTGGAGATCAAGCCATGAGAACGCTTTCTGCAGCGCTTGCCGGACATCTGAGCGGCGACGCGACGACCATGTGCCATTGCTGGCGGGTGACGCGGCGCGACGGGACGGTGCTCGGCTTTACCGAGCACGATCATGATCTCACCTTCGACGGTACCGGTTTTTCGGCGGCGAGCGGTTTCCAGGCGGCCGACAGCGAGGTGGCCAGCGGGCTTTCCGTCGAGGCGGGCGAGATCGCCGGCGGTTTTTCCAGCATTGCGATCAGCGAGGCGGATGTGATCGCCGGACGGTATGACGGCGCCAAGGTCGAGGTGTTCCAGGTGAACTGGCAGGCGCCGGACCAGCGCATTCTGCTGCGGGTGCAGGAGATCGGCGATGTCGTGGCGGCAGGCGGCGCCTTTCGCGCCGAGCTGCGGCGGCTGACACATCGGCTGGATCAAGTACAGGGGCGGATTTACGGGCGGCGCTGCGACGCCGTATTCGGTGACCGGCGATGCAAGGTGGATGTCAGCAATCCGGCGTACCGGGGCAGCGGTACGATCGCAGCTGTTTTGGACGGGACGCGGATACGGGTGAGCGGGCTCGATGCGGCGGTGGCGGGTTTTTTCCGGTACGGCATGGTCACATTCGTTGCCGGTGCCAATGCCGGGCATGTTGCCGATATCGAGGATCACCGCAGGGATGCTGACGGGATGACGCTGTCGCTCTGGCTGCCGCCGCCTTTGCCGCTTTCGGCGGGAGATAGGTTTGCGGTGACGGCGGGATGCGACAAGAGTTTTGCCACCTGTGGGACGGTGTTTGCGAACGCTGTGAATTTCCAGGGATTTCCGCATATGCCGGGGACGGATTTTGCCTTTGGCTATGCGGATGGCGATGCGGTGCATGATGGGCGGGTGTTGTATGAGTGAGCGGGGTGTGAGCGGGTGTGTGGATGGTTCGGAGCGTGTGGGGCCCCTCATCCGGCCCTTCGGGCCCCCTTCTCCCCGTGGGGGAGAAGGGGAAGACGGGGCTGCCCGTGGGGAAGAAGAGGGAGACCGGGGGAATGCTTTTACAAGCCGGATCGTATCGGTGGCGCGGAGTTGGATTGGGACGCCGTATCGGCATCAGGCGAGCCTGAAGGGGGTCGGTTGCGATTGTCTGGGGCTGGTGCGCGGGGTGTGGCGGGAGATCCATGGCGCGGAGCCTGAACTGCCGCCGGCCTATCAGCCGGACTGGGCGGAGAGGAGCGGCGAGGACCGGTTGCGCGAAGCGGCGCTGCGGTATTTCGGCGTGGAGCTGGCGGTGGCGCAGATGCGGCCGGGGGACTTGCTTTTGTTTTGCTGGCGGCCGGATCTGCCGGCCAAACATGCAGGGATTGTCGCAACCGGCGACCGGTTCATCCATGCCTATGAGCAGGCGGCGGTGATCGAATCGGCGCTGGTGCCCTCCTGGCGGCGGCGGATCGCCGGTGTGTTCCGTTTTCCGCAAAAGGTCTGACGATCATGGCAACTATTGTTCTGCAGGCGGCCGGCGCAGCGCTTGGCAGCGTATTCGGACCGGTCGGCGCTGTGCTTGGCCGGGCGGCTGGCGCGCTGGCGGGTTCTGTCATCGACCGCTCGATCATCAACGGCACGCAAACGGTCTCCGGCGCCCGGCTGGGCGACGCACGTATTCCAGGCGCCGAGGACGGCACGGCGATCACCCGCGCCTATGGCACGGTGCGCATCGGCGGCACGCTCATCTGGGCGACGCGGTTCGAGGAGGAGGTGCGGGTCGAGCGGCAGGGCGGCAAGGCGAGCGGGCCGCGCGTCGAGACGTTCCGCTACTATGCCAATTTTGCGCTGGGGATCTGCGAGGGCGAAATTGCCTGCGTGCGCCGCGTCTGGGCGGATGGGCGCGAGCTGGATCTGACCGGGATCGAGATGCGGATCTATCGCGGCACGGGCAGTCAATTGCCCGATCCGCTCATCGAGGCGAAGCAGGGCGCGGGCAAGGCGCCGGCCTATCGCGGGCTCGCCTATGCCGTGTTCGAGCGGCTGCCGCTGGATAGCTACGGCAACCGGATACCGGTGATCCAGTTCGAGGTGCTGCGGCCGGTTGGCACGCTGGAAAAGCAGATCCGGGCGATCACGATCATTCCGGGTTCCAGCGAGCATGGCTATGATCCCCGCGTGGTGACCGAAGAGACAGGGGCCGGTTCGCGCCGGTTGATCAACCGTAATATTTTTCACGCCGGGTCCGACTGGCATGCCTCGATCGACGAATTGCAGGCCCTGTGCCCGAACCTTGAACGGGTGGCGCTGGTCGTCTCGTGGTTCGGAACGGATCTGCGGGCCGGCCAGTGCCGGATCATGCCGGGGGTGGAAACGGCGGTGCGGCGGGGCGAAAGCCGGCCCTGGTCGGTGTCGGGATTTTCACGCGGCGATGCGAGACTGGTGAGCCGCAACGAGGGTGGCCCGGCCTATGGCGGCACGCCGGATGATGCCAGCGTGACCATGGCGATCGCCGATCTGAGAGCGCGCGGGCTGAAGGTCTATCTCTATCCCTTCGTGATGATGGACATTGCAGCCGGGAATACGCTCCCCAATCCCTATGGCGGCACGGGGCAACCCGTCTATCCCTGGCGGGGGCGCATTACCGCGCATCCGGCACCGGGCCGTCCCGGCAGTGCCGACAGGACGACGGCGGCGCGCACGCAAGTGGCGGCGTTTTGCGGCGATGCCACAGAAGGCGATTTTTGGGTTTCGGGGACGTCGGTAAGATCCCTCACCGAAGATGAGGGATATCGCCGGCTGGTACTTCACTACGCGCTGCTGGCGAAGGCAGCGGGCGGGGTGGAGGGGTTTATCATCGGTTCCGAATTGCGCGGACTGACGCAGTTGCGCGATGGGACGGGCGCTTTTCCCTTCGTCGAAAAGCTGATCGGCCTTGCGGCCGATGTGCGGGGGATATTGGGAGGGACCACCAAGCTCACCTATGGAGCCGACTGGAGCGAATATTTCGGCTACCATCCGCCGGATGGATCGGGCGACGTGTTCTATAATCTCGATCCGCTCTGGGCTTCGCCCGATATCGATGCGGTCGGGATCGACAATTACATGCCGCTCTCCGACTGGCGCGACGGCGACCTGACGCTCGGCAATCCCGACGGCTTCCGGCTGGCGGAGGATGCGGAGGCGATGCAGGCGATGATTTCAGCGGGCGAGGGCTACGACTGGTACTATGCCAGCCCCGAGGATCGCCGCGACCGGATCCGCACGCCGATCACCGACGGCATGGCGGGAAAGCCGTGGGTCTACCGCTACAAGGATATTGCCAATTGGTGGGGGCAGAGGCATCGCAACCGGATCGGCGGCGCCGAGCAGGCCGTTCCGACCGCCTGGACTGCGGGCGCCAAGCCCATCTGGTTTACCGAACTGGGTTGCCCGGCAATCGACAAGGGGGCGAACCAGCCGAACGTCTTTACCGACCCGAAATCATCCGAATCGGCGGCGCCCTATGCGTCGAACGGTGCTCGCTGCGATGCCATGCAGCGCCGGTTCCTGCAGGCGCAGCACCGGTTCTGGCAGGGGGACGGTGCGCCCGGATGCGTCGATGCGGATCACATGTTCGTCTGGACCTGGGATGCGCGGCCGATGCCGGCCTTTCCGGAAAATACCGGGCTCTGGTCCGATAGTGCCAATTGGCAGACCGGGCACTGGGTGAATGGGCGGCTGGGCTCTGCGACAGCCGCCGAAGTGATTGCGGCGGTGCTTGCGGATCACGGGTTTGAAGGCGGCGATGTCAGCGGCGTCAGCGGCGATCTCACCGGTTATGTGCAGTCGGAGCAGGCTTCGGCGCGCGATGTGCTGGAACCGCTGATGGCGGCTCTGCAGATCGATGCGGTGGAGGACGGCGGGACGCTACGGTTTCGCTCGCGGATGAAGCAGGCGTCGCAGCCGGATGTGATTTCGGTGCTGGCGGATATCGACGGGCAGGCGCTGTTTGAGGAGACGCGCGGGCATGACAGCGATTTCGGCAGCGAGGCCATTCTCGACCGGTTCGATCCGGAAAACGCGTTTGAGCGGACGACGGCGCGGTCGCGCCGGGTATCGCCAGGCAATGAACGGGTGCTGCGGCTGTCGCTGCCGGGGGTGATGCATGATGGCGCGGCGGCAAGCGCTGTCGAGGATGCACTGCGCGATCATCAGGTCTCGCGCCGCAGCGTTCGCTTTTCGCTGTCGCCGGCAGCACTTGAGTTCGAGCCGGGCGATGTGGTGTCGTTTGAAGAGGGGCCTGCGGGTCCGTTTGTCATCAGCCGGATCGAGGACGGTGCCGCGCGCACGCTCGAGGCGCGGGCGTTTGTGGCGTCGGGTGGCGGGCGTGCGGTCCAGCCGTTAAAGCCGGTCAGCGCGCCGCGTGCTCCATCCGACGGGTTTTCGCCCGTCGTGCACCTGATGGATTTGCCGCAATACGAGACGGGCAATGCCAGCAGTTTTGCGCGGGCGGCTGTTTTTGCGCGGCCGTGGCGCGCGGTGACGTTGCTGTCATCGGCAGTGGCGGAGGATTATCAGACGCGGGTGCGGCTCGGGCAGCCGGGGCAGACGGGGGTGCTTGCAGAACCGCTCGTAGCCGGCGTGACCGGCCGGTTTGATGCCGCGCGCGCGTTGACGCTGGACCTGCATTTCGGCGGATTGTCGTCTGTGGGGCGTTTGTCCGTTCTCAACGGGCGCAACCGCATCGCGGTGCTGTCGCTGGACGGTATCTGGGAAATCATCGGTTTTGAAAATGCGCAGGAAATTTCCGCCGGGCGCTGGCGGCTGACGAAACTGCTGCGCGGACTCAACGGGACGACGGACGCGATGCTGGCCGGGGCGGCTGCTGGCACTGCAGTGGTGGTTTTGAACGCGGCGGTTCGGCCGCTTGGGCTGAGCGCCGACGAGGCGGGGCGCGTGATCAACTGGATTGCCGAGGCCGCTGGACAGGCCGTTACACCGACCGGCCCCTTTGCCTTTGCCGGGGGCTTGAGGGCGGAGACGCCGGTGGCGCCGGTCCATCTGCGCGGGCGGCGTCTGGAAGGCGGCGCTATCCGAATCACCTGGATTCGCTGCGCCCGCCGCGACGCCGACCACTGGCTGGACGGCGACATCGCGCTCGATGAACCCGAGGAGAGATATCGCGTCGATATCTTCGACGGCGCCGTCATCAAGCGGTCCTTCGATGTGTCCGCACCGGTGCTGGACTACGGCGCCGGTTTGGAGATCGAGGATTTCGGGGTACCGCAGGCAGCGCTGTCGGTACGCATCCGGCAGCGCGGGCAGAAGGTTGCATTCGGCGTTCCGGCGCAGGCTTCGCTTGAGCTTTAAATTGCAATTTCCCTTTCAAATCACACGCAAATCAAGCCCCCGGACAAGGAGCGTAAAATGAACGATGTGAAGACCTGGTACATGTCGAAGACCATCTGGGGTGGTGTGGTTGCAATCCTAGCATCCTGCGCCAATCTTTTGGGACTGGAGATCGCGCCCGAGGACAAAACCGGCGTTGTGGATGGGCTGACCGCGCTTTCGGCAGCTGTGGGTGGCCTGATTGCCATCTGGGGCCGGATTTCCGCCCGGTCTCGTTTGCGCTAGACATCGGGCAAAACCCGCTGTTGCCGGGACATTCATTTGCCATTCAGACTGTATCGGTTATTAAAACTGCAACGATGCTTCCCAAGCCGTCCATCTTGTTTTCAATCCGAAAGTGCGTTCATGTCCTCACCCTTGATCATAGCAACGCTTGCAGCGGGCCTTTCCGGATTCGCGCCGCCGGCGATTGATGTGCCATCGATGGTTGTTGCCGTGGATGGCGATTGCGGCCAGGCGGCGGCCGAGGTGGTGGCCAAGACCGGCGGCGAGCTCCTGTCGGCGCAGCCGACGGGCGATGGAAAATGTGTCGTCACGGTGCTTATCCCCGGGAATGGCGGCCGCCCGAAAAAGGTGACGATGCGGGTGCCGATGTAGCTGCACAATGCTTGCCGTAAACATTCTCGAAACGGATGAAATAAGGTAAGTAGAACTCTCGTGTTGCAACGCGACGGCATATTTTTTGGGAAATGCTGGCGCGCAAGGGAAGAAAGTCTGTTCATGCGCATTCTGGTGGTCGAAGACGACGTCAACCTCAACCGTCAATTGACGGACACGCTGAAGGAAGCCGGATATGTCGTCGATCAGGCCTTCGACGGCGAAGAGGGCCATTATCTCGGCGAGGGGGAACCCTATGACGCTGTTATCCTCGACATCGGCCTTCCCGAAATGGACGGCATCACCGTGCTGGAAAAATGGCGCGGTGCCGGAAAGGTCATGCCGGTCCTGATTTTGACCGCCCGCGACCGCTGGAGCGACAAGGTCGCAGGAATCGATGCCGGTGCCGACGACTACGTCACCAAGCCATTCCATGTGGAAGAAGTTCTGGCCCGCATCCGGGCGCTGATCCGGCGTGCGGCCGGGCACGCAAGCTCCGAAATCGTCTGCGGGCCGGTGCGGCTGGATACCAAGGGCTCGAAGGCGCTGGTCAACGGCGTGGCGCTGAAGCTGACCTCGCACGAGTTCCGGCTTCTGTCCTATCTGATGCACCATATGGGGCAGGTGGTGTCGCGCACCGAACTGGTCGAGCACATGTACGACCAGGATTTTGATCGCGATTCCAACACGATCGAGGTTTTCGTCGGCCGGCTTCGCAAGAAGATCGGCAACGACCTGATCGAAACCGTGCGCGGCCTTGGCTACCGCATGCAGGCGCCGGGCATGGCCAGCAAGGAAGTGAAATCCTGAGCGGGATCACTCTCATCAACCGTGACAACGGGCCGTCCATGCGCCATCAACGCGGGCTTGTGGTATTGTCCTTTCACGCCATCCGGCGGCATCCGTGATGCTGCGCCCGCAATCGCTGACCGCACGCGTTCTTCTGGTGTCCACCATCTGGGCTGTGGCGGCGCTGGTGGTAATCGGCGTGGTGATCTCGACGCTCTACCGGCAGGGGTCCGAGCGCGGCTTTCAGGATCTGCTGCGCGCCCAGCTTTACAATGTCATCAACTCGATCGTCGTCAACGACAAGTCGGTCCTGGCGGGCAGTCCGCAGCTTGGCGACCTGCGCTTTTCGCAGCCGCAGACGGGCTGGTACTGGATCGTCGAGCCGATCGGCGAATTCAACACGCCGCCTTTGATTTCCACATCGCTTGGGTCCGGCAAGCTGCCGATCGCAAGCGTAGACGAGGTTCCCTTCGACATCCGCTACGAGCGCTTCTACACCACCGTCGATTCCTTCAACAACGAAGTTGAAGTGGCGGAAACGGAAGTCGTTCTGGACATTCAGGGGCATACGGCCCGGTTTCGGGTTGCGGGCAATCGCGACGTGCTGGAAGCCGATATCGACGATTTCAACCGCAATCTCTATCTGGCGCTATCGATCTTCGGTTTCGGTGGCCTCGGCATGAACGCGCTGGCCATTCTCTTCGGGCTCAGACCGCTCGACCAGGCGCGCCGGTCGCTGGAAAAGATTCGTGGCGGCGAAAGCGAGCGGCTGGACGGCGAATTTCCGCGCGAAATCCAGCCTTTGGCAAGCGAAGTCAACGCGTTGATCGACAGCAACCGGCGCATTATCGAGCGCGCCCGCATGCAGGTCGGCAATCTCGCCCATTCGCTGAAGACGCCGCTGGCCGTCCTGATCAACGAAGCTAGAGTGCTTGAGGCGCCGCATGGCGATCTCGTCAAGGCGCAGGCGGATGCGATGCAGATGCAGGTGCAATCCTATCTGAACCGCGCCCGCATCGCTGCCCAGCGGGAATCGGTTCTGGCGCGCACCGAGGTGGAGCCCGTGCTTGAGCGGCTTGTACGTGTCATGCGCCGGCTGCACCCGGAAAAGACCTTTTTGCTGACGGTGTCGCCGCCCGGCCTCATTCTCGCGATGGAGCAGCAGGATGTCGAGGAAACGGTCGGCAACCTGCTCGACAATGCTGCGCGCTATGCGACCGAACAGGTTCACATCCTCGCCCAGATCGCGCCCGAGGGCGTGCAGGGCAAAGATCCGGGGCGGCGCAACTGGATTGCCATCGAGGTGGATGACGACGGTCCGGGCCTGGAGCCGGAGCAGATCGGCATTGCCATCAAGCGCGGCAAAAGGCTGGATGAAAGCAAGCCGGGGACCGGCCTCGGATTGTCGATCGTCAGCGAGATTGCCGGGGAGTATCAAGGCACTCTGGGACTATCGCGCGGCGAGCGCGGCGGGCTGAAGGCGCAGATCGTGCTACCCGCTGTGTCATAAGGGGATGTACTATCCGCTGTGACGTGACTTTTTTGACAGGATTGCGGGTAAAATTCCGCAATGAGACGCCTTTGACCGCTGCGATGTTGCCTGCGTATGCGGGGAATGTAAAAAGATAATGAGCCATGAATCGGCGCGACGCCGAGCCATGGTCTGCCGATGCACCGGAAACCGCGAGAGCTATCCGATACGATGAAGAACCAGGCCCGTTTCCCGACCATCCTTTCCGCGACACCGGCTGCGTGCCTGATTGCCTCGGCGCTGCTGATTGCTGGCTGCGGCACGGCGTCGCGTGACGCCGGTCAATTGGCGGGCGGGATCACGTCGAACACGTCGGCATCCTATATCGCAGCCCTTGGCGGCGGCGTGATCGGGCGGCAAGCGGGGCTTTCCATCAGCAAGGCCGACCGCCAGCGGGCGCTGGAGGCGGAATACCGGGCTTTGGAAGGATCGCGCGGTGGGCAGCCTGTTGTCTGGCAGGGATCCGGCATCAGCGGCTCCGTCATTGCCGCCGCACCCTATCAGGTCGGCTCGCAGAACTGCCGCCAGTACAGCCACACGGTGACGGTCAAGGGGCAGGATAGCGTCGCCCGCGGGGTCGCTTGCCGCAATGCCGACGGGACGTGGACGCCGCTGGGCTGATCACCGCATTTGCCAGTTGCGGCGAAACGCCTCAAATTTCCGTCATTTCCGGTTTTCCGATTGGAATGGCAGGCTTCGCATAGTAATTGAGCGCACATGCTGTTCTGGATTCTCGTTGCCACCCTGACGGCGGCCGTTGCCGCTGTTCTGCTGCTTCCGTTGCTGCGCGCCGCCGCAGGTGCGGACGCTCCCCAATCCCATGATGCCGAGGTCTATCGCGATCAGCTGGAAGAGCTGAAGCGTGACGAGAAGAACGGTCTGATTTCCGGCGACGAGGCGAGTTTTGCCCGTGCCGAGGTCGCCCGCCGCCTGCTAACTGCGACCGACGCGATGAAGGCTGCGGCGCCCGCGTTGCCGGCCAAGCGCAGCAACCGGCTGGCGCAGCTCGCCGTCATCCTCATCCTGCCTGCCGTCGGCCTCTGTCTTTACTTGCGCACCGGCAATCCGGATGTTCCGGATGCGCCGCTGGCCGCGCGTCTGGCCAATCCCGGCGAAGACATGAACATCCTGATCGCACGCGCCGAACAGCAGCTGGTTGTCAATCCGGAGGATGGCGCCGGATGGGATGTGCTGGCACCGATCTATTATCGAACCGGACGGATCGAGGAAGCCGCAGTGGCATTTCGCAACGCGCTGCGGATACGCGGGGCAACGCCCGTGCGTCTCGGCGGCTATGCCGAAAGCCTGATTGCGCTGTCCGGGGGGCTGGTGACCAACGAGGCGCGTGATGCGTTGCAGAAGCTCCTCGCTATAGAGCCCGGTGATCCGCGCGCGCAATTCTATCTGGCGCTGGCCCTGAAGCAGGAAGGCAAGATGCCGGAGGCGCTGGAAGCTTTCGAGCAGATCGTCAAAACATCGCCGGCCGGCGCACCCTGGCTGCCGCTGGTCAACGAGCATATTGCCGGGCTCAAGGGCAGCGATGCGGCAGGCGCGGCGCAGCAGGCCGGCACGCCGCCGGGCAACCCCACAAGCGAGGATATCGCGGCGGCCAGAGACATGAGCATCGGCGATCGATCGGCCATGATCGAGGGCATGGTCGAGAGCCTTGCGGAGAAGCTGAAGACGGAGCCGAAGAATTTTGAAGGATGGATGCGGATCATCCGGTCCTATTCCGTGCTCGGAGACAAGGACAAGGCAGCCGATGCCCTGAAACAGGGGCTCGCGGTCTTCCCGGCGGAGGGCAGCGAAGGCAAGCAATTGCTGGCCTTGGCAGGCGAGCTTGGGCTGAACGCCGATGGAGGCGTGGAATGACCCGCAAACAGAAGCGCCTCGTGATCATCGGCAGCGGCGTGACGTTCATTGCTGGGGCCGTGCTTCTGGTCATGGTCGCGTTCAGCCAGGCCATCGCCTATTTCTATGTGCCCGGCGATCTCATGAAGGCGGATGTCGCCCCCGGCACGCGCATCCGGCTGGGCGGCCTGGTGGAGACGGGCTCGCTCAAGCGCGGTGAGGGCATGACTATCACCTTCAGCGTCACCGATACGCTGGACAAGGTGCCGGTGACCTATACGGGCATTCTGCCGGACCTGTTCCGCGAGGGGCAGGGTGTCGTGGCCGAGGGGAGTTTCAAGGAGGGAAGCCCGGTTTTCGTTGCCGATACCGTGCTTGCCAAGCATGATGAAACCTACATGCCCAAGGACGTGGCGGACCGGTTGAAGGCGCAGGGCGTCAATCTCGGCGGCAAGGAAAATATCCAATGATCATCGAGCTTGGCCACTATGCTCTGGTTCTGGCACTTGCCACGTCGCTGTTGCAGGCCGTGCTGCCGGTCATCGGGGCGCTGCGCAACGACCGGGCGCTGATGGAGATCGGCACGGTGGCGGCCAAGGCCACGTTCCTCTTGATGGCGCTGTCGTTCGGCATTTTGACCTATGCCCATGTGACCTCGGATTTCTCCGTTCAGAACGTCTGGGAGAATTCGCATTCGCAAATTCCGCTGATCTACAAGTTTTCCGGCGTCTGGGGCAATCACGAAGGCTCGATGCTGCTCTGGGTGCTGATCCTCACGTTTTTCTCGGCGCTGGTCGCGGTGTTCGGCAACAATCTGCCCGAGACGCTGAAAGCCAATGTCCTAGCCGTCCAGGCCTGGATCGCCGTATCGTTCTCGCTGTTCATCCTGTTGACTTCCAATCCCTTCAACCGGCTGCTGGATGCGCCGGGCGAGGGGCGTGATCTCAACCCGGTGCTGCAGGATATCGGGCTCGCCATCCATCCGCCGTTGCTTTACCTCGGTTATGTCGGCTTTTCCGTCTGCTTCTCCTTTGCCATTGCAGCACTGATCGAAGGCCGTATCGATGCGGCCTGGGCGCGCTGGGTGCGGCCGTGGACGCTGGCGGCTTGGACCTGTCTGACGGCTGGTATCTCGATGGGGTCCTACTGGGCCTATTATGAACTCGGCTGGGGCGGCTGGTGGTTCTGGGATCCGGTTGAGAATGCGTCCTTCATCCCCTGGCTTGCCGGCACGGCGCTGCTGCATTCGGCGCTGGTGATGGAAAAGCGCGAGGCCTTGAAGATCTGGACCGTGCTTCTGGCGATCATGACATTTTCGATGTCGCTGCTCGGCACTTTCCTCGTCCGCTCCGGCGTTTTGACTTCGGTCCACGCCTTTGCCACCGACCCGACGCGGGGCGTCTTCATCCTGATGATCCTCATCCTCTTCATTGGCGGGGCTCTATCGCTGTTTGCCTTCCGCGCCGCGCATCTGAAGGCGGGCGGATTGTTTGCGCCGATTTCGCGCGAAGGGGCGCTGGTTCTCAACAATCTCATCCTGACGACGGCGGCCGCGACGGTTCTGATCGGCACGCTCTATCCGCTGGCGCTGGAAGCGGTGACGGGGGCTAAAATCTCCGTCGGGCCGCCGTTCTTCAACATGACCTTCGGCCTGCTGATGCTGCCGCTGATGCTGGCGGTGCCGTTCGGGCCGCTTCTGGCCTGGAAGCGCGGCGATCTGCTGGGCGCCGGTCAGCGCCTGTTTGCAGCTGTGGCATTCGGCCTGGTTGCCGGAAGCGTCATCTACTACGCGCAAAATGGCGGACCGGTGATGGCGCTGTTCGGGATCGCGCTCGGGGCCTATATGATCGCCGGGTCGCTGACGGAGCTTTTCTTGCGCTCCGGGCTTGGCAAGGTGACAGCTGCCGTGGCGTGGCGCCGGGTATCCGGCCTGCCACGATCGGTTTTCGGCACGGCTCTGGCGCATGCCGGCCTTGGGGTGACGCTGATCGGGATTGTTGCGGTCACGGCGTTTGAGACCGAGCATATCGTCGAGATGAAGCCGGGCATGACGACGGAGGCTGGCGGTTACACGCTGCGTTTCGACGGTTTGCGCAACGGCAACGGCCCGAACTATAGCGAGGAATCCGGGCACTTCACCATCAGCCAGGGCGGTGTCGAGATCGCCGATGTCTGGTCGTCGAAGCGGTTTTATACGGCGCGGCAGATGCCGACCACGGAGGCCGGTATCCGCACGCTCGGTTTGAGCCAGCTCTATGTTTCGCTCGGAGATGACATCAAGGACGGCGGTATTGTCATCCGGGTCTGGTGGAAGCCGATGATCCTCTGCATCTGGCTCGGGACGGTGTTCATGATGGCCGGGGGCGCGGTCTCGCTGAGCGACCGGCGCCTGAGGGTCGGCGCACCCTCGCGCGCAAAGAAGCCGAGGAAACAGGTGCTGGAGCCGGCGCCATGATCCGCCGGCTGCTCGTCCTGGTCTTCCTGCTTTTGTCGATATCGCCGGTCTTTGCCGTCAACCCCGACGAGGTTCTGGCCGACCCGGCGTTGGAAACGCGGGCGCGGGAACTGTCGGCGCAATTGCGCTGCATGGTCTGCCAGAACCAGTCCATCGACGATTCCAATGCCGAACTGGCCAAGGACCTGCGGCTTCTGGTGCGCGAGCGGATCACCAATGGCGACAGCGACGACGATGTTATCGCCTATGTGGTTTCGCGTTACGGCGAATTCGTGCTGCTCAATCCCCGCTTCGAGATGAAGACGCTGCTTTTATGGGGTGCGCCGGTGCTGCTGCTTCTGGCTGGTGCTGCGGCCATGCTGGCGGCTGCAAGGCGCCGGACCGGCAAAGTGACGGGAACGGCACTGTCTGCGGATGAGCAGGCGCGGCTGGATGCGATCTTGAAGGATTGATTTCCTTTCCTTTGTTGGAGGGGCAAGAGAGGTTTCTGGCTGCAGCGGCTTTCTCTGGCATCCGGTGGCAGTGAGGCCATTGGTTTATTCCCAACATTACCAAAAGTTCATTCTACGGACACAAGTCAGTAAGGTGCGCTCGACTATTCCTTGTTCATCGGCTGTTCCTCCAGTCAGCCAAATGTCAAAGAAGAGAAAAGGCACTCCGGATGTTTCAAACAAACGCACTGCGTCCCTCCCTCAAAACTGTCTTGAAGACCTCGACCGTTGCTGGTCTGGCGGCCGTCATGCTGTCGAGCGGCATCCCCGCTGCCATCACCCCGTCCTTTGCCGCCGCCGTCAAGATCGAGGCGCCGCAGGTTCCCAGTTTTGCCAATGTGGTCGATGCGGTGTCTCCGGCGGTGGTGTCCGTGCGCGTCCAGTCGCGCGCCAATCCTGTTTCCGATGACGCCGGCAACGGCTTCAGCTTCGATTTTGGCGGCCGCGGGCTGGATGAACTCCCTGACGATCATCCGCTGAAGCGCTTCTTCAAGGAATTCGGTGGTCCGAACGGCGACAAGCGCGCCGAACGCGACCGTGGACCGCGCGACGGCAAGCCGGGCCGCCTGCGCCCGACATCGCAGGGTTCGGGCTTCTTCATCTCCGAAGACGGCTATCTCGTCACCAACAATCACGTCGTCTCCGACGGCTCCGCCTTTACCGTCATTCTCAACGATGGCACGGAGCTGGATGCCAAGCTGATCGGTAAGGACAGCCGCACCGATCTCGCGGTTTTGAAGGTCGATGCCAAACGCACGTTCGCCTATGTCAGCTTTGCCGATGACAGCAAGGTCCGGGTTGGCGACTGGGTCGTGGCCGTCGGAAATCCCTTCGGTCTGGGCGGTACCGTGACCGCCGGCATTATCTCGGCGCGTGGACGCGATATCGGTTCCGGCCCCTATGACGACTATCTGCAGGTCGATGCGGCGGTGAACCGGGGCAATTCCGGTGGTCCGACCTTCAACCTCAACGGCGAAGTCGTCGGTATCAACACCGCCATCTTCTCGCCGTCGGGCGGCAATGTCGGCATCGCGTTTGCCATTCCGGCCTCTGTTGCCAAGGACGTCGTCACCGATCTGATGAAGGATGGCGAAGTCTCGCGTGGCTGGCTCGGCGTGCAGATCCAGCCGGTCGACAAGGATGTTGCGGAATCGCTCGGTCTTGCCGAGGCAAGCGGTGCGCTTGTCATCGAGCCGCAGCCGGGGTCTCCCGGTGAAAAGGCCGGTATCAAGAAGGGCGACGTCATCACTGCCGTGAATGGCGAGGTGATCAAGGGACCGCGCGAGCTAGCCCGCAAGATCGCCCTGATGCGTCCGGGCACC